>NZ_JAMXBK010000027.1:0-529388 GCF_023913815.1 Pseudarthrobacter cellobiosi
CACTCAAGGGGCAGCGAGGCCCGGCACCCCAGCACGCCCTTCGCCCGCACAACGAGCCGAAACCGAATTCAGCTCATCCGCCCAGGCGGATCGGTGGATCAAGGCTTAGCCGGGCTAAAGGTGCTGGACCTGACCCGCGTCATTGCCGGCCCCACGGCCACACGCCTCCTGGGCGCCCTGGGCGCGGACGTCCTGCGCATCGACCCGCCCCAGCTTCCGGAGCTGAGCGATGTGTTCATTGACTCGGGCTTTAACAAGCGCAGTGCCGAGGCGGACCTCCGGGATCCTGCCGCTATGGAAGCGGTCAGGCGCCTCATTGGGTCTGCCGATGTGGTGGTCACGGGTTACCGCGACGGCGGGCTGGACCGTTTCGGACTGGCGCCCGAAGCGCTGTTGCATGCCCGGCCCGACCTCGTCATAGTCGCCCTCAGTGCCTGGGGCAGCGGCGGCCCTTGGAACGGACGGCGCGGTTTCGACAGCCTGGTACAGGCCGCTTGCGGCATTGCCGAACGGTATGGCCGCACGACTGATGACGGGTGGCAGCCGGGGGCGCTTCCAGTGCAGGCACTGGATCATGCCACCGGTTATGGCCTGGCGGCGGCAGCACTTGCCTTGCTGGCCGAACGGCTCCGAAGCGGACGAGGCGGAGCGGCCCGGCTTTCGTTGGCCCGCACCGCTGAAGAATTGTTCCGGCTGCCCGCGGTGGCCGGTCACGGTGGTTCGCTGCCTGACCCGGACTTCCGCGTGATGGACAGCCCCTACGGCCGCCTGCGATATGTTGGGCCGCCCATCATGGCGGACGGCGTGCCCTTGGAATACAGCAACGGGCCCGTCCGCTACGGGACATCGCAGCTTCGCTGGCAATAGGGATCCTGGCAGTAGGGATCACGGCCCGCTAGTAAACTCGGACCATGAGTGCAATCCGCCCCGCCACCCGGCAAGACGTCCCCCCCATTCTGCAGATGATCCACGAACTGGCCATCTACGAGAAGGAACCGGACGCGGTCCGCAACACACCGGAAATGCTGGCTGAGGTCCTGTTCGGCGCGAACCCGCGCGTGTTTGCCACGATGGCTGAGAACAGCGCAGGCGAGGTCCAGGGATTCGCTCTCTGGTTCCTGAACTACTCCACCTGGGAAGGCGTCCACGGCATCTACCTTGAAGACCTCTACGTCAGCCCGCACGCCCGCGGCGAAGGTCACGGCAAGGCGCTCCTGCAGCACCTGGCCGCCACCGCCGTCGAGAGAGGCTACGCCCGGGTTGAGTGGAGCGTCCTGGACTGGAACGAACCGTCCATCAACTTCTACCGCAGCCTCGGCGCCCGTCCCCTGGATGGCTGGTCCACGTTCCGGCTGACCGGCGACGCGCTGGAGAGCTTTGGCACCAGAACGGCAGCTTCCATCCGTGGCTGAGCGGGACGCTTCCTCTCAAACGACGCAAACGCGGACCCCTGTCCCGCATTTTGTTAAGGCCCGGCACGAATTCCGGGGCATGCGCACCGCTGAGCACTACTTCACCGTTCCCTTGGACCACTTCGCTCCAGGGAGCGGCGACGACCCCGAGACCATCACAGTCTTCGCACGTGAGTACGTCTCGTCGGCCCACACCGGGGCTGAAGCCGAACAGCTTCCCTGGCTGCTATTCCTCCAGGGCGGGCCGGGCGGCCGCGGCAACAGGCTGACTTCGCTGAGCGGCTGGAGCAAGGCTGCGGCCCGGGAATTCCGGATCCTGATGCTGGACCAGCGCGGCACCGGGCTTTCGACCCCCGTTGACCGGAACACGCTGCCGGCGCGTGGAACGGCCGTGGCACAGGCTGCGTACCTTGAGCATTTCCGTGCGGATTCCATCGTCGCCGACGCGGAGCTCATCCGTGCGGCGCTCGGCTCCGGCCCCTGGAGCATCTACGGCCAAAGCTACGGCGGATTCTGCGCGCTGACGTACCTGTCCTTTGCCCCGGACGGGCTGAAGGAAGCTCTCATCACGGGCGGACTTGCGCCGCTCGCCGGCCATCCCGACGACGTCTACCGCGCCACGTTCGCGCGGGTTGCGGCCCGCAACACTGAGTACTTCAGCTGGTATCCGGAGGACCGCCGGACAGTGAACGCGATCGCATCGCACCTTCGGCAGTCCGAGGAGTTCCTTCCCGACGGCGGCCGGCTCACGGCGGAACGGTTCCAGATGGTGGGCTCCTTCCTGGGCGGAAACACGCGCGTGGACGGCCTGCACTACCTGCTGGAGGACGCCTTCACCGAGACCCCACAAGGGACCAGGCTCTCCGATGCCTTCCTGGAGCAGGTCCAGGGCATCGTGTCCCGCCTGGCGAACCCGCTGTACGCCCTGCTGCATGAGTCCATCTACGGGCAGGGACAGGCGACCGGCTGGGCTGCCTGGCGAGTACTGGACGAAAATCCGGCATTCCGCCCGGATGCAGAGCCGCTGCTGCTGACCGGCGAGATGGTGTACCCGTGGTACTTCGAGCAGGATGCCGCATTGGCGCCGCTGCAGCAGGTCGCGCAACTGCTGGCCGCCAAGACCGACTGGAAGCCGCTCTATGACCACACGCAACTGGCCGCGAACGGAGTGCCGGTTGCCGCCGCGGTTTACCGGGACGATATTTACGTGGACCGCGATCTGTCCCTGGAAACGGCGGCTGCCGTGCGCGGACTCCAGGCATGGGAGACACCCGACTTCCACCATGACGGCATAGCCGACGACGGCGAGGCCATTTTCGGGCGGCTGCTGGGTATGGTGCGCTCGGTTGCCGGCTCAGCCGGCAGCTGAGCCGGCCGCCGGGCTGCGGCGGCGCGCCACCAGGGCAACGACGGCGGCGGTCAGGACAGCAGCCCCCACCAGTCCGCCTGCCATGTTGAGCCCCAGGTAGCCGGCCCAGCTGAGGATCAGTCCGGAGGTGGCCCCGCCCACCGCACCTGCGGCGCCCATCAGCATGTCCGACACACCTTGGACCACCACACGGGACTCCTGGCTAACGCTCTCCGCCAGCAGCGTGGACCCGGAAATGGTGGCCGCAGACCAGCCCATGCCCAGCAGGACAAGTCCCACGGCCACCGCGACGGTGGACGTCTGGCCAAACCCTGCGACGGCGACGGCAGCGATCAGCGTGGCGAAGCCGATCATGATGGTCTCAGTCCTGCCTGCCTTGTCCGTCAGCCAGCCCATGACCGGCGACAACGCGAACATGCCTGCGATATGCAGGGAGATGGTGAAGCCGATGATCACCAGGACATCGCCGGAGGCGGCGTGGCCGGCATGGGAAGCACCCGGTCCGGCCACGAGTTCCTGCAAATGCAGCGGGGTCATGGACATCACGCCCACCATCACGGCGTGCGCTCCGACGACGGCGGCAAGCGCCAGCCAGGAAGCCCTGGACTGGCGGATTGCCCGCAGCCCGCGGACAAGTGAGCCCCCGCCTGCGTTGCGGGTGGTGGGGCCTTGCTGGTCGGCCGTACGTGGTGGCGTGCCCTGCATTTTCCCGCCAGCTGGCTGGGCGTCGAGATCCAGCGCAGCGGGTTCCTGAGTGGCAAGATCCCGGGCGGCGATTTCCCGCGCGAGCAGGAGCGGGTCCGGCCTGAGGCCAGCGAAAAGCAGCACAATGGCCAGCAGGAGTCCGGCTGCGGAGATCACGAACGGTCCGGCGACGGGCGGCAGGCCGAGTGCCAGGCCCACCACGGTGCCGGGCTGGATCAGGTTGGGTCCGGCCACGGCGCCGACCGTCACAGCCCACACCACGGCGGAAAGCGCCCTGCCGCGGTGTTCAGCATCCGCAAGGTCGACGGCGGCGAAGCGTGCCTGCAGGCTGGCCGCGGTACCCACCCCGATGCCCAACGCCCCCAGCACCAGGAGGACGAACAAGCCGGACACCACCGACAGCACTATCAGAACTGTGCCGGCCAGGGCGGCGGAAAGCCCCGTGACCTGCCCGGCCCGACGGCCCCGCCGGTCCGCCAGCGAAGCAAGGGGCAGCGCTGTCAGCGCGGCCCCCAATGTCATAACCGTGGCCACGGCACCCGCCCACACGCTGGAACCGGAAAGTTCCACGGCCAGGATGGAACCAATCGAAACCGTGGCTCCGGTGCCGATGCCACCGAAAACCTGGGCCGCGCTCAGCAGCACCACGGTGCGCCGTTGCACCTGGCGCACTCCTCTTTCCGTGATCAGTGTGCGGGCCATGGTCCGAGCATAGTCCTGGGCGGCCAGGTCCTACAGGGGCAGATTAAGCCACTGATCCCGGCCGCCGTGCGGCCGGGATCAGTGGAAATGCATGATGCGTCAACAAAACGCGGAGACAGCCTACTCGGCTTCGCTGAGGCTCTTCTTGGCGTCTTCCTCGAGGCGGGGGTCCAGGTGGGCCGTCTTTGCCTTGGAGCTCAGGAGGCTGGCAATCACGGCAACGACGATGGTGCCCACGATGACGGCCAGGGAGACGAATGTCGGAATCTCGGGGGCCCACTCGATGTGGTTGCCGCCGTTGATGAACGGCAGTTCGTTCACGTGCATGGCGTGGAGCACCAGCTTCACACCGATGAACGCCAGGATGAAGGACAGCGCGTGCTTCAGGTAGATCAGGCGGTTCATCAGGCCACCCAGCAGGAAATAGAGCTGGCGCAGGCCCATCAGGGCGAACAGGTTGGCGGTGAAGACAATGAACGGGCTCTGCGTCAGGCCGAAGATCGCGGGAATCGAGTCCACTGCGAACAGGAGGTCGGTCAGGCCGATGGTGATGAACACGATCAGCATGGGTGTGAAGACCTTCTTGCCGTCCACCGTGGTGCGCAGCTTGCCGCCGTCGAACTTCTCCGACATGGGGATGACCTTGCGGATCCGGGCGATGAGCGGGTTTTCCTTGTCCTCTTCGTCCTCGCCTTCGTCCTGGGCCTGCTTCCAGGCGGTCCAGAGCAGGAACGCGCCAAAGATGTAGAACACCCAGCTGAACTGCTCGATCACGATGGCGCCGAGGAGGATGAAGATGCCGCGCAGGATCAGGGCGATGATGATGCCCACCATCAGGACTTCCTGCTGGTACTTACGGGGCACGGAGAATCGGGCCATGATGATGATGAAGACAAACAGGTTGTCGATGCTGAGGCTGTATTCAGTGACCCAGCCGGCCACGAACTGGCCGCCGAATTCGGCGCCGGTAAAGAAGAACATGGCCCCGGCGAACAGCAGGGCCAGGGAGACGTAGAACGCAACCCACAGGCCGGCTTCCTTCATGGAAGGCTCGTGGGGGCGACGGACGACCAGTAGAAGGTCAATGAGGAGGATCAGGCCAAGGACGACAAGTGAGCCGACCTCGAACCACACTGGTAATTCGGGCACAGGTTAGCCTTTCGCAGGGTACAGAGAAATGGTGTAAGTCTCTCCGGCCAGCCTGTGCACTTGGTGCTGACATGGCGGCCCGCTACGCCCGGCCAGGCAACTGTGCCTGGCGTGTTGACGATCGTAGCGCTCGGGATACTCCCCTACGTGACGTTAACTGTACAGTAGGCGTCGCGACATGCGGAAACATGCCCCGACTGCCACGTCCCTTTGGCGCCCGGGGGTGGACTAGGCGTGGCCGGCCGACTGCATCTGGCGGAGCTCCTTCTTAAGGTCACTGACCTCGTCCCGGATCCGCGCGGCCACCTCGAACTGGAGTTCGGCGGCAGCGCCGTGCATCTGTTCGGTCAGTTGTTCGATGAGGCCCACGAGGTCTTCGGCCGGTGCCGCGGCGAGGCCGTCCTTGCGGAGCTGTGCCGAGCCCTTTGCCGCAGACTTGCCACGTTTGGCGCCCTTGGCCAGCCGGTTGTTGTTGAGCAGCTCCTGGGTGTCGGCGTCTTCCTTGGCCAGCTGGTCGGTAATGTCCGCAATCTTCTTCCGCAGCGGCTGCGGATCGATGCCCCGTTCCGTGTTGTAGGCAACCTGGATGGCGCGGCGCCGGTTGGTCTCGTCGATAGCCTTGGCCATGGAGTCGGTGATGCGGTCCGCGTACATGTGGACCTCGCCGGACACGTTGCGGGCAGCACGGCCGATGGTCTGGATCAGCGAAGTCGCCGAGCGCAGGAAGCCTTCCTTGTCCGCGTCCAGGATGCTCACCAGGGAGACCTCGGGCAGGTCCAGGCCTTCGCGAAGCAGGTTGATGCCCACCAGGACGTCGAAGACACCCATCCGGAGTTCCCGGAGCAGTTCAACGCGTCGGAGGGTGTCCACGTCCGAGTGCAGGTATTCGACCTTGATGCCGTGGCCCAGCAGGTAGTCGGTGAGGTCCTCCGCCATTCGCTTGGTCAGGGTGGTGACCAGGACGCGTTCGTTCTTTGCCGTGCGGGTCTTGATCTCGCCGAGGAGGTCATCGATCTGGCCCTTGGTGGGCTTGACCACAACCTCAGGGTCGATCAGTCCGGTGGGCCGGATGATCTGCTGCACAAAACCGTCAGCCTTGCCGAGTTCGTACTTGCCGGGAGTGGCCGACAGGTAGACCGTCTGGCCCACGCGTTGGAGGAATTCGTCCCATTTCAGGGGTCGGTTGTCCATGGCCGACGGCAGGCGGAAGCCGAAGTCCACGAGGTTCCGCTTGCGGGACATGTCGCCCTCGTACATGGCGCCGATCTGCGGCACGGTGACATGGGATTCGTCGATCACCAGCAGGAAGTCGTCCGGGAAGTAGTCGATGAGGCAGTGCGGAGCGGTCCCGCGGGCACGGCCGTCGATGTGCGACGAGTAGTTTTCGATGCCGTTACAGAAGCCCATCTGCTGCATCATTTCGAGGTCGTAGGTGGTGCGCATCCGGAGCCGCTGGGCTTCCACCAGCTTGTTCTGGCCTTCCAGGACGGCCAGGCGTTCGGCGAGTTCGTCCTCGATCCGCTTGATGGCCCGGGCCATCCGCTCGGGCCCGGCCACATAGTGCGAGGCCGGGAAGACGTACATTTCCTCTTCGTCCCGGATCAGCTCGCCAGTCAGCGGATGGAGAGTGTGGATGTTCTCAATCTCGTCTCCGAAGAATTCGATGCGGATGGCGAGTTCCTCGTACATCGGGATGATTTCCACGGTGTCGCCGCGGACCCGGAACGTGCCGCGGTGGAAGTCCATGTCGTTGCGCGCGTATTGCATGGATACGAATTTCCGGAGCAGGTCGTCGCGGTTCATCTGCGCCCCTTTGCGGAGCGTGACCATGCCGGCAATGTACTCTTCCGGCGTGCCCAGGCCGTAGATGCAGGATACCGTGGCCACCACAATAACGTCCCGGCGGGTCAGCAGCGCATTGGTGGCGGAGTGGCGGAGCCGTTCCACTTCCTCGTTGATGGACGAGTCCTTCTCAATGAAGGTGTCCGTCTGCGCTACGTAGGCCTCAGGTTGGTAGTAGTCGTAGTAAGAAACGAAGTACTCCACCGCGTTGTTGGGCAGGAGTTCACGGAATTCGTTGGCGAGTTGGGCGGCCAGGGTCTTGTTCTGCACCATGACCAACGTGGGCCGCTGGACCTGTTCGATGAGCCACGCCGTGGTGGCGCTCTTGCCGGTACCGGTGGCGCCCAGCAGGACAACGTCCTTTTCGCCGTTCCTGATCCGCTCCGTGAGTTCGGTGATGGCGGCAGGCTGGTCGCCGGCCGGCTGGAACTCGCTGATGACTTCAAACGGAGCGACGACTCGGTTGATCTCCTGGGCAAGGCTCATGCATCTAATCTACAACCGGGGACCGACAGTGGAAGCCGGATCAGTTACCGGCGAACATCACCCGAAACGGGCGGACAGGATCAGGACGCGTACGACGGCGGCACCCAGCCCGTGCGCGCGGCCCAACCGTCCATACGCGGCCAGGCGACGTCCGTGAACCACGGCTCCTTCGCCTCCGCATAGGCGTGGGTACCTCTACTGCCGGCAAACTGTTCGGTCAACGCGCGTTTATGGTCTTCATACAAGGCGGCGGCTTCCGGGTCGTTCCTGAGCCAGTCGCGGAAGAGCAGCGCGTAGCGCCAGCCGGACGATCCGGCCGCCCGTACGTGCACGTTGGCGGGGCGTCCGGGGTCCGCGTTGGCGTGGAAGCGTTTTTGCCACTGCGCCGGGTCCGGATCCGTCGGTTTCGGAGCGTCGAAGCCAACCCCCTGCACGGCCGGGAAGCCAGCAGCGGCCAGCAGCGGTGCGATCCGGTCCGCGGCGTTGAGATCGGACACCGTGACCTGGAGGTCGATGACGTCCTTGGCTGCCAGGCCAGGCACGGCTGTGGAGCCGATATGGTCCACAGCCAGGATGTCGTCCGGTGCTGCGGCCGTGATTCGGGCGCCAAGCCGTGCAGCCTGGACCGCCCAATCCTGCTGCGGCACCGACAAGACTGCCATGCCTGCCCTGACCGCCCTGACGCTGCGCCGGAGGTTGCGCGCGAACGGCACCAGTCGTTCGGCCCAGAGCCGGTCCACCTGCGCCGTCACGTCCGCCAGTGATCCGGAGTTGTCCAGCACGACGTCGGCAGCGGCCAGCCGCGCCTCGCGCGAGGCCTGGGCAGCCATGCGTGACCGGGCATCCTCGGCCGTCATGCCGCGGTGTTCGAGCATCCGGGCGATCCTGACGTCATCGGGCGCGTCCACCACAAGGACAAGATGGAAGCCGCTCCCCTGGCCCGTCTCCACGAGCAGTGGAATGTCCTGGACCACAATGGCGCCGCCCGGGGCTGTGGCGATGATCCTGTCCGCGGCGGCCCGGACCAGCGGGTGCACAATGCCGTTCAGCACGGCCAGCTGCGAGGGATTGCCGAACACCACGGAACCCAGCCTGGCCCGATCCAGCCGGCCGCCGCCGTCGAGCATGTCCGCTCCAAAGGCTTCAACCACGCTGGCCAGCCCCGGCGTTCCCGGTTCAACGACGTCCCGAGCCAGCGCATCCGCGTCCACCAGCACCGCGCCGAGCTCCGCCAGGCGTGCGGCGACCACTGACTTCCCTGAGGCGATGCCGCCCGTCAAACCGATCTTCAGCATCCCACCACCCTAATCCCCACCGCCTCCCTGACTTCGCTGCGCTCAGCCAGGGAACCCTGGCGGCGTGGGCCCATGCTCGCACTAGACTTGGGCGGTGCAAGAGCAAGACAGCAGGGCCACCGCCTACACCACGCTCGCGTTGGGGCCGGAGTTCCGGCACGAGATCGAGATCAAACGCTCCAGGTTCATCACGGTGCTGCGCCGCGCGGACAATGAGGACACCGCGCGGGATCTGGTGGCCGCCCTGCGCCGCGAGTTCCACGATGCCCGCCACCACTGCTCGGCGTTCGTCCTTGGGCCGGACCGGGACATCCACCGCTCCAATGACGACGGCGAGCCCTCCGGCACGGCCGGCATCCCCATGCTGGAAGCCATCATCAAGAGGGAAACAGCGCCGGGCCTGACGGACCTCAGCGACGTCAGTGCCGTCGTCGTCCGCTACTTCGGCGGTATCCTGCTGGGTGCCGGCGGTCTGGTGCGTGCGTATTCCGAGTCGGTTTCCGCGGCCCTGGAACGGGCCCCGCTGGTCCGCCGGAGCCGGCTGCGGATCTGCTCAGCATCGGTGCCGCACGCCGCTGCGGGACGGCTGGAGAACGATCTTCGGGCGGCCGGTTTTGTGATGGCTGAAACCAGCTACGTCGCGCAGGACACGATCCTGCGCCTGGCCGTGCCCGACGATGCTGAAGAAATCACTGCCGCCACCGAACGCGTGTTATCGCTCACCGCCGGGAGAACCGTGCTCACGCCGGCCGGAACGGAGTGGCTCGATGTCCCGCTGCCCTGAAGTCCGTCTGGCAGACGTCGACGACCCTATGCTGGAGCGGCTGCTGGAGCTGGCGCAGCTGGATGCGTCCGCGGATGACGTCACACCGCCGCTGGGCAACGGGACGGGCTGGAATGCGGAACGCGTCGACTGGTTCCGCGCCTACCACCGGTCTGCAGCCGCGGGACTGGAGGGACCGGCCGCGGAAAAGAGCTGGGCAGTGCTCTGCGACGGCAGCCCGGCCGGCGCGATCAGGCTCAAGCTGACGGACGAGGAAACGGCGCAACACGAAACAGCTGAGACGGGCATCTGGCTGGGCCGGCGCTACCGCGGCCACGGTGTCGGCGGCGCCGCGTTGCGGCTGGTGCTGGCGGAAGCCCGCCGCGCCGGACTGCACCAGGTCGTGGCCAACACCACGGCAGCCAACATCGGCGCGCAGCGGCTCCTCACCGCCGTAGGCGCGGTCCTGACGCACGACGACGGCGGCGTGGTGAGTGCCGTCGTCGTACTCTCAACTAACTCGCAGTAGACGCACCGAAACCCTCGTTTGGGAGCATTAAGTGCTGGTCAGATGGCCGGCCAACCACGGATGGCGCATTAAGCACAGCGGGCCCCCGCATTTGCAGGGGCCCGCTGTGCTGGCCCGGGAAGCCCCGGGCCGGTGGCAATTAGTTGCCGGTCAGCTTCTCGCGCAAAGCTGCAAGAGCCTCGTCCGAAGCAAGGGTACCGGCCCCGGCGTTGGACTCGGCAGCAGGCTCGGAGGAGTAGCTGGTGGTGCCGGAATCGCTGTCACCGGACGTTGCAGCTGCAGCGTCGTCGGCAGCGTGCTGGGCAACCTGCTTCTTGTGTGCTTCCCAGCGGGTCTGGGCGTCAGCGTACTGCTGCTCCCAGACGGCGCGCTGGTTCTCGTAGCCTTCAAGCCACTCGTTGGACTCCGGGTCGAAGCCCTCCGGGTACTTGTAGTTGCCCTCTTCGTCGTACTCAGCGGACATGCCGTAGAGAGCCGGATCGAATTCGGTGGACTCGGCGTCAACGCCCTCGTTAGCCTGCTTGAGGGAGAGGGAGATACGGCGGCGCTCGAGGTCGATGTCGATGACCTTGACGAACAGCTCGTCACCAACGGAGACAACCTGCTCAGCCAGCTCCACGTGGCGGACTGCCAGTTCGGAGATGTGCACGAGGCCTTCGATGCCGTCTTCGACACGTACGAACGCACCGAACGGAACGAGCTTGGTGACCTTACCCGGAACAACCTGCCCGAGGGCGTGGGTGCGGGCGAAGGTCTGCCACGGATCTTCCTGCGTAGCCTTGAGCGACAGGGAAACACGCTCGCGGTCCAGGTCGACTTCGAGAACCTCGACGGTGACTTCCTGGCCAACTTCGACAACCTCGGACGGGTGGTCGATGTGCTTCCAGGACAGCTCGGAAACGTGAACGAGGCCGTCTACGCCGCCCAGGTCCACGAAGGCACCGAAGTTGACGATGGAGGAAACAACGCCGGGACGGACCTGGCCCTTTTCCAGCTTGTTGAGGAACGTGGAGCGGACCTCGGACTGGGTCTGCTCGAGCCATGCACGGCGGGACAGCACAACGTTGTTGCGGTTCTTGTCCAGCTCGATGATTTTGGCTTCGATCTTCTGACCGATGTACGGAGCGAGGTCGCGCACACGGCGCATCTCGACGAGGGATGCGGGCAGGAAGCCGCGCAGACCGATGTCGAGGATAAGACCACCCTTGACAACCTCGATGACGGTACCGGTGACAACACCGTCTTCTTCCTTGACCTTCTCGATGTCGCCCCAGGCGCGCTCGTACTGAGCCCGCTTCTTGGAGAGGATCAGGCGGCCTTCTTTGTCTTCCTTGGTGAGCACCAGGGCTTCGACGAGATCGCCAACGGAGACAACGTCTCCGGGATCAACATCGTGCTTGATGGACAGCTCGCGGGAGGGGATGACACCTTCGGTCTTGTAACCGATGTCGAGCAGAACTTCATCGCGGTCGACCTTGACGACGGTACCTTCGACGAGGTCTCCGTCGTTGAAGTACTTGATGGTGGCGTCGACTGCTGCGAGGAAGTCCTCAGCGGTACCGATGTCGTTAATGGCGACTACGGGGGTACCGGGCTTCTCGGTGGAGGTGATGGTCATGTAGTAGGGGCTCCGTTGTGGATAGTTAGTCGGTCAGGCAAACCGCCGCGCCCGCGTTATGGAACGCAGGCGCAGGTGTTCGGGCGATCGCAGGGATCTTCCGGGTCATCCTGATTTGTGGATTTTAGAAACGTGCACGTAGTACGCGCCCACTTATTCTAGTCGCAGCGGCCAACAGGGGTCAAAGCGCATGGCAACGACCGGCCCTGGCCAAGCGCGCCTGCAATGCCGGGGCTCAGAAGTGCGTGAGGCAGTGCGTGGCGCGTTCCACCGCGAACATCCCGCGTGCCCGGAGCGCCGCACCCTGGGTGTGTTCACGGATCCGGCCCGCCGCCCTCAGCGTCACAGGGCTGACGGCGCCGAGGTAGATGGATGACAGCGCGGAGACATCCAGCGTCAGGTTAGGATCCTGCGCAGCTTCCAGACGCACGACGGCGGCCTCGCCGCCGCTGACTTCCACGGCAAACGTTCCAGCCGTGAGGCCAAGCGGGTCCTGCACCTCGAGCACCAGCCTGCCGTCAACCGGGTAGTGCCGGGCTTCCAGCGCCTGGCCCACGTCCAGGATGCGGAGCCAGAGCATGTCCCGGCTGTCTGAGGAGTCGATGCAGCGGGGATCGGCCAGTGCCCAGGTGAGCGGGTCATCCAGCGGCGCTTCCTCCCACGTGATGCGTTCAACCAGGTCGATGGCGGCCAGGAACTGCCAGAGCTCCAGGTAGGCCTCGTGAGTAGCCGCCACGAGGTCCACCACGTGCATGGTGTAGGGCTCGGTGTCCCAGCCGAGGAATTTGTAGGAGACGTAGCCGTCCACGGTGCCGTCGGGGCTGTAGTGCAGGGCCACCTTGACGGCAGGGTCTTCTTTGCCCTCGCGGCCCAAGGACCCAGAGGCCAGTTGGCGGTACCAGTCCTGGCGGCCGATCGATCCCGGCGTCAGGCGGTGCACGCGGTCGAAGACTTCCGGCGCCAGGTCCAGCAGCACACGGGGGTCCGCGATGTCCACGGTACCGACGGCATGGTGGTTGAGCCGGAACCGGGCGGTGGTGTCCACTTTCACGGTCCGTTCGAAGCTGGCCACACCGTAGCCAAAGCGCCCATAGATGGAGCCTTCTGACGCAGTCAGGGCTGCCATTGCCAGGCCATCGTCCTTCGCCATGGCCAGGTCCTCGGACATCATCCGGCGCAGCAGGCCGCGCCGCCGATGTGAGGTCCGGACCGTCACGGCTGTGACCAGTTGCGTCTCCAGCAGCCGGCCGAAGCCGATGTTGAGTGTTTTGCGCAGGGTGCCGAAGGTTGCCACCGGTACCTCTGCGGGGAGCGACCCAGGCGCGACTTCCCGCGTCTGGTAGGCGCCGGTGAAGATCCGCCGGTCAGCTGCGTAGGTCTCCAAGGACTTGGCAACATGCTCCGGTGTCCGCGTGGATTCGTGGAAGCCAAAGGCCACCGCCTTCACCCATGATTCGGCGTCGGGATAACCCGCCTCGCCCTTGGATGCCGCTGGGAAGCGCCGGATTTCATAGTCATCACTCAGTTCAGCCACACCGGCGAGCCTAACCAATGAATCCGGGGCCTGGCCAGCAGCAACACGCCCGCGTCGGCGGGAAATGGCTCAGAGCCGCCGCACGGGTTGGCGGAGGATGGTTTTGAGCTTTTCCGGTGCCACCCAGCGGGCGTCGCTGAGGTAGATCTCTTGGTGCAGGCCGGCAAATCCGAGGCCGTTGGCCGGCATGTATTCATTGTGCAGGCGGCGCAGCGTGGGGGCCTCGTCGTCAGGATCGGATGCTGTCCACAGGCCCTCCAGCGGCCCGACGACGTAGTCCCGGCCCGCGTGCTTGC
Source organism: Pseudarthrobacter cellobiosi (assembly GCF_023913815.1). NCBI lineage: Bacteria > Bacillati > Actinomycetota > Actinomycetes > Micrococcales > Micrococcaceae > Pseudarthrobacter > Pseudarthrobacter cellobiosi. Next base: position 13,701 of record NZ_JAMXBK010000027.1, read on the forward strand.
TGGCGAACTTGACGGCGTAGGACACCGAATACAGAGCCTCGAGGGCGGCGGTGTAGGCGGGGGCCGTCCCTGGATTACCTTGCCCGTCCAGCATCAGGTAGTTCAGTGGAGGGACTGAGACCACCTCGAAGTCCCGGGCCCGGGGCGCGTACAGATCCTTGAACTGTTTCTTGACCTCGTACTTGTCCATCGCGCCCCGCCCCTCCGTTCCCAGCAGCCTAATGGCCGGCGTCGTACCAGCTGGGGCCCACGCCGATCTGGACATCCAGCGGGACGCTGAGGTCCGCGGCGGAGCCCATCTGCTCGGTGACGAGCTTCTCCACCGCTTCCCGCTCGCCGGCGGCGACTTCAAGGACCAGTTCGTCATGGACCTGCAGGAGCATGCGCGACTTGAGGCCCTGCGCCGCCAGTTCAGCGTGTACGCCCAGCATGGCGCGTTTGATGATGTCTGCGGCCGATCCCTGGATGGGTGAGTTCAGTGCGATGCGCTCCGCGTTTTCGCGCAGCTGCCGGTCCGTGCTGGTGAGATCCGGCAGGTACCGGCGGCGCCCCTCGATGGTGGCCGTGTAGCCGTCCACCCGGGCCTGGTCCACCACGCCGCGGAGGTAGTCGCGGACGGCGCCGAACCTGTCAAAGTAGTCCTTCATCAGCGTGCGGGCCTCGTCCACGGAAATTTCCAGCTGCTTGGACAGGCCGAACGAGGTCAGGCCATAGGCGAGGCCGTAGGACATGGCCTTGACCTTGGAGCGCATGGCGCTGGTGACTTCTTCGGTGGGCACGTGGAAGATGTTCGAGCCCACAAACCGGTGGAGGTCCTCACCGTCCTGGTAGGCCTGGATCAGGCCCGCGTCGCCCGAAAGGTGCGCCATGATCCGCATTTCGATCTGTGAGTAGTCCGCGGACAGCAGGCACTCATAGCCGTCACTGACCACAAAAATGCCGCGGACACGCCGGCCTTCCTCGCTACGGATGGGGATGTTCTGCAGGTTGGGGTTGTTGGAGGAGATGCGGCCCGTCGCTGCCACGTTCTGCGCATAGGTGGTGTGGATCCGGCCGTCTTCGGTCACGGACTTCTTGAGCGACTCCAGCATCTGGCGCAGCTTCGAGGACTCCCGGTGCGCCATCAGCTGGACCAGGAATTCGTGCCCGGTCTTTTCGAGCAGGTTCTTCAGCGAGGCGGCATCGGTGGTGTAGCCAGACTTGATCTTCTTGGTTTTCGGCAGCTGGAGTTCGTCAAAGAGCACTGCCTGCAGCTGTTTGGGCGAGCCGAGATTGACCTCGTGGCCGATCGCAGCGAAGGCAAGTTCCTGGGCGTTGTCGATCACCTTGGCCAGATCGGCGATCTGCTCGTCCATGCGCGGCAGGTCGATGGCGATGCCCGCGGTTTCCATGTCGGCCAGCACGCGGCTGACGGGCAGCTCAAGGGTGGTCAGCAGGTCCCCGGCCTTGCGTTCGGTGAGTTCTGATTCGAAGTGCCGGCTCAGGGCCTGGACCACGGCCGCCACTTGGACCAGAGCACCGGCAGCGGCGGCGTCGTCGCCGTCGAACGCCAGCTCCAGCTGGCCCGCCTTGGAGGTCTCCGCCGAGACACTGACGTTGAGGTGGTGCTGGGCCAACTCAGCGAGTTCATAGGTGCGGCGGTCCGGCTGGATGAGGTATCCGGAAATTGACGTGTCATCCACCACGCCTTCCAGTCCCAGGCCACGGCTGGAGAGAGCCTTCAGCGCAGCCTTGTAGCCATGCATGACCTTCGGGCTGTTTTCATCGCGCAGCCAGTCCGCGAGGACGTTTTCGGCCGCGGCATCCTGCGCGGCGAGGTCGATATAGACGGCGGCATCGTCACGGACGATGGCCAGTGCGGCGGCGTCTTCGCCGATCCGCCCGGGCACCAGGTCGACGGCGACTGCCGACGTCTTGCCAGCGCCCGCCGCCAGGAAGGCACCCAGCTCGGCTGCCCCGGCGGGAGTCACGAAGTCCGGAGCGGCGATGCTTTCGCGCTCCGCAGATTCCACTTCTTCGCTGCCGTACAGGGCAAAGAGCCGGGTACGGATGGTCTTGAATTCAAGTTCGTCGAACAAAGACTCCAGCGCGGCTTCGTCCGGCCGCGGTTCCGCGAGATCGTCCAGGGTGAGGGGAAGTTCGAGATCCGTGTGGAGCCTGTTCAGGCGTCGGTTGCGTTTGACGTCCTCCACGTTTTCCCTGAGGGCATCGCCAACCTTGCCGCCGATCGCATCCAGGTGCTCGAGGACGCCCTCAAGACCGCCGTAGAGGTTGATCCACTTTGCCGCGGTTTTCGGGCCCACGCCCGGAACGCCCGGAAGATTGTCCGCTGTCTCCCCCACCAACGCGGCAAGATCCGAATACTGCGCGGGCGTCACAAAATACTTCTCCTGGATGGCTGCCGCGTCCATCCGGGGAATGTCGCTGACACCCTTCCGCGGGTATAGCACAAAGACGTTGTCCGTGATCAGCTGGAAGGCGTCACGGTCGCCCGAGACGAGCAGCACCTCAAAACCCGCCTCTTCCCCCATGGCGGCGAGGGTTGCCAGGATGTCATCGGCCTCATAGCCGGGCAGCTTGATGGTCTTGATACCCCAGGCGCCCATGACCTTGTCGATAAGGTCGATCTGGCCGCTCATCTCACGGGGTGTTTCGTTGCGTCCACCCTTGTACTCGCTGTACTCCGCTTTGCGGTGCGTGGTGTCATCCGAGACGTCGAAAGCGACACAAATGTGGGTGGGCTTCTGTTCCTTGATCAGGTTGATGAGCATGGACGTGAAGCCGTGGATGGCGTTGGTGTGCTGTCCGTTGGCGGTGGAGAACTTGTCCGCCGGCAAGGCGAAAAACGCGCGGAACGCCATCGAGTGGCCGTCCAGCACCAGAAGCCGCGGCTGGCCGGTGATGGGAACCACCGGGGCTTCCGTGGCGGAAACCTGGCCTCCGACCGGCGGGACGTTGATGTCCTGCAAGGCAGCATCAGCGTCAAGCACTGCAGTCTCGGACGGGAAGGGGGCCGGTTTGGTAGTTTCACTCACAGGTGTCAGCCTAGTTCCCATGATGGACAATTTCACGCCCGGGCCCTTCACTGAGGAATTGGTCACAGCAGGCATCCCGGCGCACCTCCACGACTGGCTCGGCCGCCTGGGCGTCGGTGCCCTGGTGGTGAAGATGGGGATCCACTTCCTGGAGATGAGCCCGGAACGAACGGTGGCCACCATGCCGGTGGAAGGGAACACCCAGGTGGCGGGCATCCTGCACGGCGGCGCCCATGTGGTGCTGGCCGAAACCCTGGGATCCTTCGCCGCCGGGATGCACGCCGGCGCCGGCAGGCATGCCCTCGGCATCGAAGTGAGCGCCACACACCACCGTGCAATCGCCGCGGGCACCGTGACAGGTACGTGCACCGCGATCCATCTGGGCCGGACACTGACAACGCACGAAATCGTGATTACCGACGAAAAAGGCCGCCGCCTCTCCACCGCACGCATCACCAACATGCTGCGGGACAACGAGCCCACGGAGGCCTAAGCGCCTCAGGCGGTTCAGCTCCCTAGCGGGCCGGATCCGGGGATGTGAGGGTGTAGCGCAACTCCACGATCCCCCGCCCCATGGTGCGGGACGCCGTCAACTCAAGTGGCGTCGTCGGGCCTTCCAATGGGAGCAGCCGCTTCCCCTCGCCCAGGACCACGGGGATGACCGACAGGATGATTTCGTCCAGCAGTCCGGCATCGGCGAATTGCGCTGCGAGGTTGCCGCCGCCCACCACCCAGACGTTCTTCTCACCGGCGTGGTCCTTGAAGTCCTGAATGAACTCCTGGACGGGACCGCGGACGAACGTGATGTCAGTGCCGGCCGGAGCAACGTGCTCGTGCCGGGTGAACACATAACAGGGCGTGGAAGGGTATGGCCAGTTGCCGGGTTCGTGCTCCATCAGCCAGGAGAACGTCTCGCCGCCCATCACGATGCAGCCGACGCCGGCCATGAAGGTTTCGTAGCTTTCCTTCCCGCCCTCGAAGCCATCGAACTCGAGAAGCCAGGCGAGGTCATCCTTGGTGGTCGCGATGAACCCGTCGATGGAGGCCGCGACAAAATACTGGATCCTTGACATGGAACCAGAGTAGCGCTGCGGTGTGGACGGGCTGAAGGGCTACTTGCTGAAGTACGGAATGATCAGGTAAAGCCCGAACAGGACAGCCACGCCGCAGAGGCCAAAGCAGGTGTAGGCGAAGTAGCGCTTGGTGCGGGGTGAGGCCTGCCGGGCGTCACCGGCGATGGCCGTCAGCCGCACGCCCAATGAATACAGGACCACAACGGTCACCGCGGACACCAGGGTAGCGCCGGCCACTGTCAAGAGTTCCAACCACTTCATCGCTGAACATCCTTGTGCTGGTTCGCCTTGGCGCGCGCCCGGGCGAATGCTTTCTTCTTGGCAAAGCGGACGGCCTGGCCCGCTTCTTCGACTTCCACTGCATTGTGGTGGCCCACCGCCGACTTGCGGGAGTAGGCGAACATAAACAGCACCGCGGCGGTGCCGGCGACGGCGGCAATCACCACACCCACCACGCCGGTCTTCACCAGCAGCGCGGTCAGCGCGCCCACAACGCCGGCGGCTGGAAGTGTGAACAGCCAGCCCAAGGCGATCTTGCCCACCATGTTCCAGCGCACCGTCGTGCCCTTACGGCCCATGCCGGACCCGATGACGGAGCCGGACGCCACCTGGGTAGTGGAAAGGGCGAAGCCCAGGTGGGAGGAGGCGAGGATGGCAGAGGCGGTGCTGGTCTCGGCTGCGAATCCCTGGGCAGGCTTGACCTCTGTGAGCCCGGAACCCATGGTCCGGATGATGCGCCAGCCACCTGCGTAGGTGCCGACGGCGATGGCCAGGGCGCATGCCGCTATGACCCAGAACTGCGGGCCCGACCCCGGGGACTGGGTACCAGCCGAAATCAGCACCAGGGTGATGATGCCCATGGTCTTCTGTGCATCGTTGGTTCCGTGGGCCAGCGCCACGAGGCTGGACGTGAAGATCTGGCCGGTGCGGAACCCGCCCCGCTTCTGTGTCAGCTTGCTGCCGGTTTCAGGATCGTGCCGCGACGTCAGGGCATACGCGAGCCGCGTGCAAAGGTACGCCACCAGGCCGGCAATCAGCGGGGCGAAGATGGCGGGCAGGATGACCTTCTGGAGCAGCGTTTCCAGATTCACGGAATTGAATCCGATACCTGCGATTGCTGCGCCGATCAGCCCGCCGAAGAGCGCATGCGATGAGCTGGACGGCAGGCCTTTGAGCCACGTGATCATGTTCCAGAGAATGGCACCCATGAGGCCGGCGAAAATGATGTCCGGGGTGATCTGGACACCGTCCGAGCCTTCCCGGATGATGCCGCCGGAGACTGTTTTGGCCACTTCCGTAGAGAGGAAGGCACCTACCAGGTTCAGGATTGCCGCGAGAGTCACCGCGGTCTTCGGTTTGATGGCACCGGTGGCGATGGGCGTAGCCATCGCATTGGCGGTGTCATGGAATCCATTTGTGAAGTCGAAAAATAGTGCCAGTCCGATGACCAGCGCCACCATAAAGGTGATATCCACCTGTTGCCCAATCTGCAGAGTCGACGTTCAGCAGTTCCATTACCCGCCGTGCCCTGCAACGTATTATTCACCTGTAGTTCATGTGAAATGACCTGTGGTGTTAACAGAACCTGCGTGAAACCCTATCGATCGTATGCGTCCATGGCATCAGGTCAAAACAGCTGCTCCGTGACAAACCCTCCGACGGCGGCCAGCTCGGCTGGAGAGATTCCCCGGCGTGGATCGGGCGACACCGTGAGGATGCGTGGGCCCAGAAATCCGGCCCACGCCAGTGCTTGCTGTTCATAGCGGAGCTGGTCGTCAATCCAAACGATGCCATCCGGGGTGTTGGCCGCCAGGTCCTCCTGGAGGGCGGCAAGCTTCCACCAGCCCTCCCCCGTTCCGGCACCATCCGCGGTCAGGCAGGGCCAGTGGCCGCCTGCAAGTCCGATGGCAGGGCATAAGTATTCCGCGGCCATGTCCTCCCAGCTGGTGAGCCACACGCACCGGACTCCCGGCAGCCGGGAAAGCCGGTTCAGCCCGTCAACCAGCTGGCCCGCATATGCCACCTCAAGCACGCCGGCGTTCGCAAGTATCCAGCCGGAACCCCATGGCGTCTTGCCCGTCGCTCCGAACGGGCAAACGACGCCGTCGACGTCCAGGTACAGGGTGACGTTCCGCACTGCCGCTCCGGTCAGGCCGGCAGGCCCGGAACGGCCCTTAAATGATCGAGGGGCTGCACGCATCAATGGTCGCACTGCGCCCAGCCCCTCCTCAAGGACTCGCCGATAAGGAGTGTGTCCTAGGCAGAGAACGCCTTGGCCGGGGCGGCTTCAGGGCGGGCGGGGCTTCCGTGCTGGTCGTGGCCGTAGAGCCAGTCGTTGTACTGGAAGTTGTTGTCCGTCCGGCTCTTGAACAGCAGATTCCGGAGCGTGCGGGCCAGGCCGGAGACGTGCCACGACTCGCCCCAGACACGGGCATTCCGCTGGACCCGGGCCGTGCGGCCGGCACGGATTGTGTTGAATTCCTTGATGGCACCATCCCAGGCTGCGGGGTTGACGCCGTCCGCGGTGAAGACGGTGCCGTTGGTGACGTCCTGCAGCACGGCCGCGTCTTCGAGGGCCTGGCAGGCGCCCTGGGCCAGGTACTGGAGCATGGGGTGCGCGGCGTCACCCATAAGGACCATCCGGCCGGCCACCCAGTTTTCGATCGGGTCACGGTCGTACATGGGCCAGCGCATGGCGGTGCCAAGATTCTTCAGTGCATCCTGCACTGCCGGAATGCAGTCCTTGTAAGCCGCTTCGAGTTCATCCACACCGCCATACTGCTCTTCGCCGCGTTCGAAGGAGGGGGACTTGAACACCGCGACGGTGTTCAGCAGCTCACCCTTGCGCAGCGGGTACTGCACCAGGTGGCAGTCCGGTCCAAGGTAGACGATGACGTCTTCAAGGTCGGCTTTGGGCGTGTTTTCGGTGATCGGCACGGTACCGCGGTACGCCACGTAGGCCGAGGAAACCGGCTCGTCGTTGGCAACGAGGGGGCGCAGGGTGGACTTGAGTCCATCGGCGCCGATGATGGCGTCCGCCTCATAGTCAACGCCGGCGGCGGTGTGCGCAATGCCGCGGCCGTTCACGGTTTCCACACTCTCCACCATGACGTCGTTGACGAGTTTGACGCCCGCCGCCTCACAGCCGTCGAGCAGGACCCGGTGCAGGTCGCTGCGGTGGATCACGACGTAGGGAGCGCCATAGCGTTCCTCGAATTCGCCGCCGAGCGTCTGCCTGGTGAGCTCCTCGCCGGTCACTGCGTCGCGGAACACGAGGTGCTTGGGGCGGACGCCGATTTCGAGGGCCTTCTCCAGCAGGCCCCAACGCTTCAGTACGCGTGAGGCGTTGGGGGCCATCTGCAGGCCCGCGCCCACTTCGCCGAACTCAGGAGCACGCTCCACGAGGGTCACCTCGGCGCCGTTCTCCCGCAGCGCGAGGGCCCCGGCCAGGCCGGCCATTCCACCGCCGATAACGAGGACTTCGGTGGACGATTTCAGGTCAGACATTGCTGTCTCCTTCAGAGATCTTGGTAGTGGAATTGATCTTGGCGGAAATGGCTGCCAGCAGGACGGCTGCCACGGCTGCCGCACCGGCGAAAGCCAGGAAGTTGGAGTTGACGCCGAGCCCGGCAGCCAGCAGCAGCCCGCCCACCTGCGGTGCCGCGACGGCGCCTATGCGGCCGACGCCGAGGGCCCAGCCAAGGGCCGTTCCGCGCAGGTGCGCAGGGTAGTGGCTGGCCACTGCAGCAATGATGAGGCACTGCGTGCCGTGGGTTCCCACGCCGGCCAGGACCAGCATGAGGTAGACGACGGCGACGGGCGGGCCGGTAACCAGCACAAGCAGCGCGGCGGCAGCGACGCCGGCGGCAGCGATCGCCGTCGGGATCGGGCCGAACCGGGTCCCGGCCCAGGCGGTGATGACGGATCCCGCTACGGCACCCACGTTCAGGGCGAGGGCGAAAGTCAATGCTGAGCCGAGGTTGTAACCGGCCAGCTGCATCAGGTTGGGCAGCCACGTGCCGAGGCCGTACCAGGCGAACAGGGTCACCAGGGTGGCGAATGCGTAGAGCAGGCTCATGCCGAGGAACGGCGCCCGGAGCAGTGACCCGAAACCGGCGGGTTCCCGGGTTACTGCAGCGTCGGAGGACGCGGACGGTGCCAGGGTTTCAGGGAGGTAGCGGAGTCCCAGCGGAATGACCACGATCACGGCCAACACGGCGACCAGGAACATCGCCGGCCAGCCGAAGGCGGGAATCAGCGGGATCCCTACCAGCGCGGCGATGGAGCCGCCGATCGGTACGCCAGACATCATGAGCGTGGCCACCGTTGGACGCCACTTTGTGGGGACCAGTTCTGCCACGAGCGCGTTGGCTGAGGGGACGAGGCCACCCAGGCCGATGCCCGCCAACAGGCGGAGGGCACCGAAGACGACGGCGTTGGGGGAAAACGCGCACAGGATGGTGAAGACGGAGAAAAGAATGGCGCAGCCGATGATGGTCCGGCGGCGACCCCACGTGTCCGACATCCGACCCGCGAAGATGGCGCCTATCATCATGCCAACGAACGCCATCGAGCCGACGGTCCCAGCTGTGGCCTTCGTCAGCCCCCAGCCTGTGTCGTTGATAAGGGACGACTGCACCGTGCCGTAAACAATGAGGTCGTAGCCGTCAAAGACCACCAGGAGCCAGCAGACCAGCACAGCCATGGCGGACTGCTTCGAGAACCGCGATGCGCCAGAGGAGAAAAGGCCGGCGCCGCCTGTGATGCCCGGCGCCGCGGCAGTAGGTGTGTGATTCATCCCACCACTGTCAGCCACCTCACACGGCCTCGCCTATATAATTCTGCCATGCAGAACATACCGGTCCAGCGAAAACCTACCTACCCCATCGAGGCGGTGGACAACGCCCTGCTGTTGCTGCAGCTCCTGCGCGACGGGGGCAGCCTGAGGCTCAAGGATGCCGCCAACGAACTGGGCGTGGCTCCTTCCACCGCCCATCGGCTCCTGGCCATGCTGGTATACCGGGGCTTCGCGGTCCAGGACGAGTCCCGCCGTTATGTTCCCGGGCCGGCCATGGGTGCAGGCCCCGCCCGCGTGAGTTGGTCGCGCCTGCTGCGGGAAGTGGCCAGGCCGCATATGGAGATGTTGTGTTCGCGGGTCAACGAAACGGTCAACCTGATGATCCGCGTGGGCACGAAGGTCAGGTTCCTGGACACCGTCGAGAGCACCAGCGCCCTGCGCGTTGGCGACCGCCAAGGAACAGTCCTGCCGGCCCACAAGGCCTCGGGCGGCAAGGCGATGCTGGCGGAACTTGAACCCGCCATGGTTGACCAGTTGTTCCGCAGCAGCAACGCGGAGATCGGCGGCGACAATATCGCCGACGCCGAGTACCCGGCCTTCTTGCGGGAACTTCAAACCATCCGCGGCAACGGATTCGCCGCCAACTTCGAAGGCACCGAGGAAGGCATCAGCGCCCTGGGGCTGGCCCTGCACAACCGCGCCGGCGACGTCGTCGGGGCATTGAGCGTAGCCACCCCGGTTGCAAGGTTCCGGCGACTCTTTGACGCAGGACTGGTGGGCGTCATGCTGGAGACCCGGCGCCAGCTCGAAATCGACATTGCCGCCAACCCTTTCAACAGGGACTGATCCAACAGACCAGGCCCTTGCCCGGTAATTCTGCTAGGCAGAATATGTTGGAGGTCACATACTCCGCTCCCTAGAGTCGTTCGTACGCCCAAACGCTCATCGCACCATCAAGGAGGCCCTCCATGTCCGTCAGCGCCGAGAATCTTACGCATGCTTCTGTTGCCGCCGGCCAGGTTGTTCCGGAGCCGTCGCCGGAGGAGGCTGCGCAGCTTGCGGAGTTGTACCGGGATTTCGATAAGGAGAACCTGATTCCGTTGTGGACGGAGATCGGGGATCTGATGCCGATGGTTCCGTCGCCGAAGGCGGTGCCGCATGTGTGGCGCTGGAGCGACCTGTACCCGCTGGCCGCACGTGCCGGTGACCTGGTCCCGGTCGGGCGGGGCGGGGAACGCCGCGCGATCGCGTTGTCGAACCCGGGCCTTGCCGGGACCCCGTACGCGACCCCGACGTTGTGGGCTGCGATCCAGTACCTGGGCGCCCGCGAGACTGCCCCGGAGCACCGCCACTCCCAAAACGCGTTCCGGTTCGTGGTCGAGGGCGAAGGCGTGTGGACGGTGGTGAACGGGGATCCGGTGGCGATGCGCCGCGGTGATTTCCTACTGACACCGGGCTGGAACTTCCACGGCCACCACAACGACACCGACTCCCCGATGGCCTGGATCGATGGGCTGGATATCCCGTTTGTGCATTACGCGGACGCCGGGTTCTTCGAGTTCGGCACCGAACGCGTCACCGACGAAGCGACCCCGGAGATTTCCCGGTCCGAGCGGCTCTGGGCCCACCCCGGCCTCCGCCCGCTCTCGGGTCTCCAGGACACGGTCAACTCCCCCATCGCGGCGTACCGGTGGGAACACACCGACGCCGCCCTGGCAGAACAGCTACTCCTGGAGGACGAGGGCCATCCGGCCACCGTGTCCCAGGGCCACGCCGCGGTCCGGTACTCGAACCCGACCACCGGCGGGGACGTGATGCCCACCATCCGGGCCGAGTTCCACCGCCTCCGGGCCGGCGCCGCCACCGAGCCCTTGCGCGAAGTCGGGTCCAGTGTCTGGCAGGTCTTCGAAGGCTCCGGCACCGCGGTCCTGAACGGCGAGGCCAAGTCTCTGGCCAAGGGCGACCTGTTCGTCGTCCCGTCCTGGACCGAATGGTCCCTGACCGCCGACGAGGCTGCAGAGTTTGATCTGTTCCGCTTCAGCGACGCCCCCATCTTTGAACGCCTGAACTTCAACCGCACCTACACCGAAGGACGCACCAAGTAATGAGACTCCTCACCCTCCGCACTTCTGAAGGCACGACGGCGGTGCGCCAGGACGGCGACACCCTCACCGAGATCGACGGATTCACCGACGTCGGGACCCTCCTGAAGGACCCCTCCTGGGAGGCCATCGCCAAAGCCGCCAACGGCGCCACCCACCCCCTGGAGGGCGCGGACCTCGCCCCGGTGGTTCCCGCCCCCGGCAAGATCATCTGCGTGGGCCACAACTACCGCAACCACATCAAGGAAATGGGCCGGGAAGTCCCCGAATACCCCACCCTGTTCGCCAAGTACGCCGAATCCCTGATCGGGCCAAATGATGACCTGGCCCTCCCGCAGGAATCCGACACCGTGGACTGGGAAGCCGAACTCGCCGTCGTCATCGGCAAGACCGGCCGCCGCATCGCCGAGGCCGACGCCAAGGACCACATCGCCGGGTACGCCGTGCTCAACGACGTGTCCATGCGCGACTACCAGTTCCGCACCATCCAGTGGCTCCAGGGCAAAACGTGGGAGAAGTCCACCCCGTTCGGACCCGCCCTGGTCACGCAGGACGAATTCACCGCCGGCCCGCTGATGACCAGCGCCGTGGACGGGGAAATCCAGCAGCAGACCCCCACCAGCGACCTGGTGTTCACGCCCGAATTCCTGGTCTCCTACATCTCCGCGATCATCACCCTGAACCCGGGCGATGTGATCGCCACCGGCACCCCGGGCGGGGTGGGCCACGCGCAGGAACCCAAGCGGTACCTGCAGGAAGGCCAACTCCTGGTCACCACCATCGAGGGCCTGGGCCAGCTGAAGAACCGCGTGGTCAAGGAATCCTGATGGTCGCACGCCACGACCAAACCACCGACCCGCGCCTGCAGGAACAACTCCTGCAGGCGCGGCGGGGCACCGCCTTTTTCGCCCGTAAGCTCAACGAGTTGGCAGACGCGGAACTGGACGGCGGCTCGCTGCTGCCGGGATGGACCCGCCGGCACTTGGTGGCACATGTCGGATACAACGCCCGCGCCATCGCACGGCTCATCGAATGGGCCGCAACAGGGGTGGAAACACCGATGTATCCCTCCCCGGAGGCCCGCAACCACGAAATCAGCTTCGGGGCCACGCTCTCCCCGATCGCGCTGCGGCACCTCTTTGACCACTCCGCAGTGCACCTGAACGTCGAATGGCGCGACCTGCCCGCCGATGCCTGGCACCACAAAGTTAAGACCGCCCAAGGGCGGATCGTTCCGGCTGAGGAAACGGTGTGGATGCGCACCCGCGAAGTCTGGATGCACGCCGTGGACCTGGACAACGGTGCCACCTTTAGTGACATCCCGGCACCCGTTCTGGAAAGACTGCTCGAGGACATCACCGGTGCCTGGAAAACCCGGGGCACTGATGCCGGGCTGCTCGTCAAAGTCACGGGCACGGAGCTAACGTTCGGCGACACCAGCGCCGCCAACCCGACGGTCATCTCCGGGCCCCTGCCCGCCGTCGTCGAATGGGCCACCGGACGCGGCACCCACGCCGTCACCGCAACACGAAACGGGGCACCACTGGACGAAACGCCCACAGCCCCCAAATGGATCTGAGCCTGTGACCTTCGGGCAGCCGAAAAGCACTGCAAATAGTCAGGATAACGGAACAGCGGCGGGATAACCCGCCGCTGTTCCGTCGTTCTATGTCCAGTTTTAATGAGTGGAGCCTATGTCGCGGGAGCGGCCTGGGGGTTGTTGACGTTGACGAGCCAGGCAGTACCGAACCGGTCGGTGCACATGCCGAAGATGTCGCCCCAGGGCGCCGGTTCGAGCGGAACGGTGACAGTGCCGCCGTCGGCGGACAGCTTGTCCCAGTAGCCGCGCAGTTCAGCCTCGTCGTCGCCGCTGAGCGAAACCGAAATGGAGCTGCCGGTCGCGAGGTCCATGCCGTTCGGCGTGTCAGCCCCCATAAGGACCAGGCCGTTGCTGGCCGTCAGCATGCCGTGCATGATCTTGTCGGCTTCCGCCGGATCTTCGCTGGCGTGGAACTCCCCGAAAGTGCTGAGGGCCAGGTCGCCGCCGAAGACGGACTGGTAGAAGGTCATGGCCTCCCGGGCGTTCTTGCGGAAGCCAAGGTAGGGGTTGAGCGTCGTTGGCATGGCCAGTTCTCCTTGTGGTGCGGAACTGAAACGGATTCGGAACAGTCAACATCCTGCCGCACTTCCAGCCGGGTTCATAGGGTTCACGGCACCCTGATTTCCCCGCAGGATTCAGGGTATAAAACGGTACCCCACACCAGGTTCGGTGAGCAGGTGGCGGGGCTTTGCGGGATCGGCCTCCAGCTTCCGCCGCAGCTGGGCCATGTACACGCGCAGGTAGTTGGCTTCCGTCTCGTAGGCCGGTCCCCAGACGTCCAGCAGCAGCTGCTGCTGGGTCACCAACCGCGAAGGGTTCCGGACCAGCAGTTCCAGGATGTTCCATTCGGTCGGCGTCAGCCGGACAACGTCCCCGTCCCTCGTGACCTGCCGCTTGGCCAAGTCCACGGTGAAGGAGGATGCGGCCACCGTGGGTGCCGACGCCGGATCCGGAACGCGGCGCAGGAGCGCACGCAGGCGGGCCAACAGCTCGTCCAGTCCGAACGGCTTGGTGATGTAATCGTCCGCACCGGCGTCCAGGGCGTCGACTTTGTCCGACGAGCCGTGGCGTGCGGACAGCACCAGCACCGGCAGGGTGCTCCACCGGCGGAGTTCCCGCAGGACTTCCGCTCCGTCCAGGTCCGGCAGTCCGAGGTCCAGGATCATCACGTCCGGCGGACGGTGGGAAGCGGCAAGCAAGGCGGTGCCGCCGTCGGCCGCTGACTCCACGGCGTAACCGTGGGCCTGGAGCGTGATCCGGAGTGCCTTCAGCAGGTGGGGATCGTCGTCGACAACCAGCACACTGGTCCGGCGGCTTCCTTGAATGCCGGAAGAACCAGCCTGGTCCGAATTCACGTGGCCTCCTGACGCGGCTGGCCGGCCGCGTGGCGCGCGCCCGGCGAGCCGGTGGAAAGGGCCAGCCTGATCACCATTGTCAGGCCGCCGCCGGGAGTTTCCTGTCCAGTCAGCGTGCCGCCCATGGCCCTGACGAACCCGTCGGCGACGGCCAGGCCCAGTCCCACTCCGGTGGCCTGGGGCCGGTCGTGGAGCCGCTGGAACGGCTGGAACATCTCAAGCACCTTCCCGGCGGGTACACCGGCGCCGTGATCGATGATCCGCAGTTCGCCGGACGGATAGCCATCCAGCGTGGCTGCCCCCATGCCGTCGGAAGTGCCGGTGATGGTGATCCCCGAACCCGGCGCGTATTTGACGGCGTTTTCCACAATGTTCGCGATCACGCGGTCCAGCAGCACCGGATCGGCTTCCACTGTGGGCATGTTGGCGGGCAGCTCCACCCGGACTGTACCGCCCGGGAGCCCGCGCAGGGCCGGGGCAACGACCTCGCTCCACCGCACGGGTCCCAGCAGCGGCCGGACGGAATCGGCGGTGATCCTTGACATGTCCAAGAGGTTTCCCACCAACTGGTCCAGCCGGTCCGTGCATTCGTCAATGGTTTCGAGCAGCTCCCGTTCTTCCGCGGGCGTATAGGTGACGGACCGCTGCAGCAAGCCACCGGCGGCGAGCTTGATCCCCGCCAGGGGCGTCCGCAGGTCGTGGGACACCGCCCGCAGGATCGCCGTGCGCATGGAGTTCCCTTCGGCCAGCCGCAGCACCTCGCGCCGGCTGACGGCCAGCTGGCGGCGTTCCAGGTGGGCTTTCACGTGGACCGCAAACGCACCCAGCAACCGGCTTTCCACTGCCGGCACCTCCCGGCCGAACAGCACCAGCCGGGTGTCGGCGTCGACCGGTTCCGCGGTGCTGCCCGGCAGTCCGGTGACGCCATGCTCCCACCCGGCGGTATCCCCCGCGCCGGCCACGAGCGACCAGATCCTGCCGTCCGCGCCGCGCACTCCGGAGGGTCCCGACGTCGGACCGGAACCTTGCGTTGTGCCCTCCCGGCTGCTGTATACACCGGCACCGGTGGCACCAAAAACGTCCAGGGCCTCCGCCAGGATCCCGTCCAGGGTGTCCTCCGAACGGGAGGCGCCCAGGGCGAGGTCGCCCAGCGTCGCCGCCTCCGCCTGCGCGCGGGCAGCCTCCTTGGACCGGCGGGCAGACCCGTCCACCACCCCGGCGACTGCCACTGACACCCCCACAAAAACGGCCAGGGACAGGAGGTCCTGGGGATCACTGATCGCCAGGTCCCCCAGGGGCGGCGTGGAAAAGTAGTTCACCAGCACGCTGCTCCACAGCGCGCCGACCACGGCAGGCCACAACCCGCCCACCAGCGCCACGGCAACGGCGCCGGCAAGCTGGATCAGGACGGCGGTGGCAACGCTGTGGTCGAAGGCTGCCAGCAGCAGCTGCAGCAGGGCGGGCAGGGCTGCTGCGAGCGCAAAGCCAATGGCAACCCTGGTGCGGCCCAGGTCAGGCCGCCGGCGTGGTGCGTTCCGCTGGGGCGGGAAGCGGGGAACTACCTGGACATCAACGTCGCCCGCACCGCGGACCACCCGGGCTTCCACGGTGCCGCCGGTGAACAACCCTGCCAGCACACCAGCAAGGGGTCCGCGGCGGGACTGCCCCACAACAATATGGGTGGCACTGGACTTGCGGGCGTAATCCAGCAGGGCCCGGGCCGGATCCGTCGCGGAGACGGTGTGGTAGGTCCCGCCCAGGTCATTGACCAGCCGCCGCTGTGCCTCCAAAACCTGGGGAGACTCGCCCGCGGTACCCCCCGTAGCGCGGACGTGGACGGCCACCAGCTCGCCGCCGTCGGTCCTTTCGAGAATCCTGGCGGCGCGCCGGATGAGCAGTTCTGCGTCATCGCTGCCGTTGAGGCCAATGACTATCCGTTCCCGTGCCATGCCGCCATTCTCCCACCCGGATCCCCACGTCCTGTGCGGGCCTTTCCCGGGGTTGGTGGCTTTGGTCATAAGGACGTTAAGGATGCGTCAAGATCCGCCCGAATCCGGCTCCAAGGCGAGTGGGCAGTACTAGATTCGGCTGTGCCCGCGGTGCTGTGCCGCAGACTGAAAGGCTTGCGTGACCACCATGAGCAGACCCCCTGCCGATCCCTCGGCACTCCGTGCGACGCGGAAGGCGGCCCTCGGCAGTTGGCTGCTGCATGGATTGGAGGATGCCAAGGGCACCCATCAGGGGCCGGGCGGGCTCGCGGACGAACAAAAGAAGCACCACTGGTGGCAGGTGATGTGCCTCACCGGCGTGGACTACTTCTCCACGCTGGGCTACCAGCCGGCCATCGCGGCGCTCGCGGCCGGTGCCATCTCCACCTTGGCAACGCTTGTCCTGGTGGCCGTGACTCTGTTCGGCGCTCTCCCCGTCTACCGCCGGGTTGCCGGCGAGAGCCACCGCGGCGAAGGGTCCATTGCCATGCTGGAACGGCTGCTTCCCAAGTGGCGGGGCAAGCTCCTGGTGCTGGTGCTGCTGGGTTTCGCGGCCACCGACTTCATGATCACCGTGACGCTGTCCGCCGCCGACGCCACGGCACACCTGATCGAGAATCCATTTGCACCGGAGGCACTGCACGGCCAGGAGGTGGCCGTAACGCTGGTCCTGCTTGCCATGCTCGCTGCCGTCTTCCTGCGCGGGTTCAAGGAGGCCATCGGCGTCGCCGTTGTGCTGGTGGTCCTGTACCTGGGGCTCAACGTGGTGGTCATCGCGAGGTCGCTGGCGGAGGCAGCAGCCCATCCGGTGGCTGTCGGTGACTGGTGGCAGACTCTTAACACATCCCACGGGAATCCGCTGATGGCGGTGGCCATCGCCCTGCTGGTCTTCCCCAAGCTGGCGCTGGGGCTGTCCGGCTTTGAAACCGGTGTGGCGGTGATGCCGCAGGTCCGCGGCGGCGCGGGCGATACCCAGGAGAACCCGGCCGGGCGGATCCAGGGGACCCGGCGGATGCTGACCACCGCCGCCCTGATCATGAGTTCCTTCCTCGTGACCAGCAGCTTCACCACGGTTGTCCTGATCCCCGAGGCTGAGTTCCTGCCGGGCGGGGAAGCCAACGGCAGGGCGCTGGCTTTCCTGGCGCACGAATACCTCGGGCCGGGCTTCGGCACGGTGTATGACGTGAGCACCATCGCCATCCTGTGGTTCGCCGGTGCGTCCGCTATGGCCGGCCTGCTGAACTTTGTCCCCCGGTACCTGCCGCGGTACGGCATGGCCCCTGCGTGGGCTAAAGCAGTCCGGCCGCTCGTGCTTGTCTTCACGCTGATCGGGTTCCTGATCACCTGGCTGTTTGAGGCCGACGTCGATGCCCAGGGCGGGGCGTACGCCACCGGCGTCCTGGTGCTGATGACCTCGGCGGCAGTAGCCGTGACGCTCTCGGCCCGCCGGCTTCAGCAGCGTAAGCGCACCATCGGCTTTGGCATCATCACGGTGCTGTTTGTCTGCACGACGGTCACCAATATCTTTGAACGTCCCGAAGGTATCCGGATTGCCGGCTTCTTCATCCTGGGGATCATCAGCATCTCGCTGCTCTCGAGGGTGCTGCGATCCTTCGAACTGCACGCCACGCACGTCCGGCTGGACACCCAGGCCCTGGAGTTCATGGCGGAGAATCTGACCGGGCCCATCGGGATCATCGCCCATGAACCGCTTCGCCAGTCGGCGGACGCTTACCGGCAGAAGCTGGCGTCCGCCACCGAAGCAAGCCACTTCCCCTCTGATTACCGGCCCCTGTTCCTGGAAGTGACAGTGGATGACTCCTCCGACTTTGAGTCGGCCCTGGAAGTACGCGGCGTGGTGCGGCACGGGTTCGCCGTCCTGGAAGTGCACGGACCGGGCGTCCCCAACACCATCGCCTCGGTGCTCCTGCACATCCGCGATGTGACCGGGCTGATGCCGCACGTCTACTTCCGCTGGACCGAAGGAAATCCTGCCTTGAATCTCCTGAAGTTCCTGGTGCTGGGCGAAGGCGAGATCGCCCCCGTGACTCGCGAGATCCTCCGCGAAGCCGAACCGGATGTCACCAAGCGGCCGTGGGTGCACGTGGGCTGACCGTTGACGACGGCGGGAGATCACCCTCCGAGCTGGTGGACTGTGAAGGCCGTCAGGAACCCGACGGATGCGGTCAGTCCGGTGAGGTTGTGGTGCTCTTCGAACGCCTCGGGGATCATGGTGTCGGCGAGCATCGCCAGGATCCCGCCCGCCGCGATCGCGGTAATGAAGGCGATGACGGCGTCCGGAGCGTTCTCCAGCGCCACGTACCCGAGCAGTGAGGCGAACCCGCACATGACGGCTATGCCTCCCCACACCCCAAAGATGTAGCCGGTACTGCGGCCTGCCTTTTTCATCCCGGCAGTTCCGGAAAGACCCTCGGGAACATTGGAAATGAAGACAGCCACAAGCATGGCCGGACTGACCGATCCCGCGGTGACGAGTCCGACGCCGAGCACTATCGACTCCGGGATCCCGTCGAGAAGGGCGCCGAAGGCGATGGCCGTGCCGCTGCCCGGGCTGTCCTGCTCCGACGGTTGCTGGCCGCCCGAGCGTTTGCGGTGCTTAGCGCCGGCACGTGACAGGAGCATGTTCGCTCCGACGTAGACCACGGAGCCGGCCAGGAATCCGGTCACGGTGGGCCACAGGCCGCCTCCCTCAACCGCCTCACTGACGAGCTCGAACGCCAGCGCCGAAATCAGCACGCCCGCCCCAAAGGACATGATCGAGGAGACTAGTTTGGACGGAATGGCCCATTTCCACGACGCGGCGGCCCCCAGCACCAGGGCGGCACCGGCCAAGGTTCCCCACATCAACGCCTGAAGCCACACCGGCATGCTGCCACCTTTCGTTCGCCCCGCACAGGACTCACGCTGCTTACTTAACCCATAGGCCCTGAACCTATCCTCTCTCGGCGTTGCACGCACGGCGCCGTGCCTGTCTACTGGCCAGGGCGCCAATTGTCGTAGGCTCAGGAGCATGGCCAGATACTTTGATGTTCATCCCCAGGATCCCCAGCCCCGCGCGATCATGCAGGCCGTGAAGATCGTGCTCGACGGTGGGCTGATCGCCTACCCCACGGACTCCTGCTACGCCCTCGGGGCCCAGCTGGGCAACAAGGATGCGCTGGACCGGATCCGGAATATCCGCAAGCTCGACGACAAGCACCACTTCACGCTGGTGTGCAAGGACTTCGCCCAGCTGGGCCAGTTCGTGAACATCGGCAACGACGTCTTCCGCGCCATCAAAGCCGTCACGCCCGGCAGCTACACGTTTATCCTGCCTGCCACCAAGGAAGTGCCGCGCCGGCTGCTGCACCCGAAGAAAAAGACCGTGGGCGTGCGGATCCCGGACAACCGGGTGGTCCAGGCGCTGCTGGCCGAGCTTGGCGAACCGCTGCTCTCCAGCACCCTGCTGCTCCCGGACGAAGAAGACCCGCTGACGCAGGGCTGGGAAATCAAGGAACGGCTCGAGCACGAGGTGGACGCGGTCATCGATTCCGGCGACTGCGGGGCAGAGCCCACCACGGTGATCGACTATTCCAGCGGAGTGGCGGAAGTGGTGCGTCGCGGCACCGGTGACCCGTCCCGGTTCGAGTAGCCCGGGCGCGAACGGACTCAGTCCTGTTTGCGGGCCCGGCTCGGCTGCACCCGCGGGGGCTCACCAGGCATTTTCGGGTAGTCCGGCGGGAACGGCAGTTCGCCGAGCCCGGCCTTGAGGTCCCGCTCCCACCACTCCAACAGCACGTCAATGGTGCCCGGATGCGCCTTCATGTCTGCCCATGGATCACCCGCGGTCCTGAGCCGGTCGGGGACCGTCAGGATGGTGAAGTCCTTGGGATCCGCGCTGCCCAGTTCGTCCCAGCTGATGGGGCAGGAGACCGGCGCATGGGCCAGCGCGCGGGGGCTGTACGCGCCGGCGATGGTTCGGTCCCGGTTCGCCTGGTTGAAGTCCAGGAACACCTTCACGCCGCGTTCCTCCTTCCACCAGGCCGTGGTGACCTTGTCCGGCATCCGCCGCTCCAGCTCGCGGGCCGCGGCGATCACCGCGTGGCGCACGTCCAGGAATTCGTGGCTGGGCTCGATGGGAGCGTAGACGTGCAGGCCGCGGTTCCCCGATGTCTTGATGAACGTGTCCAGCCCGGCCTCCGCCAGCACCTCCTTCAGCGCCAGGGCGGCCGGGACGGCGTCGTCGAAGTCTGTGCCCGGCTGCGGGTCAAGGTCGATGCGCAGCTGGTCCGGGTTATCGGTGTTTGCTGTGTGTGACGGCCACGGGTGGAACACCACCGTATTCATCTGCACCGCCCATACGGCCGCGGCGGGTTCGTCCAGGACCAGCATGGGGTGCGAGCGTGCGCTCGGAAACGTCACATTCACTGAGCGGATGAAGTCAGGTGTTCCCTTGGGCGGGTTTTTGGAGAAGAACTGGTCCCCCTCGACGTTTTCGGAGAACCTCTGCAGTGCCACCGGCCGGTCACCGTTCGCGGCGATGAACGCCTCCCCCACATCCACCATGTAGCGTGCGAGGTCCAGCTTGGTCAGGCCGAGTTCCGGCCAGAGCACCCTGCTGGGGCTGGAAACGCGCATCTCGCGCTCGCCGTGCGGCCCCGGGACAGTGAGGGTGGTCTGTTCGCTCGCCATGGGGACAACCTACCCTGCGCCGCGCGTGGCGTCAGCACGTCGGCGCCCAGGGCTGCCGGTGATCCGGCATCATGGACCTATGGCCGTAGCTGAATCCCCTGTCACCTTTCCCGTCGGCGACGTTGAGGTCTCCGGCGTTTATGCCCGCCCGGACAGCCCCTTCGCCACGCTGGTGCTGGCGCATGGGGCCGGGGCGGGTATGGAGCACCCGTTCATGAGCGGTTTCACCCGTGGACTGAACGACGACGGCGTTGCCACCTTGCGCTTTAACTTCCCCTACCGCGAGGCCGGCAGGAAATTCCCGGACCGGCCGCCGGCAGCCATCGCCGCCTGGCGCGCCGTCATGGACGAAGCCGCGCGCCAGGCCCAAGCCCACGGTGATACCGGACCGGTGTGGGCTGCCGGCAAATCGTTCGGCGGCCGGATGGCTTCCATGGCCGTTGCCGACGGAATGGACACTGCCGGACTCGTCTACCTCGGCTACCCCCTCCACCCGCCCGGCAAGCCGGAAAAGCTCCGCGACGAGCACCTCTACGGGCTCACGCTCCCCATGCTGTTCCTGCAGGGCACCCGCGACACCTTCGCGACGCCGGATCTGCTGGAGGGTGTGGTCTCCCGGATCGGCCCGTCAGCTGTCCTTGACTGGATCGACGGCGGCGACCATTCCTTCGCCGTCGCAGGCAAGAAGCGCGACGCCGCAGAGATCGGAGCGTCGCTGGCGCCGAAGGTGGCCGAGTTCATGCGGAGCCGCGGCTGACCCATCCGGCCAGCCGTAACGGCCCGGCTACGCAGCGTCCTCGTGCCACCAGCCTTCCCAGGCGGTGGAGGTCAGCCGGCCGGTGGGGAAATCGGTCTTCCCGATCCCGCCGTTGTGCGGGCGGCTGCCCTCTCCGCGGCCGGCGTCAAAGAGGAAGTTCAGGCTACTCAAAAGCAACATTATTGTGTCCCTTCGTGTGGTGGTCTGGACCACGTTGTCCAAGTAGGAACGAGCCTAACTGCACGATGTTTCAGCGCGTCGACGCAACGTTTCGGCGACGTATCGGACATCTCACCTGTGCAACCAGCAAAAGAAGCCCCCGCCGGGCCGGTACTACATGCGGGCTTTGGTCCGTGCAGTCGGCTGTGCTGTCCAGGGATCCTCCGGCCAGGGATGCCTGGGGTAGCGGCCACGCATCTCGGACCGCACTTGTGCATAGGGCCCGGACCAGAACGACGCCAGGTCATCCGTCACGGCGAGGGGCCGCCTCGCGGGTGACAGCAGGTGGAAGAGGACAGGAACCCTGCCGTCCACCAGCCGTGGGGTCTCAGCCCAGCCAAAGCACTCCTGCAGCTTGACAGCAACAACCGGCCGGCCGCCGTCGTCCGCGCGTGGCTGCCGAGGCGCTTCCTGCCCGGCTCCTGCCTGGTCCGTCGCGGCACCATCTGACCCGGCACCGCCTGACGCCGCTTTGTCCGAAACCTCGGGGTAGTCGATCCGCACCATTGATCCGCTCGGTACTTTCAGTGCCTCCGGTGCCAGCTCCGCCAGGCGGACCGCCTCCGGCCAGGGCAGCAGCCGCCGCAAAGGGTCGGTGAGGTCGATGCTGTTGGTGGCGGCGCCGCCGGCCAGCGCTTCGAGCTCGGGTCCCAGCCAGGAGTCCAGCCGGGCCAGCAGAGCCGGTTCGGAAACGTCGGGCCACGGCTCGCCCAGTTCGCGGCGCAGCAGGGCGAGGCGGCAGCGCAACGCGTCAGCCGCCGTCGACCATCCGATGGTTCCCAGCCCCTCCTTGGCGAGGGCGCGGGCCACAGCGGCGCGGCCGTCCTCGGCAGAGGGGCGGACGGGGGTGGAGGACAGGCTGATGGCACCCAGCCGGCGTTCCCGCCTGGCCTTCACCCGGCCCTGGCCGAACTGCGCTTCCACCGTGTCGGTCAGGAGGTGACCGGCGGCCGCCTCGGCGGTGTCTGCGCTCAGCGGCGCGGCGGAGCGGATCACCGCGCCGGTGCCGGCAGCGTCCCGGCCGGCGGCGCGTGAAACTTCCGCCACGGCCAGCCACTCATGCCCGGTAAGCGGACTGCCCGCCGGCAATCCCGCACGAGTGCCGGACGACAGCAAGTACCGTGCCGGACCATCGCCCGGGACGCGCCGGCCCACGCGGTCCGGGAACGCCAGCGCGACGACGACGCCCACCGCCTCCGCAGCAGTCACCGGCTCGGTGCTGACGAGGGAGGCGATGGCGGACGGGCCGACAGCGGCGCCCTCCTTCCGCGCGATGGTCTCCAGCCTGCGGACGTCCTCCGCCCAGCGCCTGGCGGCGGGATCCTTTCCGGTGCGCAGGACGGTCAGGAGCCGCGTGAGGTCGGCCCCCGGGGCCCGCTGGTCCCCGGCTACGAGTGCCACCGCTTCCGCTGCGGCGCGGTGACCTACGGCCGCTGCGCCGTCGAGCAGTGCGCGGGCCAGCCGCGGATCGGCCGGGACCCTTGCCAGCGTCCGCCCCAGCGCAGTGGCGTGTCCGTCCCGCCCCACGGCTCCTAGTTCGCGCAGGACTTCAACAGCCTCGCCCATGGCTGCCGCGGGAGGCGCATCCGAAAGCGCAAGCCCGGCGCCGCCCGGTGATCCCCAGCAGGCCAGGACCAGGGCCGCACCGGTCAGGTCCGCGACAACGATCTCGGGCGTCACATGCGCCGGCGCGGCACCATAAGTTCTCTGGTCGTAGCAGCGCACCACACGGCCCGGGCCCTGCCGCGCGGCGCGGCCTGCCCGCTGTTCGGCTGAGGCCCGGGAGCAGGAAACAGTGACCAGCCCGGACATGCCGCGGCTGGCATCGCGGCGGGGTTCGCGGGTCAGCCCGGAATCGATCACCAGCCGCACGCCGGGGACGGTCAGGGAAGATTCGGCCAGGTCCGTGGACACGATGATCCGTGCCGGGCCGCCAGGCCGACGCCCGGAAACTGCCTGGTCCTGCTCGGCTGGGCTGACCTGGCCGTGGAGCTCCAGCACGTCGGTTCCCGGGGCCGTCCGGCCGCGGAGGCGGGCAGCCACATAGGAGACCTCCCAGGCTCCCGGGACAAACACCAGCGCGTCGGTGCCCGCGTCCTGTGCCACAGCGGCGGTGTGGGCTTGCGCGGCTGTATCGGCCACGTGGTCCAGGAATCCGCGCGTGACCCCACGGTCGTCCAGCCGTGGCACGGCGGCGGGTACCCACTCCACTGCCAAGGGGTACAGCGCTGAGGGGCAGTCGACGACGGGAGCCGGCCCGCCGCCGTCGTCCGCTGTCCCTGCGTTCCCGGCTGCGCCCCCGATCAGGGCGGCGAAGCGGGGCGCGTC
The DNA here is from genome assembly GCF_023913815.1 of Pseudarthrobacter cellobiosi. Lineage (NCBI taxonomy): Bacteria > Bacillati > Actinomycetota > Actinomycetes > Micrococcales > Micrococcaceae > Pseudarthrobacter > Pseudarthrobacter cellobiosi. The sequence goes on from NZ_JAMXBK010000027.1 coordinate 37,648, forward strand.
CAGCGTGGCGGACATGGCCACCACGGTGAGGTCGCCGCGCAGCTGCCGCACTTCGGTGAGCATCCCCAGTAGCAGATCGGTCTCGAGGCCGCGCTCGTGGACCTCGTCCAGGATGACCGCGCCGGTGCTCTCGAGACCGGGGTCATCAAGCAGGCGCCGCAGCAGGATGCCTGGCGTGACAAACTCCACCAGGGTGGCGGGCCCGGCCTGGCGTTCACCGCGGACGGTGTACCCCACGCGGTCTCCGATCCGGCTGCTGTCCAGGGCGGCCAGTCGCCGGGCGGCTGCGCGGGCGGCAACCCGCCTGGGCTGGGTGACCACCACGCGCCGGGCCTCCGTGGTGCGTCCCGTCAGGTTGGCGAGCAGCGGCGGGACAAGCGTCGTTTTACCGGTGCCGGGCGGTGCCTGCACCACTGCCGTACCCGCCGCACCGCCAGCGAGCAGCACAGAGGCCAACTCCCCGAGCGATGCGGCAAAGGCCAGACCCGTGCCGATGGCCGCCAGATCAAAGGTAGCGGCGCCAGGGGTGCCGGCAGGGACGGCGGCGGAGTTGGTTGGCGATGTCACCCCTCCATTGTCGCCGCAATCCCCCACCGCAGTCAGCGCAGGTGCAGTGGGATAGGTCAGACTGGAGGTCGTCGACCATGAAAGCAGGACTCCCTTGATCAACCTCCAGCAGGACTCCGAAGGTTTCATCCGCATGAAGAGGCACTTTCCCGCCACTGCCACAGTGACTGTCACGTTCAGCGACGGCTCCCAGGAGGAATTCTCCGGCCGTCGGCTCAACGAGCTCTACGACGACGCCCTGGCGGTGTTCCGCGCCCAGAACCAGCTTGATGCCAAGGGTTTTTCCCGTGGCCCGCAGAAAAAGGTGCAGACCAGCATCGAGTTTGTGCCCGTACGGCCCCGGATGGGGCAGTAACCCGGCCCACCCCGGCCATCCGGCTCACCCGCGGCACCCCGTCTCACCGCGACGGTTTGACCACCATCGCGGAACCGCCACCGCGCCGCAGGGGCTCGGCAACTGCGGTCATGCTTTTGCCGGGTCCAAACTCGATGGCTGTCGCGGCGCCGATCTCTGCAGCCGACGTGAAGGCGTCACCTGCGGGTACCAGTTTGTGTTTGTATGGCGCCAGAGCGTCTCCATAGGCCTTGATGAAGTCCGGCTCGGCCGTGACATTGGCGGTGTTGCGCTGGGACGCACGCGGGGCCGCGAGCGAGTCCAAAATGCTCATACCCAGGTCCACCCTGTTGAGGATGGTCTGCAGCACCGTAGTGATAATGGTCGATCCGCCGGGCGAACCGAGCGCCAGGAACGGCTTCTCGTCCTTAAGGATGATGGTGGGCGACATCGAGGACCGTGGGCGCTTGCCCGGCTCGATCCGGTTCGGGTCCTCCGGATTGGTCGACGTATAAGAGAAGTCGGTGAGCTCGTTGTTGAGCAGGAACCCGCGGCCGGGAACCACGATGCCGGAACCGCCGGTCTGCTCGATGGTGAGGGTGTACTCCACGACGTTCCCCCACTTGTCAGCGACCGTGAGGTTGGTGGTTGAGATGTTTTCGGTGTCCTTCTCGTCTGCGGCTGCCGCAGGTGCAACCGGGCACACGCCGTTGTAGTCTGACACGTCCCCGGCCTGTACCGGCTTGATTGCCGCCGTCGCGGGATCGATTTCGCACGCCCGCTCCTTGCCAAACACCGGGTCAGTGAGGGCTTCGGTGGGGACGTCGATAAATGCCGGGTCCCCGAGGTACTTACCGCGGTCTGCGAAGGCGAGCGCGCTGGCCTCGAGGTAGTGGTGCAACGCAGCTGGTTTTGCCGTGGGCGACAAGTCAAACGGTTCCAGGATGTTCAGCGCTTCGCCCACGGTGGTCCCGCCACTGCTGGAGGGCGCCATGCCGTAGACGTCATAACCGCGGTACTCCACATGTGTGGGTTCCTGGTCCAGTGTCCGGTATGCGGCGAGATCCGCCGTCGTCAGGTAGCCCGGAAGGGCTGGAATGCTGGTGGGCGGGACAGTCACAGGAGGCACCCAGGCGGGGTCTTTCGGCGGGTCCTTGACAGTTGCCGCGATCTCCGTCGCGAGCTGTCCGCCGTAGAAGGCATCCGTTCCCTCCTTCGCGAGGAGCCGGTACGTCTTGGCGAGGTCCTTGCTGTGGAAAATACTGCCGACGGCGGGAGCGTCGCCGCCGGGCAGGAAGAGACTCGCTGTGGCGGGGAAGGCCGAGAACCGGACTTTGTTGTCGAGTGTCTGCTGGCGGAAAGTTTCGTCAACCACGAAGCCGCGGTTGGCCACCTTGATGGCAGGCTCGAGGGCCTCGTCAAGGTCCAGCGTGCCCCAGCGCTCCAGCGCCCGTTCCCACGTCGCCGGTGTTCCGGGGACGCCCACGGAGACGCCGCTCGAGACGAGCTCTGCGAACGGGTATACGACACCGGTGGCCGGATTCACGAACGCAGTGGTCGGCATCGTTGCCGGAGCCGTTTCCCGGCCATCGATGGTTCCCACTTTGCCAGTCTCCGCGTCGTAGAACACGAAGTATCCGCCTCCGCCGACGCCGGCGCTGTACGGCTCGGTCACACCCAGGGTCGCGGCCGCGGCCACGGCGGCATCCGCCGCATTGCCGCCGTCGCGCAGGACCTCGATAGCCGCAGCGGACGCCTCCGGGTCAACGGTGCTCACCGCTCCGCCGTAGCCGGTCGCCATCGCCTCCTTCTTGATTTCCCGGGGATCAGCAAACGCGGGACCGGTCACCGCCCCACCCGTCACGCTCAAGGCCAGAACAGCCGTTACAGCAGCTAATTGACGTCGCACACTAGGCATGATCTCTCCCAAGTCGGGGTGTTGCGCAGGGTGGGTTTGCGCCACGATACTCCGCCCTGTTGGGACTCTCAAGGCTCAACCTTTTTGTGCCGAGGCCATGGCTTCAGGCCGGCGTGCCGGCTTCGGTGGTTGCTGTGTCGGCCGGCGAGCGCCGCCGCCGGCTCGCCAGCAGGAACGGCACGGCGAACAGCTCGATCACACCGCTGATGGCCAGCGACAACGGATAGCCGTATAGGTCCGCGGCCCGGCCCATCAGCGGCTGCACCACAATTCCGCCGCTGGATCCCATGAGGGAATCGAAACTGAGCACCGTTGCCCGCTGCTTTGAGGCGATCATGTCGTTCAGATAGGCCTGCCGCACCGGGGTGCCCGCCGCGGAGACCAGAGCCCAGAGCACCAGCAGCAGCAGGGCCACCCAAAACACGCGTGTGATGCCGAGCGCCACCAGGATCAGCGCGCCCATGCTGCTGCTCACCACCAGCACAGTGGTGCGTCTGCGGACCCGGCGCCGGACAGTTGGTGCCAACCAGCCGCCCAGGATCTGCGCTCCCGCCATAACGGCCGCCGCGAGTCCGGCGACGGAGTAGGCCCGCGGGTCCCCGAAGAGCTCCAGCAGGTACGGTTGCAGCGCGTAGAACACATAGAACCCGATGCCGGCACTGAACGGGGCGGAAAGCATTACGTACCGTACGGGCGGGTTCTTGAGGCCACTCTCAATGGAGGCCGTCAGCACTGCCCGGGTCGCTTTGAGCGGATGCGGGGAGCGTTCCGGAGTGAATCCAACATCACGCATCAGCAAGAAGGCCACACTGAACATCGCCACGAGCACTCCGACGCGCACCAGGAACGGCACGCCCAGGTCAGTAACCTGGGCGATCACGCCGCCGGCCGCCGAACCCACCAGCATCGCGAAGCCCGACACCATCTGTCCCCGTCCGAAGACGGTCTCCAGGTCCCCGTAATAACCCGAAAAATGCAGCGCATCGACGAGCCACGCCTCCACTGCCCCGGAGAAGAACGTGAAGCCCAGGCCCAACAGGACCGACACCACCGCCCAGGCCCAGAACGGCGCGGATATCTGCCAGAGCAGATAGTACAGGTAGGTGGAGACAGCCAGGGTGACGGTGCCGAGCAGGAATGAAACGCGGCGCCCCCAACTGTCCGCGATGACCCCGGTGGGTACTTCGAATAGGACCATGCCGGCTGTGAAGAAGGCGTTGGCCGCGAATGCTTCAAGGTTGCTCAGCCCGGCGTCCAACAGGAAGAGCGTATTGATTCCCCAGATGAAGGAGGCCGCAAGGGTATTGCCCAGCGTCAGGGTGAGGTAGATGCGTTGGATCCTCCGCGCGGCAGCGTTCATAGGCTGGCTTTCATGAGCTGCTGGGCACCGGGTCATGCCGGAGGTACCGGCGCCGGAACCGCCCGGTCCCGGCAGTCAGCGCCCGCAGCTCCACGGCGTACTTCAGTAGTTCTTGGTCAGGGACTTCAGCGCTGATTTCGGTCAGTTCACTACCGGACGTGGCCGTGCCGGTTAGCCTGCCGCGGCGTGCCGAGAGGTCACTCATCACGGCCCCCACGTGCGCCTCGGACACTGTGATGCTGACCGCGGAAACCGGCTCGAGCAGCTGGATGCGACCGGCTGCGGCAGCCTCCCGGAGCGCCAGGGCCCCCGCCGCCTGGAAGGCGGCGTCGGAAGAGTCAACGCTGTGGGCCTTGCCGCCCACCAGCGTGACGCGGAGGTCCACTACGGGGAACCCGGCAGCCAGGCCTTTCTGCATCTGCGCGCGCACCCCTTTCTCCACGGAGGAGATGAACGTTCCGGGGATCACCCCGCCCACCGTTTTGTCGACGAATTCGAACCCGCCGCCACGGTCCAGCGGCTCCACGTCGATGTCGCAGACGGCATACTGCCCGTGGCCGCCGGACTGTTTGACGTGCCGGCCGTGTCCCGTTGCCGGGGCGGCGAACGTTTCCCGCAGTGGCGTCGCTACGTCAATGGTGTGCAGCTTCACGCCCTGGTCGCGCAGCCTGTCCAGCACCACCTCGGCATGGGCCTCCCCCATGCACCAGAGGATCAGCTGGTGTGTTTCCGCGTTCCGCTCAACACGCAGCGTGGGATCGCCGGCTGCCACCTTCGCCAGACTCCGGGCCAGCGCGTCCTCGTCACTGCGCGAGTCCGCCTCGACGGCCACCGGCATCAGCGGCTCCGGCATCTCCCAGGTAGCCAGCAGGAGCGGCTGGTCCTTCGCCGAAATGGTGTCCCCCGTTTCGGCGCTTCCGAGTTTCGCCACCGCGCAGATGTCACCGGCCACGCAGTGCGCGACAGGACGCAGGTTGGGGCCCAGCGGAGAATACAGGTGGGTGACGCGCTCGTCGGTGTCATGGTCCTGATGGCCGCGGTCCGCGAGCCCGTGCCCGCCGACGTGCACGGGAGTATCAGCACGCAAAGTACCTGAAAATACACGCGTCAGGCAGACCCTCCCCAGGAACGGATCAATGGTGGTGCGGACCACCTCAGCCGCCAGCGGCCCGTCCGGGTCACAGGCCAGGGCCGCCGCTGGAGCGCCCGCCAGATCAGTCACCTCCGGGAGGCCGCCCTCCGCCGGCGACGGGAAGCCCCGGGTCAGGACTTCCAACAGTTCCGCCGTGCCGAGTCCGGTGACAGCCGAGGCTGGCACCACCGGGAAAAAGGAACCGCGGGCGACGGCGGTTTCCAGGTCCGCGATGAGGCCATCGGTATCGATGTCCTCACCACCCAGATAGCGGTCCATCAGGTTCTCGTCCTCGCTCTCGGCGATGATCCCTTCGATGAGCCGGCCCCGGGCGGCTTCCGACGCCGCGCGCTCACCGGCGTCAACGTCCCGGGAACCTGCGGCCGCCTCCCCGGCGGAGTAGTCAGAGACTGTGCCCGTCAGTAGTCCCAGCAGCCCGCTGGTTTCGCCGCCGGACCGGACCGGGACGTACAACGGCAGCACCGCGTCGCCGAACGCCTGCTGGCAGGCGGCCAGGACGCCGTCGTAATCTGCCCGGGGGTGGTCCACGCGGGTGATGACCACAGCCCGCGGCATCCCGAGGCCTTCGCATTCGCCCCAGAGCGCCGTAGTGGTGGCGTCGATGCCGTCAACGGCGGAGACAACAAAGAGGGCGGCGTCCGCAGCCCGGAGCCCCGCCCGAAGTTCGCCGATAAAGTCCGGATATCCCGGAGTATCCAGCAGGTTCACCTTGATCCCGTCGACGAGCAGCGGAACCAGGGACAGCGTGACCGACCGTTGCTGCCGCACTGCCGAAGGGTCGGAATCGCTGACGGTGGTGCCCTCCGCGATGGAGCCTTTGCGTGAAATCATGCCGTGGGCGGCCAGCATTGCTTCGATCAGCAGGGTCTTCCCGGCGCCCGAATGCCCCACGAGCGCCACGTTGCGCACTTGTTCCGGATCTGTTGCCGCGATGCCGTGCGGAGCATCAGCCCGGCGCACCTCCGGCCCTCCCCGCCCCGGTGTCCGTGCTGCGTCCTTTGCGGCTTTCACTGACATGGGAACCTCCTGGCGTCTTTGCCATGCACCGGGCCGAATCGTGTTCTCTGATTCGACACCCTGGCGGGCGCAAGGGCAAGAGCACGCGCCGGGACGAGGTGGCCGCAGCGGAGGATAATGGCAGCCAGAGCCCACGAGTCCGTGCCACTGTGAGGGGGTCCCATGCAGCCGGTTCCGCGCATCACAGTGGAGGTTCCCGTCCTCACGGTTGGTGCGGGCCCGTCCGACTACGAGGCGCTGGCCAGCTATGTCAATGCCCTGCGCAGGCCGCAGGGGCTGCACCTGACGCTGCTGCATATCGGCATCCTGGCGGATTTTGCGCAGGACGTCGCGGACTGGACCAAGGGGATCACCTCGGCCGGTGAAGCCGTCCGGCGCACGACGGGCTGGTTGCGGGGCCTGCCCGTTCTGGACGGGTTTGCGGGCACCTCGGAACAAGTGATCGTGCTGGGTGGCGGCGGCATCTCCGGACTCGAAGTGGACGTGCCCGATCGCGTGCGCGACTACCAGGTGTCCCTGGTGCAGGGCCTGCATGATCTCCTGGACCGGCTCCTCGTGGACAATGTGGACGATTTCATCCTCAGCTCACCGGCGCTGGGCTACCGGTACCCGCACTGGGTGCCCCATGTCGCCGTCGGCCGTCCCCAGTCGCGGGATCACCGGCCGCGGACGATTGCCCCGGTGACCCTCGTCTTTGGCCCGTCGCGGATAAGGAACGGACGGTTCCTCACGGCTGACTGAGCAGCCAACGCGTCAGAGCGCGGCACCGTTCCGGGCCGCACGCTGTGCGAACTGACACTTGCGGCCCCGCGCGAAAAACTTTCCCAAAGTATTTCTCGTCACTGGCTAGAGGGGACCTTAAATGTCAGTGGCTCGCAAGATGATGTGAGTATGAAGGGGACAACCGCAGTGGAGGCGTTCAAGGCCATCAAGGCTTCTGTCGCTGCGCTTGCTCTGGTGATCCCTGGCGCAGATCCTACGGGTCAAGGGGAACCGGATCCGCTGCGGCATCAGTCTGACGGCTGGCTGGACACGCTCGCGGAGGCTACCCGGCTGCAAGCTGCCACGGCTGCCCTGGTAGTCCACGCCGCCGCCGGGTTCGCTGACACTACGCGGGCGGTGGCCTCCCCGAATGCGCAGCCACAGGGCCTCATCGCGCAGGACATGGCCGTGGTCTCCGAGGTCGCGTGCGTCCTGACGGTCAGCGAACGGACGGCCGGTGCGCTTCTGTCCGAGGCCCACGAACTGACAACCACCCTCCCGCTGACGCTGGCCGCCCTGCAGGACGGGAGCATTTCGTGGCAGCACGCCCGGGCCATGGTCGACGAAACCGCGAACTTGGACCCCGCCAGGGAACTCGTGCCGTCCCGGTTCCGGCACAAAGCCCGGACCTGGCGCGAACGCCACCACCCAGACAGCATCGAAAAACGCCACACCAAAAGCGCCCTGGACCGCCGGCTGGAGTTCGCCCCGGACCGGGACGGCATGGCCTGGCTGAGCGCGTACCTCCCGCGGACCAGGCGGCCGGGATCTGGGACCGCACCACCACCGCGGCCCGCGCCCTCCAAGGACCCCATGAGGACCGGAACCTGAGCCAAATCCGCCGACGTGGCCGCCAAGTGGCTCCTTGGCGGCACTGCGGAGCACGTGCCGTCACCGTCGGCGCAGGTGCTCGTGACCGTGCCGGTGTTCGCCCTCATGGGCCTCACCGACGAACCCGCAATGCTCGATGGGTACGGCCCCATCCCGGCGTCGATGGCCAGCCGTCTGATGGCCGAAAGTTCCTCGTCGTTCCACCGTGTCTTGACTGATCCCCGCGACGGGGCGCCGCTGGAGATCGGACGGACCAGCTACCGCATCCCCGTCAGCATGCGGCAATGGCTCCGTCTGCGGGACGGGAAATGCCCGTTCCCCGGCTGCAGCAACCAGTCTCTGGACAATGAGGCCGACCACCTCCTCGCCCGGGCCGACGGCGGCACCACCGGCATCATTAACCTCGGGCAGCCATGCCCCAAGCACCACAGGCTGAAACACGCCAGCGGCTGGACACCCACTGGGGCGACCACCGACAAGCCACCCGGCTGGATTTCACCGACAGGCCGTCAGTACGCCAGCGAACAACAGGACTGGGAACCACACGATTGGCCACCCGAAATCCTGAACCAACTATGCCACCGGGAAGTTGGTCCTGCCCTGCCTGAAGACTCCCTGCCTGGCGAACCGCTTGAAGGTCTGCGCCCGGTAGATCCCATGCCGGAGTGCGTCTGGCTGCAGTGGCCGCTCGACGATCCTGACCCCGGACGAGCTCTCACCTGACCTGTTCCCACCTGACGAGCTGGAACCATGTCTCGGCGTGTCCATGCCTGAAGATCCCCTTCCGGCTTGGATCCGGCAACAGACACCAGTCGACGAGCCATGACCGGAGTGGGGCGTCCCTCAGCTGGTCTAGTTCCTCCGGGACTCGGCTGCCCGTGCAGACCGGACGACCCAGTCGGCATATGCTGCATTGACCGTTATTGCTGGTCAAGCGCGACGAGCAGCCGTTTGACCGAGCCTCCAAGGTTCCATTCGACGGCGAGACGCTCCAGTTCGGCGCGCGATTCGCCGTTTACGGGGTGCAGCTGTGCTCCCGCTTCCTCGAGGGTGGGAAGCTTGAGGTCGCGCACAATTTTCACTACGGTTGGCGCGACTGCCAGGTAGTCCGCGGCCGCGGCGAGCTTTGACCGCACGGACGCGGATACCCCGCCTCCCGCGTCGGCGGCTGCAGCGAGCAGGTTCTCCAGTGTGCCGTACTCGCCCAGGAGCGACGCGGCGGTCTTCTCGCCGATGCCGGCAACGCCTGGCAGCCCGTCGGAGGCGTCGCCGCGAAGGGTCGCGTAATCGGCATACTGTTCGGGCAGCACGCGGTACTTCCCGACGACGACGGCGTCCGTCACGACTTCGAGGTTCCTCATGCCCCGCGCGGTGTAGATCACCCGGACCTGACGGTCATCGTTGACGGTCTGGAAAAGATCACGGTCGCCGGTGACCACATCCACGGGGAGGTCTGCGTGGCTGGCATAGGTCCCGACGACGTCATCGGCCTCGTGTTCCGCGGCCCCCACGATGGCGATGCCGGCGAGTTCGAGCACGCGGCGGATCATCGGAAGCTGCGCCTCGAGCCCGTCCGGGACGACCTCGACGTCGGGGGCATTTAGCACAAGTTCGGCAACCCGGTGCGACTTGTAGGTCGGGATGAGGTCCACGCGCCACTGCGGACGCCAGTCGTCGTCCCAGCAGGCAATCAGATGCGTGGCCCCGTAATCCGTGGTGAGGCGGGCGATCATGTCCAGGAGGCCGCGAACCGCGTTCACTGGCGTTCTGTCAGCGCGGCGGATCGTGTCCGGCAAGCCATAAAAAGCACGAAAGTACAGGGTCGCAGTATCAAGCAGCATCAGGCGGTGTGGCATACCTGATCCTGACACGGAAGCAGCTGCCGGGCTACGAGCATTTACCAGCGACAGAACGCTCCCATGGGGTTAGGATGCCTCTATCGGTTCAAGCAGCGGACCAAACTTCTGTGTTTGTGAGGTTTCCCCTTGGCCGAAGATGCACCCGTAAAGACCGCACCCCGCGTGCCCTTGAAACAGGCTTCTGGCCGGCACGCCCCGCTACGTCATCACGACGACGACCGGAACGGCCCCGCCGCAGCGGCTGACCCGAAAGCTGCTCCCAACGCCTATGGCTTCGACCCGGAGCAGTGGCCCGGCCCGTGAGCCCGGGTGGTGTCCTGCGATGAGCGCGCGAACTCCAGGCTGACGACATGCCCCACCTCAGCGTCAACGGTGTTGATCTCTACTACGAAGAGAGCGGCCAAGGGACACCAATACTGGGCGTGCACGGAACACCCAGTTCGGCAGTGATGTGGGCGGACGCCGCAACCGAACTCGCCCGGCATGGCCGCTGCATCATCTATGACCGCCGGGGTTTCCACCGCAGTGCCCCGCCGCGGCCGTTCGCGACCTTGGACCTGGTGGATCATGTCGATGACGCAGCGGCAGTCCTGGCGGCGCTCCGTGCCGGGCCGGCAATCGTGATCGGCCGCAGCACAGGAGGCCTGATCGCCGTCGAACTTGCCCGCCGTTTCCCGGACAAAGTCAAAGCCCTGGTCCTCCTGGAAGCGGCGTTGTTCACCATCGCTCCGGATGCGGACGCCTGGGCCCGCGGCCTGCGCCGCCATGTGCTCGAGAGCACGAACGGTCAGCCCGGGCTTGCCGCCGAGATTGTAATCCGGGAAGCCCTTGGGGACGCGACATGGGAGTCGTTTCCTCCCGGGCTCAAACAGATGTTTGCCGGCACGAGCCACGCTGTCCTGGCCGAAATCAACGGCCACGGCCTGGATCTCAGCGACGATGCATTGGAACTGAACGAGGAGCAACTCGCCGGGATCCGCCGGCCCGCCCTGATCGTCTCCGCCGAGGACTCCCCCGAGGCCTGCCGGTCCGTGAACGCAAGGTTGTCGGGTGCGTTGCCCTATACCCATACGGTTCTGGTCCCGGGCGGGCATCTCATTGATCCCGCCCATCCGGCTGTCCTGGACTTCATCGACCGCAACGCCGGACCGGACCCTTGGGCCTAGAAAGGTTGCCTTGATCCTCGCGGCCGCCCGGACCGGGCCCGCCGTCAGGGCAGAATAGACAGCATGACCCTTACGACCTTCGCACTGATCCGCCATGGCCAGACAGACTGGAATGCGCAGCGTCGGCTCCAGGGAGCCACCGACATTCCGCTGAACGACGTCGGCCGCGGCCAGGCGCGCGACGCCGTCGATGTCCTGTCAGACTACGAGTGGGATGCGATCGTGTCCTCGCCCCTTAGCCGTGCCGCGGAAACCGCCAGCGTGATTGCGGACGGGCTGGGGCTGAGCGTTACGCGGCACATTCCGGCGCTCGCCGAACGCAGCTTCGGACCGGCAGAGGGGTTGCAGGCCGGCCCCGAGCTGGAGGCCCTGCGCATACCCGGTGGTTACCGCGGCGCCGAAAGCGAGGAAGACGCGGCTGCGCGCGGGTTGGGTGCACTGGAAGCACTGGCCGAAGAATTCCCCGCCCGCCGCGTCCTTGTGGTCGCCCACGGCACACTCCTCCGGGTGAGCCTTAACCGCGCCATCGGCCGCACACTGCACAGGATCGACAACGCGGTGCTGAACCTGGCCCACTATCATGCCACCGAGGGCTGGCACCTCGAATACTTCAACGGTGAGCGCGTAGTGGCTGCAGCCCAGGGCTGATAAGCCTAGGCGTCCGCCGTCACCTCGAACGTTTGGATGGTCCTGCGCTCCAGCCGCGGAATGATCTGTGCAGCCCCGATCCGCTCGATGTGTTCATATTCGCGGTGGGCGGCAAAACCCGCGGCATCCGTGTAGCGCTCCAGGATCACGATCTGCGCGGGGTCCTCCACGCCTTGGAAGAACTCGTAGGAAATGTTGGCCTCCTCCGTACGCGTGGCTGCGGCCATCTCGCCCAGCAGGCCCAGGACCGTTTCCGTTTCTTCCGGTTTCACCTGGTAGCGGACTACCACCTGGAAGTACGTCTCTGACATATCGGCATTCCTCGCTCTGGAAGTATGGGCTGCTCCACTCTATTGCTTGCCGCACGGACCGATGAGCCGCCACCACAAGGGCGTAAGCCAGAGTTGCCGGCCGGCACTGCGGTGGTCTTGACCGTGACATCGGCGCTGGATAGCGTCGCGACCATGGGCACTATCTTTGGCGGCATGGCGGTCAGCCTCGATGGCTACATCCGTTCAGAGGGCGGGGACCTGTCATGGCTGAACGATGCCATGGCCAAGAATGAGGATTACGGATTCGAGGCAACTGAGCGCAGAACCGGAGCCTATGTCATGGGTGCCAATACCTACCGGGAAATGGCGGCAATGGGCGGCCGGGGCTCCGCGGTTCCCACGTATGTTCTCTCCCACGATGAAACTCTGGCCACGGGAAGGAAGACGCACCTGTACTCCGGCGATTTGCGCGATCTTGTCGCCCGGATAAAGTCCGCCATCCCTGAGGAGAAGGACATTTGCGTGTTCGGCGGCGGTCAGCTCATCACTGAATTCATCGAGTTGGGTCTGCTGGACGAACTGGGCGTCGCCGTCGTGCCGGTCATCCTCGGCGGCGGAGTTCCCTTCTTCGGCAGGATCAGCGAATGGAAAAAGCTTGCGCTCCGGGAGTGCCGCTCCTTTCCGTCCGGCATCGTGCTGCTGGACTATCAACTGACCGGCCCCACCGGCTAACGGGAACCGGCACGGCCGAACCAAGCGGAAACATCCCCATTTCAATGTAACCCCGGGCGGCTAAACTTAGAGCCGAGCGTCCGTGAGAGCATCCGGACATCTGGAGAGAAACGGAGGTGTTTTTGATGACTGCTATAGCCGCGCGCCCAGAGCGCCCCGCACACATCAAACCAATCACCACCGTCTCCAGCATCCGCACGGCGTAAGCGCGCAACACACCAACGGGCAGGCCTAATGGCCGCAGGGCTGCGCTGATTCCGGAGTCTGGAGACCTCTCCCAAGGACTCACATTGAACAATTCCTCAGGCACACGCCTGGACAGCTACTCCCCATCAACCTTCGATTCAGCCCCCGGCCCCGAAGTGCCCACAAGGTACGGCTACTCCCCCGCCATGGCGGCGTATTTTGACGCGCACCAACCCGTACACCGACACCATACCCGCCACCCAGCGAACCAACACAGCGAGCGCGGACGGGTGGTGCGCGTGGACCGCAACCTCGTCCTCACAGCCGTCGGCCGCGAACTTCTCCACCTGCCGTACCCGCTCGACGTCGGCGTTCCGGTCACCGGCGACTGGGTCTGGATCGGGCCCAACCGCGCGGGTGGCCGCCAGATCACGGGGATCCTCCCGCGCCGGTCTGAGCTCAGCCGGAAGCGCGCCTTTGAAGATTCCTCGGAGGCGCAGGTCCTGGCCGCGAACATGGATGTGGTGGGTGTGGTGGTCCCAGTGGACCGGCCGCTCACGCACAACCGCCTGGAACGCACGCTCGTGGCAGCCTGGGATTCCGGCGCGGTTCCGTTGGTGATCATCACCAAATCCGATCTTGCGGACATAGCGGACGACGTCGTCGGGAAGGTCATCCTGCAGGCGGCGGGCGTGGACGTGGTCACCACGTCAGCAGAGAACGGCGACGGGATCGATGCGCTGCTGGCGCACTTGCCGCCGCACGGCACGCTGGTCCTCCTCGGCCCCTCGGGCGCCGGCAAGTCCACGCTCATCAACGCCTTGGCGGGCCGCGAGGTCCAGCACACCGGCGAGGTCCGCTCCGGCGACTTCAAAGGCAAGCACACCACCACGTCGCGCGAACTCGTGCCGTTGCCGAACGGAGCCGTCCTCATGGACACTCCGGGCGTCCGGGGATTCGGCCTGTTCGACGCCGATGACGGCATGGTGGAGATGTTCGGGGACGTGGAGGAACTGGCCAGCCGCTGCCGGTTCGCTGACTGCGCCCACCAGCAGGAGCCCGGCTGCGCCGTGCAGGCGGCTTTGGCGGACGGGACACTCGATGAGCGCCGCTGGATGAGCTACGGCAAACTTCAGCGCGAACTCGCCGCCCTGGCCCGCCGCACCGATGCCGCCGCCCGCCGGGCCTACCAGCGCGAGTGGCACCAGAAGGTGGTGGTGGCAGGGAAATCGCAACGTTCGGCTGAACGTGACAGCTCCGAGCGGCGGGAGGAGCAACGGTCCAAACGTAAGCGGCGCTGATCAGCACGTTCGCACTCGCGACTGCTCCCCCGTCGCGGTGGTGGCCCCCACTTGACGCTCAGGGTTGTTGACCCTGATCACGCACTTCAGGATCCGACGGCGGCGGCGGGCTGGCCGGCGGAAGGGGGCCATCCGGCGGGGCCGGGGGCGCTGTTGTGCTGCAGGTAGCGGGCCAGCCACAGGGCGTGGTTGCCGGCGCCGAAGGTCAGGACGGCGTCGTCGGCCATTTCCTGCTTGTGGATTTCCATCACGATGCCCAGGTCCACGCCGGTCCCCCCGTCGGGCTGGCGGGCTTCGTAGCCCCACAGGCCGTCCACGATCCCGCCGTCCACTACGCCGCACCTGCCCGGCACTTCACGAAGCTCTGAACCGTTCATGACGTGGCAGGTGGACGTACCCATGATGGCCACCAGCTGCCCCGGCTCCACCGCTTTTGCGGCCGGGGCGGTGACGTGCGCGTCCACGTTGCCCACGGCGACGGCGATGCCCTCCGGCAGGCCGGTCCATTCGGCGGCTTCTGCGGTCAGGTAGCCTGCGGCGTCGCCGAGCCGGCCAATGGTGTGCTCGAGTTTGGTGCTGACGAAGTCCTTGAACCGCGGGTTCAGGACGGCGAGGAAGTCCTCGGAGGGATAGCGGCTGTCCTGGTAGATGCCTTTGTAGCCGGCGGTGCAGGCGTTCCGCCCGTACCGGCCGCAGAGCTGCCAGACGATCCAGTCGGCGGCCTCCACCCAGTGGTCCATCGCCGCGTACACTTCCGGGTCCTCCTCCAGCAGCTGCAGGCCCTTGGCGAACTCCCACTCGGAGGAAATGAGTCCGCCGTACCGGGGCAGCCAGGCTTCGCCACGGTCCGCGGCCAGCTCGTTGATCCGGTCCGCCTGCGGCTGAGCAGCGTGGTGGCGCCACAGCTTCACATAGGCGTGCGGGCGGTTGGCAAAGCCGAAAAGTTCGTTGACCGGCGTGCCGTCAGCCTTGACCGGCACCATGGTGCAGGCCGTGAAGTCCGTGGCAATTCCGACGACGGCTGCCGGGTTGATCCCGGCATCTGTGATCGCCGCGGGGACGGCGTAGCGGGGGACGTCGCGGTAGTCATCGGGCACCTGAAGCGCCCATTCCCCGGGAAGCCGGGCGGCGCCGTCGCCCGCAGCGCCCGCTACATCCGCCGGCAGGACATCCGTGACCACCGCGTGCAGATAGTCGAAGACACCGCTGCCCAGTTCCTTGCCGATGCCGAAAGCGGCGCCGTCAGCACTGCCGGGAGTGCGCTCCGGCACAGCCTGTGCAACGAACATGCCCATTGACGCCGCGAGGGATATCTGCAATATTTCTTCGTATACGATTTCGTACTCGATGAGGAGCAGCACTTGGATCAGGTCACCGACCACACCCTGGCCGCGGCCCGCAAGGTCATCGCGGTGCACATCAACTACCCCAGCCGCGCAGCCCAGCGTGGCCGCACGCCGGAGCAGCCATCCTACTTCCTGAAGCCGTCGTCCTCCCTGGCGTTCGGCTCGGCCGAAGCCCCTTCCGTCGTGGAGCGGCCGGCCGGCTGCGAACTCCTCGGCTTTGAGGGCGAAATCGCCCTGATCATCGGCAAGCCCGCCCGCCGCGTCGGGATCGAGGATGCTTGGAGCCACGTCGAATGGGTGACCGCCGGCAACGACCTCGGCGTCTACGATCTCCGCTACGCGGACAAGGGCTCCAACCTCCGGTCCAAGGGCGGCGACGGCTTCACCCCGATCGGCCCCGGTTTGATCCGCGCAGACGCCGTGGACCCCGCCAAACTGCGCATCCGCACCTGGCACAACAGCGACCTCGTCCAGGACGACACCACCGCGGATCTGCTTTTCCCGTTCGCCCGCCTGATTGCAGACCTGTCCCAGCTGCTCACCCTCGAGGCGGGCGACATCATCCTGACCGGCACCCCGGCCGGCGCCTCCGTGGCCAAGCCCGGCGACGTCGTCGAGGTGGAAGTCAGCACCGTGGAAGTCAGCACCGTGGAAGTCAGCACCGTTGAAGTCAGCACCGTTGAAGTCAGCACCGTTGAAGCGAGCGGATCCGCCAGTCTGTCCACGGGGCGTCTGGTCACCCGGGTGGTGGAAGGTGCGACGGCGTTCGCTGACTTTGGTGCGCAGCCCAAGGCTGATGACGTGCAGCGGGAGGAGGCGTACGGTTCGCGGGCAGCGGCGGGTTTGGCGCCCTTGGAGGGTGGCCCGGTGGCGGGCGCCGCCGTCGGGCAGGTCCTGACTGCGGAGCTGAAAGCGAAGCTGGAAAGCGTCTGCACCGCCACGCTCTCCTCCCAGCTGCGCAAGCGCGGACTGAACAACGTCAGCATCGACGGCCTGACCTCCACCCGCCCGGAAAAGCGGATCGTCGGCCTGGCCCGGACGCTGCGGTATGTGCCCAACCGTGAGGACCTGTTCAAGTCCCATGGCGGCGGGTTCAACGCGCAGAAGAAGGCCATCGACTCCGTCAACGAGGGTGAAATCCTGGTCATGGAAGCCCGCGGGGAGAAGGGCACCGGCACCATCGGCGACATCCTGGCCCTGCGCGCCCAGGTCCGGGGTGCTGCGGCGATCATCACCGACGGCGGCGTCCGGGACTTCTCCGCGGTGGCCGCGATGGATATGCCTACTTACTACTCCAATCCGCACCCCGCCGTGCTGGGGCGCCGGCACATCCCGTGGGACACGGACATCACCATCGCGTGCGGCGGCACCACCGTGCAGCCAGGGGACATCATCGTGGCGGACTCGGACGGCATCCTGGTGATCCCGCCGGCACTCGCGGAAGACCTCGCGGAAGACTCCATCGTCCAGGAGCGTGAGGAAACGTTCATCGCGGAAATGGTGGCGCAAGGCCACAGCGTGGACGGCCTCTACCCGCTGAACGCCCAGTGGCGCGCCAAGTACGAGGAATGGGAAGCCGGCACAGCACATGACTGACACGGCCACCGCCGCAAGTCGCCAGGCCGGAATCGGGCCAGCGGCCAGCAAGTCCGAACAGGCCTACGCGGCAGTCAAGGCCAGGATCGTGGACGGGACCTACTCCCCCGGCTACCGGCTGGTCCTGGCCGCCATCGCCAAGGATCTGGGCGTCAGCGTGGTACCGGTCCGGGAAGCGATCCGCCGCCTCGAGGCCGAAGGGCTGGTGACGTTCGAGCGGAACGTCGGCGCAACAGTCTCCGGGATTGACCCCACCGAGTACCTCTACACGATGCAGACCCTGAGCATCGTCGAAGGCGCGGCCACGGCATTGTCCGCGCCGCTGATCGACTCCGTGGCGATCGCCCGCGCCCGGGCCGTGAACGAGGACATGCGGGAATGCCTCCAGCACTTCGACCCCGTCCGCTTCACCCAGCTGAACCAGGACTTCCACAGCATCCTCTTTGAACACTGCCCCAACCCACACATCCTGGACCTGGTCCACCGGGGCTGGAACCGGCTCGCCTCGCTGCGGTCTTCGACGTTCCGGTTCGTTCCCGGCCGTGCCCACGAATCGGTGGACGAGCACGAAGCGCTGCTGCGCCTCATCGAGGCCAGCGCCGGCGCGGAAGAGATTGAGAAGTCCGCCCGCCAGCACCGCTCCGCCACCCTGGATGCCTACCTCGCCCAGGCCAAGAACATCTGACCCGATACCGGCCCCACCCGCAGTAAGGAACCAGCAATGACGTTCACCGCCGAACAGACCACGAAGCATTACGTGCCGCAGGACCTCCCCACCCACATCCAGCACTACATCAACGGTCAGTTCGTTGACTCCGTGGGCGGCAAGACCTTTGATGTCCTGGATCCTGTCTCCAACCAGAATTACGCCACCGCTGCGGCTGGCCAGACGGAAGACATTGATCTCGCCGTCGCCGCCGCCCGCGAGGCCTTCATCAGCGGCCCGTGGCCAAGGATGAAGCCACGCGAACGTGCCCGCATCCTCAACAGGATTGCCGACGCCGTCGAGGCCCAGGAAGACCGGCTCGCCGAACTGGAAACCTTCGATACCGGCCTGCCCATCACCCAGGCCAAGGGCCAGGCACTTCGCGCGGCCGAGAACTTCCGGTTCTTCGCGGACCTGATCGTGGCCCAGTTCGACGACGCCATGAAGGTCCCCGGTTCGCAGATCAACTACGTGAACCGCAAGCCGATCGGCGTCGCCGGCCTCATCACCCCGTGGAATACCCCCTTCATGCTGGAGTCATGGAAGCTCGCCCCGGCCCTGGCCACCGGCAATACTGTGGTCCTGAAGCCAGCCGAGTTCACGCCCCTGTCCGCGTCACTGTGGGCGCAGATCTTCAAGGATGCTGGCCTGCCGGACGGTGTCTTCAACCTGGTCAACGGCCTCGGTGAGGAAGCCGGCGACGCCCTGGTCAAGCACCCGGATGTCCCGCTGATCTCGTTCACGGGCGAGACCACCACGGGCCAGACCATCTTCCGCAACGCCGCCACCAACCTCAAGGGCCTGTCCATGGAACTCGGCGGGAAGTCGCCGTGCGTGGTGTTCGCCGACGCCGACCTCGACGCCGCGATCGATTCCGCCCTGTTCGGGGTCTTCTCCCTCAACGGCGAACGCTGCACCGCTGGCTCCCGGATCCTCGTTGAACGCGCCATCTACGACGAGTTCTGCGAAAAGTACGCCGCCCGGGCGAAAAAGATCGTGGTCGGGGACCCGCACGATCCCAAGACCGAAGTGGGTGCCCTGGTCCACCCGGAGCACTACGCGAAGGTGGCCGCCTACGTGGAGATCGGCAAGTCCGAGGGTCGGCTGCTGGCCGGCGGCGGCCGCCCGGAGCACCTCCCGGAGGGCAACTACATCGCACCCACCGTGTTCGCCGACGTCGCCCCTGACGCCCGGATCTTCCAGGAGGAGATCTTCGGTCCCGTCGTCGCCATCACCCCGTTCGAAAACGACGACGAAGCCCTCGCCTTGGCGAACAACACCCGCTACGGGCTCGCTGCCTACATCTGGACGCAGAACCTGGCCCGCGCCCACAACTTCTCCCAGAACGTCGAGGCCGGCATGGTCTGGCTAAACAGCCACAATGTCCGCGACCTCCGCACCCCGTTCGGCGGAGTGAAAGCCTCCGGCCTGGGCCACGAAGGCGGCTACCGCTCCATCGACTTCTACACCGACCAGCAGGCCGTGCACATCACCCTCGGCACGGTTCATACTCCGAAATTCGGCGCCTAGGCGGCGCTGCTGCTCAAGCGGCCGGCCGCCGTCGTCAATCAACAACAGACCCCTTTCAAAGAAGAGAGAACCCGATGACAGACTTCGTCCCTACCCCCTCCGTCCCGGCTCCGGACATCGTCCGCTGCGCCTACATGGAGATCGTGGTCACCGACATCCCCAGGTCCCGCGCGTTCTACGTGGACGTCCTGGGACTGCACGTGACCGAGGAAGATGAAAACACCATCTACCTGCGGTCCCTGGAGGAGTTCATCCACCACAACCTGGTGCTCCGCAAGGGACCCGTCGCCGCCGTCGCCGCCTTTGCCTATCGGGTGAAGTCCCCCGCTGAAGTGGACGCCGCAGAGGCCTATTACAGGGAACTGGGCTGCCGCACCGAACGCCGCAAGAAGGGCTTCACCAAGGGCGTAGGTGATTCCGTCCGCGTGGAGGACCCGCTGGGCTTCCCTTACGAGTTCTTCTACGATGTGGAGCACGTGGAGCGCCTCACCCAGCGCTACGACCTCTACTCCGCCGGCGAACTGGTCCGCCTGGACCATTTCAACCAGGTCACCCCCGACGTGCCCCGCGGCCGCAAGTACCTGGAGGACCTCGGCTTCCGCGTCTCGGAGGACATCCAGGACTCCGACGGCGTCACCTACGCCGTCTGGATGCACCGCAAGCAGACCGTGCACGACACCGCCCTGACCGGAGGCAACGGCCCGCGCATGCACCACATCGCATTCGCCACACACGAAAAGCACAACATCATCCAGATCTGCGACAAGATGGGCGCCCTACGCATCAGCGACCGGATCGAACGCGGCCCCGGCCGGCACGGCGTCTCCAACGCGTTCTACCTCTACATCCTCGACCCCGACGGCCACCGGATCGAGATCTACACCCAGGACTACTACACCGGCGACCCCGACAACCCCGTCGTCACCTGGGACGTCCACGACAACCAGCGCCGCGACTGGTGGGGCAACCCCGTGGTCCCGTCCTGGTACACCGAGGCCTCCCTGGTCCTGGACCTCGACGGTAAGCCGCAGCCCGTCGTCGTGCGTGAGGAAAAGAGCGAAATGGCGGTCACCGTGGGCGCCGACGGCTTTTCCTACACCCGCAAAGACGGGGCTCCCGATGGGGACCGGACGGGCTTCAAGCTCGGGGCGCAGCTGTAGCCATGCTGGACGCGAAGACGATTGAGGCCATCGCCGACGAACTCCTGGCGGCCGCCCGGACCCGCACCCCGGTCCCCCGTCTCACGGCCCGCTACCCGGAGATGACGGTGGAGGACTCCTATGCCGTGCAGCAGCTGTGGCGGCGCCGCAACGAGGACGCCGGCCGCACGCTGGTGGGCCGCAAGATCGGCCTCACCTCCAAGGCCATGCAGGCCGCCACCGGCATCACCGAGCCGGACTACGGCGCCATCTTCGATGACATGGTGCTCGGAACCGGCTGCTCGGTGGAGTGGGACCAGTACACCCATCCGCGGGTGGAGGTTGAGCTGGCGTTTGTGCTGAAGAAGGACCTGGCCGGACCCGGCTGCACCATCTTCGACGTCCTGGACGCCACGGACTACGTGGTGCCGGCCCTGGAAATCCTGGACTCCCGGATCGAGATGGAGGGCCGGACCATCGTGGACACCATCGCAGACAATGCCGCGATGGGCGCCATGGTGATCGGCGGCAACCCGGTGAAGCCCGACGCCGTGGACCTCCGCTGGGTCTCGGCAATCCTCTACAGGAACCAGACCGTGGAGGAAACCGGTGTGGCCGCCGGCGTCCTGGACCACCCAGCCAACGGCGTGCATTGGCTCGCCAACAAGATCGCCGCCCACGGCGACGGGATGAAGGCCGGGGACATCATCCTCGCTGGCTCCTTCACCCGCCCGCTGTGGGTGTACAAAGGGGACACCGTCCACGCCGACTACGGACCATTGGGGGCCATCACATGCCGCTTCGAGTAGAACCCGGAAATCCTGACTACGCGAACACGTTCCGCGACGCCCTCGCCGCGGCTGACCGCCCCCTGGCCGGAATGTGGGTCTGCTCCGGCAGCCCGCTGATCGCCGAACTCTGCGCCGGATCCGGCCTAGACTGGATCCTCATCGACGCCGAACACAGCCCCAACGGTCTCGAATCCATCCTGGCCCAACTCCAGGCGGTCAACGGCTACCCGGTCCAGGTCCTGGTCCGGCCGCCGGTCAACGACACCGTGCTGACTAAGCAGTACCTGGACCTGGGAGTGCAGAACCTACTGGTTCCCATGGTGAACTCGGTGCTGGAAGCGGAAGCTGCGGTGGCGGCCACCCGCTACCCGCCGCACGGCGTCCGCGGCGTGGGGTCCGCCCTGGCCCGCGCCTCCCGCTGGAACCGTGTCCCGGACTATCTGGCCCGGGCGTCGGACACCGTCAGCGTGACTGTGCAGATCGAATCGACGGCGGCCGTTGAGGCCGTGGACGACATCCTGAAGGTGGACGGCGTGGACGCCATCTTCCTGGGCCCCTCAGACCTTGCCGCCTCCATGGGCGTGCTGGGACAGCAGGAACACCCCAAGGTACGCGCCGCCGTCGAACACTGCCTCGCCGCCGCAAAAGCAGCCGGGAAACCCGCCGGCGTGAACGCCTTCGACGAAACCACAGCCCGCGCCTACATGGACGCCGGAGCATCATTCGTGCTCGTCGGCGCCGACGTCGCCGTACTGGCCCGCGGCTCCGAGGCACTCGCCGCCGCATATGTCCCATCTCCGGGGGTTGAGCCCGCCCAAACCCCCGCCAGCTACTGAACATAACCGGCACTCCTGCGGCGCGGCCTGCGTTCGCCGCCATCAGGAGTGCCGCCCGTTGCGGGACTCAGCTTGCGTCGGACTGCAGGTTCTGCGCAACTACCGCGAGGGTGCGGGCGAGTTCGTCGGTCGGGCTGAATTCCACCAGCTCCGTCCCGGGATCAAGCTCATCGGTGTGGCCGGGGGCCGTGTAGTAAGCCTCGCCGGCCTCCACGATCTCGTCTCCTGCGGGCGTGTGCATGATAAGCCGGCCCCGTACGACGTATCCCCAATGGTGGCTTTGGCACAGGTCATCCGGCAAGCCCTGATAGAACGGGGTGAAGTCGCCTCCGTCTTCGAACTTTTCGAAAGCGATTGTATAGCCGTCGGCCTCCCGGTATCGGCCCTCATAGCCGGTCATGCGCTCCACGCGAGCGGTCTCGTCATCTTTCGATAGCTTTGCCATCGTCCTGTTCCTTCCTTGTCCGTCGCGCGGGTCACGCCCGCGCCGTGGTTTCCGCCGCAGCGATGAGCCGCCGCAGACCTGCCCTGCTTGCCCGCGCCCACTCACGCGCGGCAAGTGACCGCAGGACGGGAATGCCAAACATTGCCAACAGTCCGGGCAGCGCGGTCGCGCGGACCAGCCGGCAGGTGTAGGTGACGTCGCTCTGGTTTCCGTCCGGCCGAATTTCGTAGCGGTGCACCAGGAGCCAGTCCGCCGGTGTCCCGTTCTTCTTGGACTCCAGTGCGGACTCCGTGACCCGCTCGAACCTTGAGGGTCGAACGGCTTCTGTGATCACTGAGGAGTCCCGCATCCGGCATATGGCGTCCTCGGCCGTGGAGGTGAACTCAGTCCCAGCCGCGGCCTGCCCTGGCGGGGCTTCCATGGACAACAGAGTTGTCGCCTCAGCGCCACCCCAGCCGGGATGGCCGGGCAAGTCAGCGAGGACGTCGAAAACCGCACGCGCCGGGGCGGTGCTGTGTTCGCGGACCGTCACGTTAACCTCGCGCCTCAGGACGTTGGCTGCTGTTCGTTGCTGCCTCATTCCGCACCTCCTGGCATGTCTTGCGGACACTCCAAGCATGCGTTGCGGTCGATAGGAAAGGATGGGGGGAATCCCCCATTGTGGTCCTATCCCATGAGGGAGCTGCGCAGGGCCAATGCCGCGGCTTCGCCACGGCTGCGCAGCTGCAGCTTGGCCAGGATGCTGCTCACATGGTGCTCGGCCGTCTTGGCGCTGATGAAAAGGCGGTCCGCGATTTCGGCGTTCGTCATGGCCTCGGCAAGCAGCGCCAGTACTTCGCGTTCCCGCCGCGACAGCAGGCCGAGTGCCTTTGGCCCCGTGCGGGCGGGGCCGCCCAGGGCGCGGAGGAGCGCAGCGGCTTTGTCGGCCAGGCCGCTGGCGCCCGCTTCGTCGAACGCCGCCAAGGCCACACCGGCCTCGTGCACGGCCACCTCACGATCCGAATCACGCAAGGCTTCAGCCAGTGCGAGTCGCGCCTTGGCGGCCTCCAGCGGCATGTTCAGCTCGCCGAAAATCGTGATCGCTGCGTCGAGCCGCGCCTGCGCGGATGCGGCATTGCCGACGGCGGCCGCGACGCGACCACCCGTAAGATGCGACGATGCAATTGCCCGAGGCCAGCGTGTGGCGGCGGCGACGTCGTCCAGGCGCCCTGCCGTTGCCAGGGCCTGGCCCGGGACGCCTTGTTCCAGCTCGACCTCGGCAAGCAGTGCGAGCAGCGGAACGATGAGCAGCCCCTCTCCGACCTGATGGATCCGCCGGTGCAGCAGCGCCGCGGCCACAGCTGTGTCACCAGCCGCCAGGCGGACCGCAGCCGACGCCCGCAGCGCATCGGGGCGGTCTTCGAAGCCCGAGAGCAGCCGGCTGGCTTCCTCCACGCGGCCCTGCAGCAGCCGCAGTTCCGCCAGCTTTGCTGCCGGGTGCACGCATCGGGCACGGTGACCCCCCTGTTCCAGCTCGCGGAGTGTCTTGCTCAGCCAGCCCTCGGCACCAGCGATGTCGCCCGAGGCGAGGAAGATCTCCGCGCAGCATGTGCCACAAAATTCCAGTAGTGCCGGGTGCCCGGTACTTTCCATAAAGCGAAGCAGGATCTTGTTCCACTGGCCCAGGCGCGAGGTGTCGCAGGCCTCTTCGCTTGCTCGTGTAACCATGCAGCAGATGTCCCCGAAAACTACCTTGTCGCGAAGTTCGCCGGCAGTTACCACCACCATTGCCTCATCGACCAGCGTCATTCCCTCCGGTACGTCGCCAGCGGCGATGGTCCCCAGGCCCAGGAGCGCCAGGGCCGTCGCCTCAAGATCCGGATCACCGCCGCTGCGCGCAACTGTCAGCGCGGTCCGGGCGTCGTCTCGAGCCGTTACCGGATCAGCGCGCAGCAGCCCGCGCGTCACGGCCAGCCAGCCGCCATCAACCCCGTCGGGGAGGCCGGATGCGAGGCCCTCTGCCCGGGCAAGCCAACCACGGCTGACCGGATCGTTCCCCAACGCCTCCGCATATTCACGCGCCAACCATAGTGCAGAGCGGAACGCCCTTGCATCCTGCCCGAGCCGGCGAAAGCCTGCGTAGGCCGCTGTACGCTCCGCAATCGCCTGGTCCACGTCCCGAAGCCACCACCTGGCGGTGGCAAGGCCATCGTGGGCCGCTGGGTGGTCCTGGATCGCCAGCACGAAGTCAAACGCGTCCGCCGCCGCTGCCCAGTCGGTAGAAGCTAAGAGTCGGTCACCTTCGGCAAGGCATTCGGACACCGCGGCATCGGCCATGTATCCATTCTGCTCTCCTCGTTGCCACCCTCACAGCCCGCGTGGCAGATTCCGAGGGGCCGGTGTAAACCACCCCACACGCCGGCCACCTACGCTGACGCGCGGTTCGCAAAGGGCAGGGACGACCCCTGCACTCGTGTGCCGCCGTCGTCCTCAGGCCGGGCCAGTTCCGGGCGGACCGCTGAGCACCGTGGGGATGTATTCGAGCAACTGGAGCCGACCGTCGAAGGTCCTGCTGTTCGCCATCTCGAGCGAGATGTCCGGATAGCCTTCGTAGATCCACTCTCTACCGGTGCTGCCCGTGATCACCGGGAAGACAACCAGCCGGAACCTGTCCACAACGCCGGCGGTCAGCAGCGACCGGGCGAGGCTGAGGCTACCCAAGGTGCTCAAGGTCCCGGTCCTGGTCTGTTTCATCTCCCTCACGGCCAAGACCGCGTCCCCGGTGACCAGCTCCGAGTTCGGCCAGGTCAGGGGCGCTTGCAGGGTGGAGGAGAAAACGACCTTAGGCACGGCGGCGAGGCCGGTCAGGCTGGCCCCCTCATTCTCGGAGAATCCCGAGCCGTCGGCCGCGGCCTCTTCTGACATGCCGGACATCAGCCGGTATGTATTCGCCCCGAGTAGGAAGGTGTAGTCCTTCTCCCCCTCCTGCCCGAGCCACGCCAGGTATTCCGGCCCCTCCAGGCCCCACCAGCCTGACCATCCCTCGGCCGATGCATACCCGTCCAGGGAAATGATCAGGTCGACCATCAGGTCCGCTGATGTCGCCTCTGCAGTTGCCTCGCCCATGGCCGACTCCTCAATGGATCGACGTCGGCACCGAGTTGTACAGGTGTGGCATCGGCGCCAGTGCGGGCAATGCTAGCCCTGCAGCGATCAGACGTTCAAGGGGACTCAGGTCCAAACGGTCCGGAAAGTACGATCTGGAGTTGCGCACGGGAGAACGACGGCGGGAGGGACCACCGTCGTTCGCCCGCCGTTGCGCCCTTACCGTCCGCGGACGGGCGCGCTCAGCAGGTCGCCTATGCTGCCCAGGACACTTTCCGTGACGTACTCAATCCCGCCCATCCCGTCCAACTCGGTGAGGATCCCGCGGCCGGCATACTTGGCCACCACGGCCTCCGTTTGCTGGTGGTACAGGTCCAGCCGGTGACGGATGACGCTCTCGTTGTCGTCGCTCCGGCCCGTTTCCCTGGCCCGGCCCAGGAGGCGCGAGACGAGTTCCTCGTCGTCCGCGGTCAACTGCAGGACCACGTCGAGTTTCTGTTCGCCCGCAGCGAGGATTCCGTCGAGGTAGCCCACCTGCGCCACCGTGCGAGGGTAGCCGTCCAGCAGAAATCCCTCTTTGGCATCGTCCTGGCGGATCCGGTTCCGCACCATCTCATTCGTGACGCTGTCCGGCACGAAGTCTCCGTTATCCATATACTTCCGGGCCTCTACACCCAGCGGCGTCCCGCCTTTTACGTTGGCGCGGAAGATATCGCCGGTGGAGATCGCCACAATGCCAAGGCGCTCCGAAATCCGTTCCGCCTGTGTCCCCTTGCCCGAGCCGGGCGGACCCATAATCAGCATTCTCGTCATTCAATACTCCTTGCTGCCTATGTGGACGTCTTCGTCCTGGCCCGATGCTACTGTTCCGGAGGTTGCGGCCGGGCTGCATCGGCGCCTGACAGCAGAGTACGACGGCGGGGGATCTCCGCCGTCGTACTCTCGGTCTATGTGCTGTTACCGGTAGTGCTGGTGCAGTGAGCGGCGGCGCGCGGCCGGCTTCTTGTGCGAGGTGGCCATGGTCGGCTTCGTGGTGAATATCCGCACCCGGCCAGGTGTCAGCCCCGCGCTGAAGCGGGCGCCGGCCCCGCCTTCGGGAGCTCTATCTGCCCGCCGTCATGCGACGCTCTCCCGCGCTCCGGACCGGAACGGAACACCTTCGAAGTACGCGCCCTTAAAGAACAGAAGGGGCTCTGCGCCGTCCCGGGCACCGAGGGCGCGCACCGCCCCCACCACAATGGTGTGGTCGCCGCCGTCGTATTCCTCATGCAGCTCGCAGTCCACCCAGGCGAGGGCCTGGTCCAGCACCGGGTTCCCCAGCGGCGACGCGGAATACTCCACGCCAGCAAACTTCTCGGCACCGGAACGGGCAAACTGCGCGGCAAGGTGCTGGTGCCCGGCAGGCAGGATGTTCACGGTGAAGCGACCGGCCTGCCGCAGTAGGGGCCACGTCCTGCTTCGCCATGTTTCGACTGTCGCCCGCAGTAGCGCCTGATGATCAGGGCCTCCATGAATCGGACAGACCTCCCCCCTGCCGACGGTCGGTGAGACCATACAGGCATGGCACCCATCCAGCGCATCCGCCCCCAGGGGCTCATCTCGAGCCCGGCCTTCAGCCACGTCGCCATCGTGCCGCCCGGCGCGACCACCATCTACGTCGGCGGCCAGAACGCCGTCGACGTCAACGGCTCGCTCGTCGGCGAGGGCGACGTGGCCGTGCAGTCTGCCCGCGCCCTCGAGAACGCGAGGACCGCGCTCGCCGCAGCCGGCGCTACCCTCGGCGACGTTGTGCGGTGGACAGTGCTCTTCGTCGATGGAGTGGACCTCGCGGCGGCCTACGGGGCGATAGCATCGGAACTCGCCTCCGATGAACCGGCCCTCGTGACCGGAGCGCGTGTCGCGGCGTTGGGCGTGCCCGGCGCACTGGTCGAGATCAGCGCGGTCGCCGCCGTTATGCGGTGAAGGAGATCCCGGCGAGCAGCTGGCCAAGCATCAGTTCATAGTGCTCCACGCTGCCGTAGCGGCTCATCGGCCCCGCCAGTGAGTCGGTGAGCGGGAAGGCCTGCGCCACGCCCGGGTCCACGAGGTCCTCGGCCAGCGCCTCCCCCGCGCCGCCGGTCCGGGCCACCACAAACGACGCCCAGCCGTAGTTAAGGCCGATGATGCCGCTGAACGTTGCCACTGCCGCGTCGCCGCTGATCCCGCCGCGCTCCAGGATCCGCAGCGCCCACTCAGCGTTTCCGCGACGGCGGGTCAGGCCTTGTGCTGCTGTGGTGGTCGTTGGCGATGACGGCGGTGCTGCTGGCGCCGGCGGCAGTCCTGCTGACTGGCGCGCTGTCCGGAGCGGATTCAACCCTGCTGGCGCTGGGGCCGGCGGCGGGCGTGCTGGCCGCCGTCGTACAGTTCCTCGGACTCATCCGCTGGCCGTTCCTGGTGCCCTATCTTGCCCGATCGGCCACCGCTCCTGATGCCTCCGCAGCCCGCAAGGAAGCGGTGGACGTCGTCTTCCAGTCCTTCAACCGCTATCTGGGCGTGGCTGTGGGCGAACATCTGGGCTACCTGTTCAGCGGCGCGTGGAGCGTGCTGGCCGGCGTGGCCATGATCCAGAGCACCGCCGTTCCGGCCTGGCTCGGGATTGTGGGGATCGTCGCCGGCGCAGTGCTGGCACTGTGCTCGCTGGAATTCGTGGGATCGTTCGAACCGCATGGCTGGAAGCTGGCCGCGACGCTGACGCCGGTGACCTACGTTGTGTGGTCGCTCTGGCTGGTGGCGGTCGGCGTGGTCCTGCTGCTCTGAACTTCGCTCACCAAGGACGAGGCTCCTCCTCCGGCCATTCCTCGTGATGCAGCCGTTCCCCTCAGCAGGTCTGGCTGGGACATCCGATCGTTGCTAGCGTGGCGGCATGAGCCCGTCGAAGACCCCGGCCGAGATCCTCAACGTTGCCGGCACTGAGGTGCGGATTTCGAGTCCGGACAAGGTGGTGTTCCCCGAGCCCGGGCTGACGAAGCTCGATCTGGTTCGCTACTACCTCGCCGTCGCGGATGGAGCGCTGCGCGGCGCCGGCGGCCGGCCAATGGTGCTCAAGCGCTTCCCGAAGGGCATCGACGCTGAACCGTTCTTTCAGAAGCGCGTGCCCGAAAACCACCCCGACTTCATCGACACAACAACGCTGCGCTACGCGTCGGGGACATCAGCCGAGGAGGCCGTCATCCGGGATGCTGCGGGCTTGGCGTGGGTGGTGAATCTTGGTTGCCTGGACCTCAACCCGCATCCCGTGCGGGCCGAGGACCTCGAGCACCCGGACGAGCTCCGGGTCGACCTCGATCCGATGCCGGGCGTTGGCTGGTCCCAGATCGTCGACGTCGCCTACGTCGCGCAGGAGGTGCTCGACGACGTGGGGCTGGTGGGGTGGCCGAAGACGAGCGGGTCGCGCGGACTTCACATCCTGGTGCGAATCGCGCCGCAGCGGTCGTACCGCGACGTGCGGCTCGCAGCGGAGAGCCTCGCCCGCGAGGTCGAAAACCGCGCTCCGGGCCTCGCCACCGCGCGGTGGTGGAAGGAGGAGCGCGGTGAGAGTGTGTTCGTCGACTTCAACCAGAACGCCAAGGACCGCACCGTGGCATCGGCGTACTCGATCAGACCCGTGCCCGACGCCCGGGTCTCAACTCCGCTCACATGGGACGAGGTCCGCTCCACCCGGCCGGAACAATTCACGGTGCGCTCGGTGCCCGAGCGCTTCGCCGACGTGGGTGACCCCCACGCAGGCATCGATGACGCGGTGGGCACCCTCGACGGACTCCTGGCACTGGCGGCCGAGCTCGGCCCCGCCGAGAAGCCGCCGCGCGGCGGCGACGGCTCCGGCCGCCGGCAGTCGCTGATGCCTCTCATCGAGGTGGCCCGCACCAAGACCAAGCCGGAGTCGCTCGCGGCGCTCGATGTGTGGAAGGCCCGGCACGCGGGTCTCGTCCCGGCCCTGCACCCCGCCGATGTGCTCGTCGACGGAATGCGCGGATCAAGCTCGCTCTGGTACCGGGTGCGGGTGAACCTGCAGCACGTCCCTGAACCGGAGCGTCCGCCACAGGAGGAGCTCATCGCCGACTACGACCCATGGGCAGGCAAGGAATGGCCCGGGCGCCCGGGATCCTGACACCCCAACGGAAACCGGAAGAGCGCACGTCGTGCTGGTCTCTAGTTGGATCTTGCCAAGGCCCTCACAATTGCGCTGAAGAACATCCAGCCCCCGCAGACCGGGGCGCCAGCGCTTCCCAGCATCCCACCAAA
This sequence comes from Pseudarthrobacter cellobiosi, assembly GCF_023913815.1. Taxonomy (NCBI): domain Bacteria; kingdom Bacillati; phylum Actinomycetota; class Actinomycetes; order Micrococcales; family Micrococcaceae; genus Pseudarthrobacter; species Pseudarthrobacter cellobiosi. The sequence goes on from NZ_JAMXBK010000027.1 coordinate 67,508, forward strand.
TGTGATAGACGCCACAAGTCTTCGGCATCAAACTAGTTGGATGGAAGATACGGAGAAGCACGACACCATCGCCAAAGTCACCGACCTGCTCGCCGCACGCTATCCCGACGCGCCCCGGCCGCTGGTCGTCCGGGTCGTCACAGAGGAATACGAAACACTGGATGCCGGCCGGATCCGGACCTACATCCCAACCCTTGTCGAACACGGCGCCAGGAACAAACTCCACCGCGAGTTCTCCCATCGGAACAAGGAAACCTGACGTCCCGCCGAACCGCCTCCTCAGCTGGTCAGGGACGCGCCATCTCATTCGGTGTCCACACGACAATTTCGCCGCTTCAAATTGCGGTTCTCTCGGTTATCGGGGCGATCGTTATTTTCCGACTTGGGAAAGCGTCCCCCAGCCGAGACGACAAACACCGTGCGGCCATCTGAGATCAACTCTCGGCGTGTCCTGTAGAGGGTTCCGCGATTGGAGACGCCGCCAATCACCGCTGAGGTAGCCGCAGATACCGTGGCTTCGCGATGCGGTTCAGCACTCCAGCGGTTGGATCATCTCTTCCAGAATTTCGAATTCGCAGGCTTCAGTCAGAGCAAGGGCTTGCACCGTCTCATTGGGTGACAGCCTATGGCGCAGAGCATCGACGCGGCGCCGCTACGTCCAAGTTATTTCGTGAAGAACTGCAGCGTGGGCGTAGGTGTAGAAATTGGATACAGCCCGGTCATCGCGATCTAGAAGATCACTCATCGGGCATAAGACGATCGTTCGCTCACTTGCCCCATTGGCGACATTGCCGAGGCTGGCTCACATTGAGCTTTTTGGAGTACGCCCCGAAAGCGGCAGCCTCCAAGTCCTGGAATCTTCTCGGTCATTGCACACCGTCCGCGTGAGTAAGTACAGCAGGGCCGAGAGAAATCGCTTTTACAGCGTGACGCAATTTCCTGACACCTTTGCCCCCACCGGACGTGCCGGGCTGGGTCTGAGTTCGGGGGCGACATGATCATGCGCTAAGCAGTGGCCAAGCAGCGCACTGGTCCGATCTGGCAGATTCAGCCGTCTTCCGGCGGTGCACCCGGCCCTGCTGAGGAACCGAACCCTGTATGGCCACTGGCCGGTTTCGTATTCAAGAATGCGTAGTTCCCTAAGCTGCGTGAGTCGATTTAACACCCTGACTGCGATGCTTCCGGACCGCAGGACAGTCCCATCAGGTGGGGCGTAAGAACATCATTGAAACACCCATGGATGCGAACTCCTGGCCCTACGCGCGGCGGTTGGTGACGGCGTCGCTCCCTTCCTTACTAGCGCGGATGAATCGCTTCGCGGAACTAACGGTCGTAGATGTCCCGGGCGCCGGTGTCAAGCCCCGGTGCCGACGTCGTACATCGCTCCCGCCGCAGCGTTTGCCCTAGCCTGCGCCGCGGAACGGCACCGGGGATGACCGTGGTGACGGTCCCATGGGAAGGACACGGCGGATGTCGTCAACTGAGGCGAGCGGGTTGTACGAGCCTGCGGGAAGCGACACCGGCCCAGCTACGGTGGGTGGATACTCGGTGTCGTGCATCAATTGTTGAGCCGCCTGTCGGCCACGTTGTCCGGTCCAGGCAAACGGACCGCCGCCGTAAGCCAGCGGCGGGCAAGGATCGTGATGTTGTGCTGGAATGTTGGTGAGTGAAGTGAAGTGTTCCGTCTGCGCCTTATTGGCCGCACTCCTGTGGTTGTGCGGGTGCAACAGTCCAAGCGGTCCGGTCACGGGGCATTCCGGGGTTGTTACCGGGTTCGTCCTGACCGCCCCGGTCTGTCCCGTCGAACGTGTTGGTCAGGAGTGTCCACCGCGCCCCGTATCAGGGGCCGCGGTTGTGGCCTTGGACGGGGATGCCGTCCGGGGCTCAACACAAACCGATAGCACCGGTGCCTTCCATCTGACGCTACCTGACGGTCGTTATGTGATCAGAGCGACCAACGTCGGCGGTTACGCTTCGACGGCTGCCGAGCTTGTGGTCATCTCGGACAGGCCCGTTCACATCACGCTGGTTGTTGACAGCGGGATTCGCTAAGCCTGATCCGCGCAGGGCTGGCAGATGTCGCCGTCACTCGATGCCAGAAGCGATCACATGCACGCTCGTTGCTGTGGCGGCGTGGTGAGCGTAGGCCTGCGGAGCCTGCTAACAGAGCCCACGAGTGGGTTGTCTAGTCTGTGACGCCTACTGCTCGGTAAAGGGGCGGATCAGTCTTCGGGCGTGAGGGTGGCGGCCGCGTCAAGGCATCATCCACGACGATTGCGCCCATCAAGTTTGTGAGACGGCTTGATTGATTTTCTTCTTACGCTGCTAACTGGTTGATCTTGTTTTGGTATTCGGCGAGGGCGCGTGCCGGGGGCAGGCCCCATTTGTTGGCATGGGGGCCTGCGCCGGTTGTACCAGGATTCGATGAATTCCATCACCGCGGTCCTGGCCGCCATGTGATTGGGAAAATCGTGGTGGTGGATGCTGCCGCGCCAATTCGGGAGAGCACTCGGTTTTTCCGCGGCCAGATCAGCGTGGATGCGCCGGTACCCGTAAGTGCCCTCGGACTCCTCGAAGTAGTGCTGGATCCGCGCTGTGAGGGCCTCGCGGCGGGCCAACGTGGCCGATTGCGGACGGGTGGCCCAGTGATAGAAACCGGGCGTCGGGACGGCCAAGCAGCGGCACATTTTCACCACCGAATTCAGATCGGCGGGCTCGGCTTTTTGGGAATCGATAAATTCATACTTGCTCACTACCGCTGCTCCCGCGCGAAGTAAGCGCTGGCTTTTTCAAGAAGGCAGTCTCCGCCCGCAGGTCTTGAACTCCGCGCTCGAGCTCCTTCAGCCGGGCCCGTTCCGTCACCGTCAGATCCGCCTCCGTGCCACCGTTGGCCTCGCGGTACTTGATCAGCCAGTTGCGGAGCGTCTCGGGGCCGACACCGTACGAGGTGGCCACATCCTTGATCGGCCTGGACGTGTTGATCACCTCACGGCACAGCTCGTCCTTGAACTCCTGGGTAAATCGTCTACGTGATGCGGGAAGACGTCAGGGACGTCCTTCCCCCTTCCAATAATCCCCGCGTTTCTATGGGGCAAGGACTACGCTGCCTGTTCCGCATCCTCAAGGGCCACCGCGTCATATATTTCAACCCGATCAGCACGATACGAACCGGCACCCATGAAACCCACCACCCGATGCCTCTGGCCTCCGCCCAGCTCCGCGACGCGATCAACTCAGCAAACCCGGCACGGGCAGCACTCACAGCGATCGTGGCCTTTCACGGACTGAAATCCGGCCAACTGCGTAAGGTGCAACTGACCGACATCCACCGGGCGCCTCCATCTGGACCAGCGCACCATCCCACTGGCCAAACCGGTCCGGACCGGCTCGCCGTCTGGCTGGCCTACCGTAAACAATGCTGGCCGTCGACGAGGAACCCCCACGTCTTCACTAGCAGGCGCGCGGCCCTGGACAGAGCCCCTGTCGGTGTCCAGCGGATCACCACCTCGATGGGGATGACCGTTCAACAAGCCCGCGAGGACCGGATCCTGCACGAACTGCATGCCGGTGGCGGCGACCTCCGCCGTATCTGCGACATGTTCGGCCTGCTCATCTCCGGAGCGAACCGCTACTCTACCGTCCTGGCTCAACCAGGCCTCAATAGCGGCTAACGCCACACACCTAATGTGCTGGCGCGCCCATCACGACCTCCCGACCTCAGAACATGTGGTTCGATACCAGCTACACGCGCATCTTCTATGAGTCAACGCGGGCCCTTGACAGCCAGTCCAGGCCTAAGGAATATCAAAGGTGCCGGTGCGCCTGGCTGTCTCTCGGGAGCCGACCTGCGGTCCGGCTTCTCGAAGGGATATCGGATGCAGTCAGCACTCCCTCGTCTCAGATCCTTCCGGAGGGTCGCCACAACCGCCGCAGCCCTTCTGGCGGTCTCTGTCGCGGGTTGCACCAGCGCTCCGGAGCCGCGCGAGTCCAGGTCCCCTGCGGGTGATGTTCGGATCGCTGCTGTCGGTGACATGAACGGCGTCAAGACCTCTGAGCCTGATAGCCCGTCCGGTCGGAACGCTGCGGCGATCACCCGGCTCGTGCAGAACAACGAGATTGACGCGTTCCTAGGGCTCGGGGACTTCCAGTACGACACCGCGTACTGCGATGACTACGTGAACTACTGGACGCCACTGTGGGGAGGCACGATGCCCAAGTTGTACTGGGTGTCCGCCCCCAACCACGACTGGCAACCCGGCCGCAACGAAGACCTCGACAACTTCATGAATGGCCAATGCCCGGGGTCTCCGGAAAAGGCTGCGATCAACCAGCAGCGTGGGTTAATCGGGAACGGGGAACCGTACTCAAAGGACTTCGGGAACTGGCACTTCGCGTTCCTGTCGTCCGCGCACTGGCGGTACAACCCCACGCGGGCTCGGGCGTTGACGAGGTGGCTGGACAAGGACCTCGCTACTGCTAAGGCGGCGGGTAAGCACCTGGCAGTCGTGTACCACGAACCGTACTTCACGTCGAACACGAACGAACATGAGCGGGCCTTTGACCACAAGCCGTGGATCGACGTGATGTGGAAGCACCGGGTCCGTCTGACCCTGTCAGCATCACAACACAACTACGAAAGGTCATGTCCGGTGAACAACGCTGACCAGTGCGTCAGTGACGGGATGACAGCATTCCAGGTTTCCACGGGAGGCATCGGTCTCCGCCCCTTCACTAGCAGTCCGCCGTACATCGTGAAGCGGTTCAGCGACACCCACGGGTTCCTTCGGATGACACTACGAGACGACGGGTCTTTCGACTGGAACTTCGTTCCAACAGCGGGGACGAGCACGGACGCGGGTACGCGTTCCGCACCGTAGTAAAAGCCACCGCCAAGCCCTCCCAGGCCCAGGGGCACCATGAAAGTTGGGAGACCGCATGCGCATCGAGGAGCCGTGCTAAGCGACCGTGCGGCCCCATCCTGATAGGCGTAGTTACCACAGTGTGGGCAGGCAACATCCTCGCGGACATGTTGCAACTGAACGACTACCAACCGTCTGAGGCGGTGAATGGAATTTTTATGGCCCGTTTGCCGCTGCCCTGCTGCGGGAGCCGCGGGCTTCGTAGCGTTCCCATTTCCACGCCTGCAGATCACCCTGCGTCCGACGGCGGTGCTGCCGCCGGCTTTTCTGCCATCCGCAGGCCTGTCAGCGACGGGGCATACCGCCTTCAAGGGCGGGGTGGCGAGGACCTGCTGCAGTGCCTGGCTCTGGGTGAAGCCGCGGTTGAGGGCATGCCTGATGAGCTGGCGTTGGCCGGGTTCGGTGATGCTGCGGATTTCTCGGACATCGTGGAGGGGCTCCCCCGCCGGGTCGACTACCTGCAGCTGCGGATGCTGTGGACAGGACCCGCACCGCGGCAATCAACGCGGCCGGACCAGCCAGCAAGGCCGCCGACTGGACCGGCCTGGGGCACCGAAGCCACTCTCCTGCCCGGCGACAATGCCTCGGCAACCGGGACCGACTCCGGGGCGGGTTCCGTTCCGGGGGCACCACCTGCGGCTTCAGCAGCCCTGGATGCCGCCAACACCACGGCGCCGGCGACGATTCAGGGGGCGGTGCCGGTTCTGGGCCGGTGGAAGACGGGTGCCGGAACATCGCCGAGTTCCTGCGCGTCAGGCTGTGGATCAGCGCCGGGGAAGCCCGCAGCCGCCTGGCCCTGGCCGCCGCCGTACTCCTCGGCACCGACATCACCGGCCAGCCCACACCCCCGGCCTGGGAACACACCGCCACCGACCTGGCCGCCGGAACCATCGCCTCCCGCGCCGGAACCATCATCACTACCGCCCTGGAAAAAGCCCGGCCCATCGCCGAACCCGCCATCCTGCACAAAATGGAAGCCAAGCTCATCCGCACCGCGATCGAGAACGACCACGACCACGACCACGACCACGACATACTGGCCCTGCCCGGGCCTGCATGGATCAACCAACCCAAGGAAAACACCGAACAGTCAGCCGCCTAACTCCCGTTGGTACCGTTCAGCTTGAAAAATTCCGCCGCGACGCCGGCAACAACTCCTTCAGGTCTTACCTGCTCCACCCAGACGACGAGACGGCTTGGTATCCCCTGGCGTTCCTGGGGGGGGGTCAGAACTTTGATGTTTGTCTTGAGTTTTAGGCAGCGTTTGGAAGGCCGGCTCATCGTTGTCCTGTCCAACAACGAGAGCTGCGCCGTCACCCGCTCCGCCACCGCCGGGTCTCGTGAGTCCGTGGTCTGCTGGGGCGACGAAACGCAGATCCCACTGATGATCGACTAAAAGGCCTGACCCGTGGCCCGGATCGCCACTTCTGAGACGTCGACGCCGGCGGGCTGGGACAAAGCCCAAAGAAACGCCCCGGCCACGGATTCAGGTGCGATAGCGGCGTCGGTCGCTTCCTTCCACAACGGCGTGTCCACGTGGCCCGGAGCGATGTGCAGTACCCGGACTCCGGTGCCCACGAGCTGTTGGCGGAGCGATTCAGCGTAGCCGGTGACAGCCCACTTGGTGGCGGTGTACAGATTGCCCGGATACACCTTGCGGCCGGCCGTGCTGCCTATCAGCACGAAGTGGCCGCGGTTGATGGTGAGCTCCGGCAGCGCAGCCTTCGCCAGGACTGCCGGGCCGTAGACGTTGGTGAGCACCATGTCCCGCCAGCGCTCCGGGTCCCCGTCAGCCAAGTCGCCGGGAACCGAGAACCCGGCATTGGCAACCGCCACGTCCAGCCCTCCCATGGCGTCGACCGCGGCAGCGACCGCGCCGCGGGTCTGCTCCCAGTCCCCTGCGTCGGCTGCAACGCCATTCACGTTCCCCAGCGCCGAACACGACTCAACAAACTCCGCCAGTCGCCGGGCGTCGCGCCCGGTGGTAAACACGGAGTGTCCGGCGCGGAGGGACTCGCGGACCAGGGCGGCACCGATCCCGCTGGTGCCGCCCGTGACAAGTATGCGAAGCATCAGTAAGGGTCCGCGATGCCGATGTAGCGGGTCTCGAGGTACTCCTCGATGCCCTCCGTGCCGCCTTCGCGGCCCAGGCCGGACTGCTTGACGCCGCCGAACGGGGCCGCCGGGTTGGACACGATGCCGGTGTTCAGGCCGAACATCCCCACGTCCACCTTTTCGGAGAGCCGCAGCCCGCGGTTGAGGTCGCGGGTGTAGGCGTAGGCCACCAGGCCGAACTCCGTGTCGTTGGCAAGGGCGATCGCCTCGGCTTCGGTCCGGAAGCTGACCACCGGCGCCACGGGACCGAAGACCTCCTCTTGCAGGATGCGCGCAGTGGCGGGCACATTGCTCAGGACCGTGGGCGGGTAGAAGTACCCGTCACCGTCCGACGGCGCTCCGCCGGTGAGTGCCGCGGCTCCCCCGGCGACCGCGTCCCGGACCAGTTCGTCCACCTTCGCCCGGCTCTTGGCATCGATCAGCGGCCCGATGTTGGTGCCTTCCGCCGAGCCGCGGCCCAACTTCAGGGACGCCATCCGTTCCGCGAGGCGCTGGCTGAACTCGCCGAGCAGCGATTCGTGCACGATGAAGCGATTGGCAGCGGTACAGGCCTCGCCCATGTTCCGCAGCTTGGCCAGCATGGCGCCGTCCAGGGCGGCATCCAGGTCGGCGTCCTCGAACACCAGGAAGGGCGCGTTCCCGCCAAGTTCCATGGAGGTCCGCAGCACCTGGTGGGCGGAGTCGGCGATGAGTTGACGGCCCACGACGGTGGACCCGGTGAAGGAGAGCTTGCGGAGGCGGCTGTCCCGGACCAGGGGTCCCGTTACCTCGCCCGGACGCGTGGTTGGGATCACGTTCAGGACGCCGGCAGGCAGGCCGGATTCCCGGAAGACTTCGGTGAGCAGGAGCGCCGTCAGCGGGGTCAGGTTGGCGGGCTTGAGCACCATGGTGCAGCCGGCCGCGATGGCCGGGGCGATCTTGCGGGTGGCCATGGCCAGCGGGAAGTTCCACGGCGTAATGAACAGGCACGGGCCCACGGGGCGCTTGGTGACCAGCAACCGGGACTTGCCGTCCGGTGCCGTGGAGTAGCGGCCGGAGATGCGGACGGCTTCCTCGGAGAACCAGCGCAGGAACTCGGCACCGTAGGCGACTTCGCCGCGGGATTCGGCCAGCGGCTTGCCCATTTCCAAGGTCATGGCGAGGGCGAAATCCTCGGCCCGGGCGGTGACCAGTTCGAAGGCGCGGCGCAGGATCTCGCCGCGTTCGCGCGGCGGCGTCGATGCCCAGCTGTCCTGGACCCGCGCGGCGGCGGCAAGCGCACGGTCGCCATCGGCCGGGGAGGCGTCGGCGATCCAAGCCAGGGTGGCACCAGTGGAGGGATCCTCGACGGCGGAGGTGCCGCCGTCAGACGCGTCCGTCCACTCGCCGTCGATGAAAAGCTGCGTCGGCAGTGTCGCGAGGAACTCCCGCTCCTTGTTGGTGACGGACGTTTCGGCCAGGGCGGGGGCAAGGGTGTTTTCCACTTAGAGCGCTTTCTCGAGGATGGTGCGGATTTCGACGGCGGTGGGCGGCACCGGGGTGTTGTTGATGACGGAATCGGCCAGGGTGTCTTCCACGAGCGAGTCCAGGTCGGCTTCGGTCACGCCGAAATCGGCCAGCCGCGCGGTCATGCCCACTTCGCGGGCCAAGCCGGCGACGGCGGTCACGGTCGCCTCCGCGTTGGTCTCCACCGTGGCTGCTGTGTCCCCCACGCCCAGTGCGAAGGCGAGGCGGGCGGTACGGTCCAGGCGGTTGCGCAGGTTAAGCCGCAGCACGTCCTCGATCACCTGGCAGAGGGCCAGGCCGTGCGGGATGTTGAAGCGGCCGCCCAGCGGGTGGGCGATGGCGTGCACCAGGCCCAACCCAGTGTGCGAGAACCCAACCCCGGCGATGTGGGAGGCCAGGAGCAGCTGGGACCGCGCCTCGATGTCCGTTCCGTCGGCGACGGCGCGGGGCAGGAACTCGGCCACCATGGACACCACCTGCAGGGCGATGCCGTCCGAATACGGGTTCTGCCGGATGGACAAGTAGGACTCGATGGCGTGCGTGAGGGCGTCCATGCCCGTAGCCGCGGTGGCTTTCGGCGGCAGGCCCAGGGTCAGTTCCGGGTCGAGCACGGCGGCCTTGGGGAGGGCGGATTCGTGGCCGACGTAGAACTTGCGGTGGGCGTCGACGTCGGTGACCACGCCGAAGGCGTTGACTTCGGCTCCGGTGCCGGCCGTCGTCGGGACCGCCACGATGGGCAGCGCCGGGTTCGCGAAGTGGTTGCTGTAGTCCAGGCCGGCGCCCCGGGCGGGGTTTACAGCGCCTAGGGAGATTCCCTTGGCGGCGTCCATGGAGGAGCCGCCGCCCACCGGCACCAGGACGTCCACTCCGGAGGACGCGGCAAGGTCGGAACCGGCGTCCACGCACGTGGTCGTGGGGTTGGGGGTGACACCGTCGAACACGGTGACGGCCAGCCCAGCGGCCTCAAGGGAGGCGCGGACCGCCGTCACAACGCCGGTGGTCGCGAGGAACGGATCCGTGACGATCAGTGCCGACTTGCCGCCGAGCGAGGCCACGATCCCGCCCACCTCGGCCACCCGGCCGCGGCCGAAGTACGCGGTGGGTTTGGGGTCCAAGGTCAGTTCGGTGGAGGCGAGCTCCGCGTGGATCTGCATCCGGGTGTGCATGTCAGGCTCCTTCTGCCGGGGTGGCGGCTGCGGTCCGCAGTTGCACGCCGATGGCGTCTTCGTAAAGTTTCACGGGGGTCATTTCGCCGGCCTTGTCGCCGTAAAGGGCCTTGGCCCGGCGGTAGAGCTGTTCCACCAGGGAGGACAGTTCCACGGGGACGCCCACTGAGCGGGCCAGGTCCACGGAGAGTCCCAGGTCCTTGCAGGCGAGGGCGATCGCGAAGCCTTCGTCGTAGTCGCCGTGGTTGAGGATGGACAGGACGTCGTTCTCGACGAAGTTGGAGTTGGCCGGGCTGGCGATGAGGGCCTGGCGCAGGACTTCGAGGTCCACGCCTGCCTTGACGCCGGTGCTCAGGACCTCGGCGGTGGCCACGAGGTGGGAGAACCACAGCTGGTTGATCATGAGTTTCACGGCGTAGCCGGCGCCGTGGCCGCCCACATGCAGGATCCGTTCGGGGTCGCCCATTGCCTCGAAGACGGGGCGGAGGCGTTCGACGTCGGTGCTATCGCCGCCGACGAAGATCTGCAGCATGCCGTTCGCGGCGCCCACTGACATGCCGCTGACGGGGGCATCCAGGACGCGGATGCCGCGGGCGGCGCCGGCCTCGCGGAAGCGGTTAGCCACGTCGGGGACGGAAGTGGACATGTCCACCCAGGTGCCGCCGTCGGGCAGTCCATCCAGGATGCCGCCGGGCGTCATGGCCACCGTTTCGACTTGCTTGGGTGTGGGGAGCATGGTGATGACGACGTCGGAGCCGGCGGCGACGGCCGCGGCGCTGTCCGCCCACTCGGCGCCGTTGGCGAGGAGTTCCGCGGCGGATTCCTTGCGGACGTCGTTGACGATCAGCTGGAAGCCGGCGGCCTGGAGGTTCCGGGTCATGCCGGAGCCCATGTTGCCCAGGCCAATGAAACCGATGCGGGCGGTTCCGGGCAGCAGGGGCTGGGTTCGGGCGCCGGCGGAGGGTTGGTGGGTTGTTGCAGTCATATCAGGTCTCGTTTTCCGGGGAGTCAGGCGTCGTCCAGGGCTGTATCGCCGAGGTTGATCCAGGTGGTTTTGAGGGCGGAGTAGGCATCCAGGGCGTGCAACGAGCGGTCCCTGCCGAAGCCGGATTCCTTGAAGCCGCCGAAGGGGGTGATGATGTCAGCAACATCGAAGGTGTTCACCCAGACGGTCCCGGCGCGCAGTTCGCGCGCCGCCGTGTGAGCCTTGGTGATGTCTTGGGTCCAGATGCTCGCGGCCAGGCCGTATTTGGTGTCGTTCGCCATCCGGATGCCCTCCGCGGCGCCACGGAAAGTGCTGACGGCCAGGACCGGGCCGAAGATTTCTTCCTGCCCGATGCGCCCGGCGTTGTTGACCCTGTCCAGGACCGTGGGCTCGAGGTAGTAGCCGCTTTCGACGCCGACCGGCCGGACCCGGGTGCCGCCGCTAGCAACGCTGATGCCCTCGGAATCGGCGATTTTGTAGTAGCCCAGAATGGTTTCCAGCTGCTTGTCGTCGATGATTGCACCGATCTGCGTGGCGGGGTCCAGCGGGTCGCCCAGCTGCAGGGAGCGGCCCACCTTGATGACCTCTTCCAGCAGCTCGTCGTGCACCCGTTCGTCCACCAGCAGGCGGGAGCCGCCGTGGCAGGTCTGGCCGGCGTTGTAGAAAATGCCCCAGGCGACTGCGGACGCGCACGCGGCGATGTCGCCGACGTCGTGCAGCACTACTTGGGGTGACTTGCCGCCCAGCTCAAGGGCCACCTGCTTGCCGTTGGATTCGGAGGCGTAGCGCTGGAAGTAGCGGCCCACCTCCGGGGATCCGGTGAAGGTGATCTTGTCCACCAGCGGATGGCGGCCCAGCGCGGCGCCGGCCACCTCGCCCAGTCCGGGGATGACGTTGAAGACGCCGTCCGGCACCCCGGCCTCACTGGCGAGTTCGGCCAGGCGGAGGGCGCTGAGGCTGGTCTGCTCCGACGGTTTGAGGACCACCGAGTTGCCTGCCGCGAGGGCGGGGGCCACCTTCCAGGCGGAGATGATCAGCGGATAGTTCCAGGGCACGACGGCGCCGATCACGCCGAGCGGTTCGCGCGAGATGATCGCCAGGGCGTTGCGCGGGGTGGGTGCGACGTCGTCGTACACCTTGTCCAGGGCTTCGGCGTACCAGCGGAAGGTACGGGCGCAGCTGGGGACGTCGACGCCGAGGGCGTCGCTGATCGGGTGGCCGCTGTCGGTGGATTCGAGCAGCGCGAGTTCCTCGAGGTTTTCGAGGATCAGGTCGGCGAGCCGGGTGAGGACCTGCTGGCGGTGGCGCCGGTCGGTCCGCGACCATACCCCGGATTCGAAAGCCCGGTGGGCCGCCTGCACGGAGTCGTCGACGTCCTGCTCCGCGGCGGCCGCCACGTGGGCGGTCACGGAACCGTCCCGGGGGGACACTGTGGGGAAGGTCCCGGCGTCGCGGGCGTTCCGGAAGCTGCCGTTGATGAAGATTCCCGTGGCCGGGCGCTGGGCGGCTGCCCGTGCGATCCAGTCGTTCTTTGTTGCTGTCATTTCCTGTTCCTTAGACCGAGTATTTCTTGACGGCGTCGTAGTCGATGACGGCGCCCAGGCCTGGCAGGTCCGGGACCCGCAGCGAGCCGTCACTGTCGATGTTCAGCGGCTCCATGAAGAAGTCGCGGCGTTCCGGGGTCCAGCCTGGCGGGTCGTAGGGGAACTCCAGGTACGGGCCGGCGTCGACGCCGGCAGCGACGTGGAGGTTGGCCAACAAACCGAGGCCGTTGCTCCAGGTGTGCGGGGTGAAGAAACGGTGCTTGAGGTTGGCAGTTTCGGCCACCTGGCGTGCCCGGTACATGCCGACGGCGAGGGCGACGTCCGGCTGGTAGATGTCGTAGGCGTCGGCTTCAATCAGGGTCATCATCTCGGCCATGCTGCGGACCATTTCGCCGCCGGACACCTGGATGCCTGTCTGTTCGCGGATGCGCTGCGCGCCCCTAATGTCGGCCTGCGGGAGGGGTTCTTCCAGCCAGCGGACATCAAGTTCGGCCAGTTGGGCGGCGAGCTTGTGCACTTTGGAAAGTTCCAGGGCAGGTTCGATGTCACCGCTCATGCGCCACATCTGGTTCAGGTCAACCATGAGGTCGAAGTCACTGCCTACCGCTTCGCGGGCGGCCCGGACGGATTCAACGCCTTCCTGCAGGTGGTCCCGGGAGATGCGGATCTTCATGGCCTTGAAGCCGCGGGCCTTGGCCGCCAACGCGGACTCGGCACGTGCGGCCGGGGCCTTCAGCTCGCCGGAGGAGGCGTACGCAACCAGCCGGTCGCGGGCGCCGCCAAACAGGGTGGCGACGGGCAGCCCGGCCACCTTGCCGATGATGTCCCAGAGCGCTGCCTCGAGCGGCCAGTAGCGGCCGCCGTGGAAGTTGATGGTCTCGATCCGGCGGACCTGTTTGAGGATGGCCAGCGGATCGGTGCCGATGAACAGGTGCTCGTAGGCTTCGAAGCCGTCCATGGTGTCGCCGGAGCCCACACCGGTGATGCCTTCGTCGGTGTCCACCTCCACCAGTGTGGCCGGGAAGGACGTCCGGGGTACCGGATCCCAGGCCGCGTTGAAGGGCGGGTCCAGGGGCAGAACCATGCGGGTCAGCCGGATTGCGGTGATCTTCATTGTTGTCAGCCTCGCGGAGTAAAGAAAGGGTTGGACGGGGAGTTGCGTGCTTCGATCACGGCTGCCGTGGAGGGCAGCTGCCGGGCACCGTTTTCCAGGGCCGTGCGGGCGGATTCGCGGTTGTTGCGGTAGACGGCCTCTTCGTCGTCCGCGGCGGGGTTGACCCAGACGGCGGCGATCACCACGTGGGAATCGGCCTGCGCCTCGGTGACGGTTCCGCTGGCCAGGGCGTCCGCGACGCCCGCTGCGATGCCGGCCTGTGCCGCGCCCCAGATCAGGTGGCCGTGCCGGTCATTGGCGGGGGCTGCCTTGGTGACGAACAGGGTCAGCGGCTTGACCGGAAGGGAGGGCCGCAGCACGGTGACGAACGGTACGTGGCCCGCGCTGGGCGTTGCCAGGGCCGTGGCCCAGGCGGTACCCGCCGGTCCGTTCCGGTTGCCGAGGACGGTGTTCACGTGGGCGGCGTTGACGCCATCGCCGATGAAGGATTCGCCGATCTGGACTGCCTGCTGGGCCGAGGGCGGCTGAACTGAGGTCTGCTGCTGTGAAGTCTGCGTTTCAGTGGTCATCCCTAGATCAGTCCCTCAGCGGTGAGCCATTCCTTGGCGATGTCCTCGGGATCGTCACCATCGACGTCGGCCTTGGCGTTGAGCTGCTGCATGACCTCGGTGGTGAGCTTCGGGGAGACCTTGGCCATAACATCAGCGATGGCCGGGTACTGGGTGAGCATGTCCGCCTTGATGGTCAGCGCGCCCTGGTAGATGGGGAAGAAGTGCTTGTCGTCCTCCATGACCTGGAGCTTCAGGGCTGAGATGCGGCCGTCCGTTTCAAAGACCTCGCCGAAGTTGCAGTCCTGGCCCTTCTGGGTTGCGGTGTAGATCACGCCGGTGTCCAGCATGGCCACCTTGGCTTCCGGGCTCAGGCCGTATTCCTTCTGCAGGCCCGGCCAGCCGTCGTCGCGGGTGGAGAACTCGCTCTCCATGCAGAAGGTCTGCTCGCTGGCGGGCAGCTTGGCGACGTCGGACATGGACTTCACGCCCAGCTCCTTGGCCTTTTCCTCACGGATGGCGAAGGCGTACGTGTTGTTCAGGGGTGCCGGGTCCAGCCACGCGATGCCCTTCTTGGCGTCAGCGTCCTTGACGGCGTCGAACATTGCCTTTTTGTCCTTCAGCGGCGTGGTCTGCTTGTTGTAGGTGATCCAGGACGTGCCGGTGTATTCCCAGTAGCCGGCGAACTGCCCGGTTTCGAACGCGGTGCGGACGTTGGCCGAGCCCACCACGCTGGTGTTGGTGGTGGTTTCGGCGCCGTGTGCATTGAGCAGCTGGCTGGTGATGTGGGACAGGATGAACTGCTCGGAGAAGTCCTTGGCGCCGATCACGCCGGTCAGTCCCTCAAGCTCCTTGCCCTTGCCGTCGCCGGAGGCCGAGGTTGCCCCGCCGCCACAGGCGGTCAGGCTCAGGGCGGCAGCGACGCCGGTGGCCAGGAGGGCGAGTAGTGGTTTCTTCATGATGGGTCCTTTTATTCAGGTGGGCTGGAGGCTTTGTATTGCAGGCGGGTGTTGGAGTGCGGCGGGTACTAAGGGCGGTGTTTCAGAGGCCTTTGGGTTTGAGGAGGTCTTCGGCCAGCCCGGCAAGCCAGTCGATGGTGAGGGCGATGCAAGAGACCACCACGGCGCCGGTGATGAGGACCGGCCAGCGCTGGAGTTTGAGGCCGTTGACGATCATGTCCCCCAGGCCGCCGGCGTTGATGAAGGTGGCTACGGTGGCCACGCCCACGCAGAACACCAGGGCGGTCCGGAGCCCGGCCACGATCACCGGGATGGCCAGCGGCAGCTCGATCCGGGTGAGGACCTGCAGCGGGCGCATGCCCATCCCCCGGGCTGCTTCGGTGAGGCTTGAGTCCACCTGTTCCAGGCCCACCAGGGTATTCCGCAGGACGGGCAGGATGGAGTAGGCCACCAGGCCCACCAGCGCCACCTCGAAACCGAGTTTCCAGACGATGGCCAGCAGGATCACCAGGCCGATGGCCGGGGTCGACTGGCCCACGTTGGCGATGCCGAAAACAATGGCGTGCACGGCCTTGGAGTGGATCCGGCTGAGGGCGATGCCGGCAGGGATGGCGATGGCCGCCACGATCGCGGATGCCACCACCGTCAGCCTCAGGTGTTCGAAGGTCCGGTCCTGGAGGTAGGCCCAGTTCAGGGTCCGCAGTTCGATGGAGTCCAGCTCGAGCGAGGAAACCCACAGGAACAATGCGAGCAGGGCCAGGACAATGACGATCGGCGTGCCGAAGCGCTTGAAGGAGAAGTACTTCCCGCGTCGGTTGGATGCTGTTCCGAAGGCGGTGGCGAGGTCCCGCGTGGCCTGGGCTGTCATGGCCGGGCTCCACTGGTGAAGACGCCGCCGGTGAGGGCGCCGCCGTCGGCTGATCCGCCGTCGGGCGCTCCACCTGCAAGGGATCCACCTGCGAGCGCGGCAGGGATCTCGGCGCCCAGGACGGCGGAGATCTTCTCGATGTCGATGGACCCCACCACCCGGCCCTGCTCGTTGACCACGGCCACCGGGGTTCCGCCGGAGAGGACCAGGGAGTCCAGCGCGTCACGGAGGGAATCGTTGACGCTGACTTCGATGGCTCCGCGGATTGCGACGTTGGGGCCGAGGCTTGCCTGGTGCACCGGGATGAGGCCCAGGCGTTTGAGGGCGGCGCCGTGGCCCACGAACTGGGAGACGTAATCGTTGGCCGGGTTGGCCAGGATGTTCGCCGGAGTGTCGAACTGCTCGATCTGGGAGCGTTCGGACAGCACCGCAATCCGGTCTCCCAGCCGGACTGCCTCATCGAAATCGTGCGTCACAAAGACGATGGTCTTGCTCAGCTTTTCCTGCAGCCGGAGGAATTCGGTCTGCAGTTTTTCGCGGGTGATGGGGTCCGTGGCACCGAATGGCTCGTCCATCAGCATGACGGGAGGATCAGCGGCGAGGGCCCGGGCCACACCGACGCGCTGCTGCTGACCGCCGGAGAGCTGCCGCGGGTAGCGGTGTGCGTACGTTTTGGGGTCGAGTTCGACGACGGAGAGCAGCTCTTCGACGCGGGCCTGGGTCTTGTTCCTGTCCCAGCCGAGCAGCCTGGGGACCACGGAGATGTTCTCGGCGATGGTCATATGCGGGAAGAGCCCGATCTGCTGGATCACGTAACCGATCCGCCGGCGGAGTTCGTTCGGGTTCAGGGACAGGATGTCCTCGCCGTCAATGGTGATGGACCCGGAGGTGGGTTCGATGATGCGGTTGATCATCTTCATGGTGGTGGTCTTGCCGCAGCCGGACGGTCCCACGAACATGATCAGTTCGCCTGGGGCGATGTCCATGGAGAAGGAGTCCACGGCGGGACCTGCCTGGCCCGGGTAGGTCTTGGTGACGTCTTTCAGGACGATCCGGGCGCCGGCGGCCGGACGGGAGATTGATTCAGACACGAAGTCCCCTTGAGGTAGTGAGGCGGCGGATGAGCACGAACGCTCCATCCAGCAGGAGGGCAAGGACGATCACGCCGACGGTGCCGACGATCGCGAAGTTGAGGGCGTTTTTGGAGCCGAGGCTGGACAGGCCCTTGAAGATCATTTCGCCCAGGCCGGGGCCGCCCACGTAGGCCGCGATGGCGGCGATGCCCATGGAAAGCTGCCCGGAGACACGCACCCCGGTGAGGACCACGGGCCAGGCCATGGGCAGCTGGACACGGAAGAGGGTTTTGACCCTTCCCATCCCCATGCCGAGGGCGGATTCGGAGACGGCGGGCGGTACTTCGCGCAGGCCCACCACGGTGTTGCGGATGATGGGGAGCAGCGCGTAGAAGGCGAGTCCCACCACGGTGGGGGTCCAGCCAAGCCCGAGTACCGGGATGAGCAGCGCCAGTAGGGCCATGGACGGGATGGTCAGGCCCACGCCGGCGCCGGCGATTGCCACCGAGCGGCTGATGGGCTTGTCCCACACAAGCACTCCGATGCCTACGCCGACTACCGTGGCGATCAGCAGGGACACCAAAACCACCACAAGGTGCTCGCTGGCGGATTCGGCGATGTCTGCCGATCTGTTCGTGAGGAACAAACCGAAGTCCGAGAAGAACGAGTCGTTCAACGTGATCCTCCTTTTCACTTCGTCGGGTCAAGGATCGCGACTCACATCGACGTGAGCCATGCCACAACCGTAGGGCCATCGTTCCCTTTTGCGCAATGTCAGTTGTTGATATGTCAACCCAGCCTTGTTATGGTCATCCTGTGATTGACTCATCGAACAGCGCGAACGGCGCCCCTGGAATAATCGCCCGCCCCGCGCGCCGCAACTCATCCGGACTAAGGCGCGACCTGCAACTGCTGGAAATCTTGGGCTCCCCCGAGGCCGTCGCCGCCTCAGGCCTTGGCGTCAGCAAGGTCGCCGAAATTGCCGGCCGCGACAAAGCCCAGGTTTCCCGCACCCTGGCCACGCTCGCCGAAGCCGGGCTGGTCAGCAGGGACCCGGAAAGCCTGCTGTACACCTTGGGCTACGGACTCTACGCGCTGGCAGCCAGGACCGCGGAGGCACGGATGGTCAGCGTGTCGGCACCCTACCTCAAGCGGGTTTCCGCTGCCACGCACGAGACAACGCACCTGTGCGTTCTGCGCGGCGGCACGGTTCTGACACTGAAAAGCGAAATGTCCAACCACACATACCGGGCACTCGGCTGGGAAGGAGTCAGCGTTGACGCCTGGGGCACTTCCGCGGGCAGGGTTCTGGTCAGCGACTGGGATGTGTTGGCTCTGAAAGATTGGTACGACACCCATGCGGCCAAGGTTGCGGCCCAGGGGGATTCCGGGCAGCCGGACCTTTCGCCCCTGGCGCTTGAATCGGGGCAAGGCCAACCGGGCAGCCAACGGCAATCGAAAATCCAGACCTTCGACGATCTCCGCTCCGAAGTCGGCCTCATCCGGCAACGCGGCTACGCCGTCGTGGACGAGGAGTTTGAGCTGGGGGTTGTCGGTGTCTCAGCACCGGTGTACGACTTCAAGCAGCGAATAGTCGCCGCGTTCAACGTCAGCGCCCCCAAACAGCGTTTCGGCCGTCATCTCGAGCAGGCAGGAGCCCTCGCCGCCAAAGTCGCCATGGAATTTTCTGCGACGCTGGGTGCGCCCGTGGAAACTAACACAGCACCTCACGTACGGCCGATGAAGACATAGATCGGCCACGGCGGCCGGGCCGTGAAGACGTGCCTGGTGGCCTCTCTGCCACCCATCGGGCGCGAGGTGCAGAAAGGGTCCCGCCAGTGGCGAGTCGTCATGGCCAACAACTGAGAGGTCTTCGGGCACTCTGATGCCGTTCCGGGCAGCTCCGGCTATGACGTCTGCGGCAGTTGCGTCGTTGTATGCAATCACACCTGTGACGCCCGCCTCCTTCCAGGCAGCTGCGGCAGAACGTCCTGAATCGTCGCGATAGTCGACTTGCCGGACCATGGAAGGGGGATTCCAGCTAAAATGCAGGTTTGTTCACTCGGCAGAGCGTGGACAATGTCCACACCCTGTTTGCGCCACAGGCACCCAAAATCCCCTACCGTGGAACCAGGTGTTTGGAAATCTGGGTGGCACAATCCTTCAGGCCTATGCTGCCGGAGGCCACGCCCACGACCAGATTGAAGCCTTCGTCGGTACTGAAGGACGAGTTCTTCGCCGTCCTCGCTCGTGTGGGCAGCGTCAGCGTGGCCGCCCGGGAGCTCGGTCTGGCGTGATCGCAGTGCGCGAGCTGGGCCCGTCACGCCGGAATCGGGTCCATCCACCAGGCGTGGGGAAACGCGCCGAATTCCTGCGTTTACGCGAAGCGGGGGCTGGCCGCATGAAAGCCGCTGCCGCCGCCGGTGCGAGCCGCAAAAGCGGTTACCTGTGGGAGAACGAGCGGGATGTAGCCAGGGGCCGCGCCGTTGGCTCCAGAGCCCCGGAAGTACCGTATAGACAGGAAATGATTACTGCTTAAGTGCTGACTAATTAGTCCGCGTCGCGGCACCTGAGGCAAGTTGACGACGATCCCGTCGCATTCCTTCTCGGGTCGGTAGTTACAGCATCACGGCACATGATGGCTCCTGCCAACACGACTTTTACCGGCCAATGGACGACCCCATCGACCAACCGACGCGGCTGGGGTGGCCTTGCGGCCTCCACCATCTAGAGCCACAGACAACCAACTTCTGCCGTTCGGCTGAGCGATCATGCCTCCCCACGGAACCGCAACGTTACAAGGCTCGCAATGGTGAACCGGGACGTTCGGACACCGATCGGAAGCGCCACTTGGGGCAGCGACTGGTCCGTCCAATTTCAGCTTCATCACTTTGTCGAAACCCAACAAAATCTCGCCAACAACCGGGAACTACCGTCGGTACGGAAGAAATATCCGCAGCTAAGCACCCCAAGGACTATCAATGACGATGCAGCCAGACCTCCAGGCCAAACCCGGCACCATCCTCGAAACCGCCCAGGCACAGGTCCTGGAGCAGGGCATCGGCCTCTCCGAAAGCCAACTGGTGGAAATCCTTAGGCTGCCGGACCGGGATCTGCCCGCCGCCCTCCAGCTGGCCCACGAAGTCCGGCTGAAGCACTGCGGCGAGGACGTCGAAGTGGAAGGCATCATCTCCATCAAAACCGGCGGCTGCCCCGAGGACTGCCACTTCTGCAGCCAGTCAGGCCTCTTCGACTCCCCCGTCCGCGGCGTGTGGCTCGACATCCCCGAACTGGTCAAAGCCGCCAAGGAAACCGCCGCCACCGGCGCCACCGAGTTCTGCATCGTCGCCGCCGTCCGCGGACCCGACATCAAACTGATGAACCAGATCAAGTTCGCGATCGACCGCATCAACGAAGAGGTGGACATCAACATCGCCTGCTCCCTGGGCATGCTCACCCAGCGGCAAGTTGACCAGCTCGCCAGCTGGGGCGTCCACCGTTACAACCACAACCTCGAAACCGCCCGCAGCTACTTCCCCGAAGTCGTCACCACCCACAGTTACGAGGAGCGCATGGAGACCTGCAACATGGTCAAAGCCGCCGGCATGGAACTGTGCTGCGGCGCCCTGATCGGCATGGGCGAATCCCTGGAACAACGCGCCGAACTCGCCGCCCAGCTCGCAGCCCTCGAACCCCACGAAGTCCCCCTGAACTTCCTCAACCCCCGCCCCGGAACACCGCTGGAAAACCAGGGCATCATGGACGGCAAGGACGCCCTCCGCGCCATCGCCGCGTTCCGGCTGGCCATGCCCCGCACCGTGCTCCGCTACGCCGGCGGCCGCGAACTGACGCTCGGCGACCTCGGCACCCGCGAAGGCCTCATGGGCGGCATCAACGCCGTCATCGTCGGCAACTACCTCACCACCCTGGGCCGTCCGGCCAACGCGGACCTGAACCTGCTGGTGGAACTCAACATGCCCATCAAGGAACTCCAGAAGACGCTATGAACCGGGTTCCGATCCCCAACCCCTCAACCGCCGTCGACGCAGCAGGCACAACCACGGCTGAGTTCTGCGGGCACTGCGGCGAGCCGTCCGACGGCGGCACCGGTCCGACGTCGGACGCTCACCGCCGCTGCGGCGCGCTCCTCGCAATGGAGCCGCCGCGGTATTGCGCTGCCTGCCGGCGCCGCCTGAAAGTCCAGGTGACCCCGTTGGGCTGGTCGGCGGAATGCTCCCGCCACGGGGTGCTGGTCCCGTGACGGAGGGTTCGGCGCAGAGAGGTTTGATCCAGCGGGACCGCGCGCGGTTGTGGCATCCTTACGCGCCCGCGTCCCCGGACCTTCCGCTGTGGGAGGTCGAGGCAGCCGACGGCGTGCGGCTGCGGCTTCGGGGCGAGGACGGCACACGCCACGACGTGGTGGATGCGATGTCCTCGTGGTGGTCGGTCATCCACGGCTACCGCAACCCCGTGCTGGACGCCGCGGCGCGGCGGCAGCTGGAGAGGTTCAGCCATGTGATGTTTGGCGGCCTCACCCACGCCCCCGCGGTGGAACTTGCCGAGCGGCTGGTGGACATGGCCCCTTCCGCGCCCGGACGGCCGGGCCTGGAGCGGGTGTTCCTTGCGGACTCGGGTTCGGTTGCCGTGGAGGTTGCGCTCAAGCTGGCGGTGCAGTTCCAGACCGCATCGGGGCACCCGCAGAGGCAGCGGTTCCTGAGCATCCGCGGCGGATACCACGGCGATACGTTCGCGGCGATGGGGGTCTGTGATCCCGTGGACGGGATGCACTCCGCCTTCCCGGGTCTGCTGGCCGGCAACGTGTTTGCGCCCCGTCCCCCGGCGGCTGCTTCCGCCACACCGGAAGCCGTACGGGCGTGGGCGTACGAGTTCGGGGAGATCGCGGCCGCGCATTCAGGGGAGCTCGCCGCGATCATCGTCGAACCGCTCCTCCAGGGTGCCGGCGGCATGCACGCCTACCCTGCCGAATGCCTGACAGTGATCCGCGAGATCGCGGACCGGCACGGGTTCCTGCTCATCCTGGATGAGATCGCCACCGGCTTTGGGCGCACCGGCGAGCTGTTCGCGGCCGATCATGCCGTCGTCGTGCCGGACATCATGTGCGTGGGCAAGGCCCTGACCGGCGGGTACCTGACCCTCGCCGCCATGCTCTGCACCAGTGAGATTGCGGCGACCGTTTCCAACGGCAAGGCCGGGGCGCTCCTGCACGGCCCCACTTTCATGGGCAACCCGCTCGCATGTGCGGTGGCCAACGCCAGCCTTGGCATCCTCGGCGACGGCGGCTGGCGGGCCGACGTGGACCGGATCGGCGCCGGACTCGAATCCGGGCTCGCCCCCGCCTGGGACCTTGAGGCGGTCCGGGATGTCCGCACCATCGGCGCCGTCGGAGTCATTGAGCTGCACGACGACGTCGACGTCACCGCGGTCACTTCCGCAGCGATCCGCCACGGGGTCTGGGTCCGGCCGTTCCGGAACCTCGTCTACACAATGCCCCCGTACGTCAGCACCGCGGCGGACATTGAGCAGATCACCGCAGGCATGACGGCGGCCGTCGCCGAAGTGCACGGGCGCGTCCCGGCACGGTCCGGAGGCCCGGCATGAGCAGCTCGATGACCCAGTGGCTCGAGCGGCAGGCCGCAGTCCGGGACCGCAGGGGCCTGGTCCGCCGCCCGCTCCCCCGCGACGCGGACGAACAGTTCATCGACCTGGCCAGCAACGACTACCTGGGCCTGTCGGCCGATCCGCGGCTTACCGAGGCCGCTGCGGCGGCCGCATCGCTGTGGGGCGCGGGCGCCACGTCCTCGCGCCTGGTGGCCGGAACCACCCGGCTGCACCTGGACCTCGAGCAGGAACTGGCCACGCTGGCCGGGATGGAAACGGCGCTGGTGTTCTCCTCCGGATACCTGGCAAACATCGGTGTGATCACGGTGCTCGGCGGCCCCGGGACGCTGATCGTCACGGACGAACACTGCCACGCCTCGATGATCGACGGTTTCCGGCTCAGCCGCTCCCGCACGGAACCGTTCACCCACAACAGCGTGGAGGACGCCGGCCGGCTGCTTGCCGACCGGCCGGAGCCGCGGGCACTGATCGCCGTCGAATCCCTCTACAGCGTCCTGGGCGATGAAGCCCCGCTCGCTGGCCTGCTGGCCTTGGCCGAGGAACATGATGCCGTGCTGCTCATCGATGAGGCCCACAGCCTCGGGGTCACCGGCACCGGCAACTTTCAGGGCCGCGGCTCGGTGGCCGGGACCTCCCTTGCCGGGCATCCGAGTGTGATCGTGACCGCGACGCTGTCCAAGGCCCTGGGCAGCCAGGGCGGAGCAGTCCTGGGATCCGCCCTGCTGCGGGAACACCTCGTCAACCGGGCCCGGAGCTTCATCTTCGACACCGGCCTGGCGCCCGCCTCCGCCGCCGCAGCCCTCGCCGGGGTGCGGATCATCCGGGATGAGCCTTGGCGGGCCAGATCCGTCCGAAGCAACGCTACTGCGCTGGCCGGCGAGCTCGCCCCGGCCCTTTCAGCCCGCGGCGCCGCCGTCGAGCAGACAGCAGGGGCCGTCCAGTCCATCGCCATGCCCTCCGCCGAATCAGCCCTGGCAGCTGCCCAGGCCGCGCGCACGGCCGGAGTCCGGATCGGCTGCTTCCGCCCGCCGTCCGTTCCGGACGGAATTTCACGGCTGCGGCTCACCGCCCGCGCCACCCTTAGCCCTGCGGAAATCGAAGACAGCTGCGCAGTGCTGCGCGGCATTTTGGAGGAACTTCCATGAACCTGCCCGGCATCATCCTGATCACCGGAACAGACACCGGCGTCGGAAAAACCATCACGACGGCGGCCCTCGCCGCCGTCCTCCACGGAACGGGACGCAGCGTCGCGGTCTACAAACCGTGCCAGTCAGGCGCCGCGGCCGGCGATTCCGACGCCGCCGAAATTGTCCGGCTCGCCGGCGCCGTGACGGCAGCAACCGGAGTCGTCCTGCAGGAGCCACTGGCGCCCGTCGCCGCTGCCGCCGTCGACGGAACGCCGCTGCCCAGTGTGGCTGCCCACGCCGAGAAAATCGGCGAGCTCGCCGCGTCCCACGACCACATCCTGGTGGAGGGTGCAGGCGGCCTCCTGGTGGAGCTGGCTTCCGACGGCGGCACTCTAGCGGACCTCGGATCACTCCTGGCAGCGGCTTTCGTGCTCGTCGCCAAGCCTGCACTCGGGACCCTGAACCACACCGCCCTGACCCTCGAAGCGCTGGCTGCGCGGGAACTTCATGTCCTCGGGGTGGTGCTCGGAAGCTGGCCTCGCAACCCTGATTTCTTACACGACAGCAACCGCCAGGTGCTCGCGTCGCTCCGAGTACCGTTCCTCGGTGCCCTCCCCGAGCAAGCCTCAGAACTATCCCCGGCGGATTTCCGTGCCGGCGCAGCTGCCTGGCTGAACGGTCTGCCCGCGTGAACCCGGCTTTGACGGCCACCGGACCCGCGGAGCGGTTTGTGCCGGGAGAACCGGGACAGACCGAGGCCACCGGACAGGCTGCCGGCGCCAGCCAGGCGCGTTGCCCGTATCTCGTGGTGCGGGACCCGGACGCCGTCCGAGACGTCCTGCACCGGCCTGCCGACTTCAGCCCCGCGAACGCCCTCGTCGCCGTGACGCCCCTGGAAGGTCCCGCCCTGCGCGTGCTGCAGCGCGTCCACTTTGCGTTGCCACCCGTGCTGGCCAGCAACGACACGGACACACACGCCGGGATCCGCAAGGTCGTGGCGGGCTTCTTCACACCCGCCACTGTCGCCGCCATGGAGCCGCGGATCCGCGAACTGGCCCGGGAAGCGGCCTGGAACGCCGCGAACCAGCTCGACGCTACCGGCCAGGCAGACCTGGTGCGGACGGTCGCGGCGTTTCCCCCGGCAGTCGTCATGCTCGAACTCCTCGGGCTGCCCGTTCGGGATCTTACGGACCTCAAGCGTTGGGGCCTTGACTCCATGGAGCTGTTCTGGGGCTGGCCCGACGAGGACCGGCAACTTGAACTGGCCCACAGCGCCGCCGATTCCTACGTCTGGCTGCGCAAGCTCGTGGCGGAATCCAAAAAGGCCCCAGGACGCAACCTGTTCAAATCCCTGGCCGAGCACGGCCTGTCCACGCCTGAAATCTGCTCGCTCGGCTACTTCCTGCTGATCGCCGGACAGGAAACAACCACCCAGCTGATCAGCACCACCCTGTTCCGCCTCCTGGAGGGGTCCGCGCCCGTGGGCTGGAACGACGCGGCGTCTGAAGCAGGTTCCAGGACCATGGTCCGGCACGTGCTTGCCACCGAATCATCCGTCCCCACCTGGCGCCGCGTGGCAGCCCACGACACGAGCATCGACGGCGGCCTGATCCCTGCCGGCACCGAAATTCTCCTCGAGCTGAGCGGCAACCACATCACGTCACCGGCCGCACTCGTGAGCCAGTCCATGCCTTCGGAGGCGGTCCGGCGCGGTCAATCCACCGGCTATGGCCTTGTTTTTGGCTCCGGCATCCACCGCTGCCTCGGCGCCAAGCTCGCCGAACTGGAGGCCGCCATAGTTGTCGAGGAGACCGCCACTGCCCTGCCGGAAGTACATCTGCAGGAGTACCAGCCCGACTGGATCAGACTCCTGTCTTTCCAAGCACCCCGGACTGTCACCGTGGCGAACAGTCCATAGACGAAGCCGAGAAGAAGTCAGCCGCCATCTGCGAGTACTGCGGCAGGTGACTGTGCACATCATTCGTAAATGGATGCGACTCTTCAAGGTGGCTCTCTGACAATCCCTCGGAGTTCACCGTGCGCATTGAACGGAGCCCGCTTGGCAGGGGGTACGGCGGCGAGAGTTGGCTATAAGTGAACGATCCGGCCCAAGCCCTCGTCGTTATGGCTGGAGCCGGTCGTTGGCGCCAGGTGCGAGTCCGACGCCGAAGAAGTCTGTCCCTGCCGCATCGGAAAACCATCCAGTGGAGATCGAGGTGTTTGCCCTGGAAGGGCGATAACGCCGGGATCGCTGGTGCTGGCTGGTTCGTCGATCTGAGGGTGCGGTACGACGGCGGCCTGGCTGCAGCAGGCTTCACCGGTCTGCAGCTCACCGGGCCCGCCACGCATACGAACATGGCGCCCTTTCCCGGGTCGTTCTCCACCGGTCAGGATGATCGCCTGCCCGGCCTCGTTGTCCTCGCCTCCACTACCACCAGCACCATCAAGGGCTTCTCCGGGCGCGGCACGAATCTGGCCAACCTGTTCAACCTCACTGGAGTAACCGACCGCTCGAAAAGGGGCGCTGAAATTTGGGATTCCTGGCGCGGGTCGTCAAACACCCGGCAGACTGCCTGACTCACTCGGCAGGGCCACCGCCTTCGCTCACTCTGAGGTGTACTACTGACCCCAAATGCGCAAACCGGGAATATGGGTCCGTCGGACGCATTTGGAGCCACACTCCTCAGGCAGCGGCCTCAACCGTAGCGTAGCTGCGTACGTCCTGTCGTCGCGCGGCTTGATTCTTGTTGGGTTCAAACGATTAGGGCATGCAGATCGACGGCGAAGAACGCGACGAGCGGCCAGAGAAGTATGGCAGCCAGACCTTCCAAAATATTGCCCGGGATGTTCCAGGCCACGAGGTAGCCGTGAGTTCCAGCAACAAGCAGTCCGATGACCAGATAGATCACCCCGACAAGACCTATTCCGCGTCCGCCCAATCTGCGTCTGCCAAATCCGCGCATCATCGCTTCTCTCCCAATGTGGGGTTGAGCTAAAGTATATTCCGCGCAGTCGGCTTTGTGTATGGACCGTGGCGACACCACGCGTCGGGTGCATGAACCCTCCGACGAGCCCCCGCAGAGGACCTTAGTGCGGTGACGGATGTTCGAACGGCCGGGTCTTAGCATTGGACGTATGAAGCTTGATAAGGTCCAGGGACGCCCATGGCGGAAACTGCAATGAGTGGTGACAGGGATCGGGACGCTTCAAGGCGCCCGCGACAGGCCCGGCCACGTGACGCTCTTGGGCGGCCGCTGCCGTACGGAAGCGCTGGCGTCGAACCGGTCTCGGAGGAGCCGCTGCCGCCGGCGCAGACTTTGGTATCGGCCCGGAGTCTGGTGGAAGCTGGCCGGCCCTTCGCCGCCCATGAGGTACTCGAGGCCCGATGGAAAGCTGGGCCCGCCGAAGAACGCAACCTTTGGCAAGGACTCGCCCAAATCTGCGTCGGGCTCACCCACGCCGCCCGGGGTAACAGCGTTGGCGCGCTCCGGCTTTTAGAGCGCGGCGCGGCCCGACTCGCGGAGTACGGTTCCGGCGAGGGGCCGACCTACGGGCTCGATTTGTCCGCCGTTGTGAATTGCGCACGCGATCGCATACGCACCGGCCCCTGACCCGGCCGCGGGCCAGTTCGTGTTCGCCGGCTCAGACCGGGCCTGTTTGAGCGTGGGCTCCCGTGAGAAAATAGCGTGTTGCACACCAACGTATTTGCGCGCGCTGGCACTGAGGATCGGAAAATGAAGAAAGAGCTGAAGGACGCCGCGGACGCGGTCGAGGAAGCATCGAACTCCAGGGTTCTCGTGATCGCCGCCAGGGCAGGTTTTGCCGTCAGCGGCGGTTGGACGTTCTGACCGGGTCCGTCGCTATCCAGCTGGCCTCCGGCAAGGCCGGACAAGCAGACCAAGGCGGGGCCGTCGCCCAGCTCGCCGGCCAGCCCGCGGGGCTGCTGCTGCTGTGGACCGGATTCGCTGCCTGTGTGGCGCTGGCGCTCTGGCAAACCGTAACGCCGTGTTCGCCTACGGTCAGCTGGAAGCCAAGAAGAAGGTGGGGAAGAAACTTTCCGCCTCAGGCAAGGCGGTAGTCTACGCCGTCATCGCGCTGACGTTCGCTGCCTCGGCAAGCGGATACAGCAAGAACAGCGGACAATCCACCAGCGATTTCACGGTCTCAATCATGAAAGCACCCGGGGGTGCATTCCTGCTGATCGCCATCGGGGCCGCCGTCGCCGTCATCGGCATTGTCTTTGTGGTCCTCGGATGCAAAGCATCGTTCAGGAAGGATCTGCGGCTGCCGTCCTCGGGCACCGGCCGGTCCGTTGTGACGGGGCTGGGCGTGGTCGGCTACGTAGCAGAGGGCATCGCACTGTTTCTGGTGGGATTGCTGGTCATCATTGCCACAGTTAGCGCCCACCCTCAGGAGTCCACCGNCTGCTGGTCATCATTGCCACAGTTAACGCCCACCCTCAGGAGTCCACCGGCTTGGACGGCGGATTGAAGGCCCTGCGCGAGCAGCCCTACGGAGTTTATATGCTGACCGCCGTCGGCGCCGGTCTGATCTGCTATGGCCTCTACCTGATGGTGAAGGCCAAAGTCGCGCGGATGTAAGCCGCCCGCCGACGCGGCCGGCTCCTGCTCCTGCTCCACTGACCTGGGGGAACGGCCGGCCCGCCCAGGAGCCGCCAGGAGCGCGTCAGTCATCTCATGACCTGACCGGTACAGAATCACATGACGGCTCAGGAACCACGCAACCGGCATGCCCACGAAACCGTCGACTAGCCTGTATGTCCTTGCCGGACGCCCGTTCCGGGCTGAAAATGGTGCCGTGGCCGCCTGCCGACGCCGTACTTCTATGGTTCTTTGAGGCCGTCGACTAGCCGGGCGTTGGGGGTCACGCTGTGGGCCCTTCATTGTTTCTTTGCCGAGAACGCGGATTAGATTCCGATTTTTCCGGTGATCCCCACAGGTGGCCGCGTCGATCATCGACAGGTTCGCACGTGAGGAGATGAACAGGATCATGTTGGCCGAGTCCCAGGATGAGGAACAGATCATCGCCAGGGTCGCCGCGATCGACATTGGCAAGGCTGAACTCGTCTGTTGTGTCCGGGTCCCCGCGGAAGGGAACTCGAAGAAACGGTTGCAGGAGGTGTCCACGCATTCGACGATGAGCCGGTCGCTGGCGGAGCTAGCCAACCATCTGGTGGACCTGCGGATCGAGCGGGTGGTGATGGAGGCGACCTCCGATTACTGGAAACCCGTGTTCTACCTTCTCGAGGCGCACGGGCTCGAACCGTGGCTGGTCAACGCCCGGGACGTGAAGCACCTGCCGGGGCGGCCCAAGACCGACGTTCTCGACTCCGTGTGGCTGTGCAAAGTCGCCGAACGCCAGATGCTCCGGCCCAGTTTCGTCCCACCCGCCCCGATCCGCCGGCTCCGGGACCTGACCCGCTACCGGATTGATCTGGTCGGGACCCGGACGGCGGAGAAGAACCGGGTCGAGAAACTCCTCGAGGACGCGTGCATCAAGCTCTCCGTTGTCGCCTCAGACATGTTCGGGGTGTCCGGCCGGCAGATGATGGCCGCGCTCATCGCCGGCGAACGCAACCCGAAAGTCCTCGCGCAGCTGGCACGGTCAAGCATGCGCAGAAAGATCCGCGAACTCGAAGAGGCGTTCAATGGCCTCTTCGATGACCACCACGCCTTCCTGCTGGCCCGGATGCTGGCCAGGATCGAGGCGCAACTTGCCCCTTTCGCCGCGGCGGCGGAACGCCTGGATGAGATCCCGGGCATCGGCCCCGTCGCCGCCGCGATCATCCTGGCCGAAATCGGGGTCGACATGTCCCGGTTCCCGACCGCGGGACACCTATGTTCCTGGGCGAAATTCTCCCCGGGCATCAACTCCTCCGCCGGGAAGACCAAGGGAAACGGCTCGACCGGGCACGGCAACCGCTATCTCGCCCGGATCCTAGGCGAAGCCGCCGTCGGTGCCGGCAGAACGGATACCTTCCTCGGCGAACGCCACCGGCGCCTGGCCAAACGGCGGGGCAAGAAACGCGCCATCGTCGCCATCGGACGCTCCATCCTGGTCATCATCTGGCACCTCCTGCAGGACCCGGAAGCGCGGTTCCATGACCTTGGCGCCGACCACTTCAGCAGCCGCACCAACCCGGACGCCAGGAAGCACAACCACGTCCGCCAACTCGAAGCCCTCGGCTACACCGTCACCCTCACACCAGCAGCCTGACGCCCCACCTTCATACCCACAACCAACCCGTCAGACCACGACGGGCCCACCAGTGCGAGCCCGCCGCCACCAGGGTCACCTCATTTTCGGATTAGACTACATATCAGCGCCTGACGAGATGCGTGGCAATCAGCCCGGCGCTGACTTCAAGTGAGACATCGCCGGCGGCCACACCCAGCACGAGATCAAATGCCGCATCAGTGGCGAAGTCGTGCCGGTAGCCGTTGATCCAGAGCATCAGCACCATCAGCGTCCATGCCGTGCGTTTGTTGCCGTCGATTAGAGGATGGAACCGGGCCACCGAATCCAGGAGGGCAGCTGCCTTCATGGGCAACTGCGGATAGGCCTCCGCCCCCAAGACAGTTGTTGCCGGCCGGGCTAAAGCCGAGGCAAGTAGCCCAATGTCGCGGATATGGAACCCGTACCGGTCAACGACCTGCAGTGCATCCTCAATCTCGAGGTACGCGGTCACGCATCCTCAAGGCGGGTCAGGAGCTCCGCGTCATGGCTCATGACGAAATCCAGCCCCTCGCCGATGTCCCGACGGCGCCGGTGGCGCTGCAGCACAAGCTCGGCACCCTGAAGCAGCAACGCAGACTTGGAGGTATGTTCCTCGGCAGCCAGTAGGTCCAATCGCCGGTCCAGCTCTTCGGGAACACGCAGATTCATAGCCATACATTTATGGTACCAAACCAGTACCGACGCCTCAGGGTATCCAACTAGTGGGAGAACACCTCTGCTGCGTACCGGCAGGTGACGAAGGGTCCATTATCGGCGTTCAAAGTACGGGAGTAGCAGTGGATGCGAGAACTCCCGTTTCGCGAAGAACCTGACGTTTCCGCAGGTCAGAAGCGCTAACTAAATTATTTGCGATTTCGGCGCGTCACGTGGATCTGGCCCGCAGCGACTGAAATTAGAGCCTTCCTACATTACTGCATGTTTCCACGCATTGGGGGTTGCATGAATGGTGGTGTTCCGGGATTCCTTCCACGATGCTCAGGGATCCGGGCGTCGGCCTGTTCTGGGCCGTCGAACGGACGTTCGCGGCCATCTGGATGGCTGGCGCGTGCAAATGCTTGCCCCGCCGGACTCACACTGCGGCGAGAGCGGCGTGTAGCCGCGGTTTGCTCTTGCGGGATTTATCTTGCGGCCATGGGCTCGGCCGATAAACACGCAGATTTTCAATGGCCTCTGTGATGCGTCGGGCCCGCGAGCTCGCCGAGCTCGCGGGCGTCACCTTCCCCTATGGCTTACCCAGCCGGATCCTCACCTGAGGACATCCAAGCCCATCTTGAAAGCACGCTCGGGAGTCATCGCTCTCCTGTTCCTCCACATCAGGCGCACGTCTATCCGACTGCAGGCCAGCCTGTGTATGACTCCGCCAGGTAGGCCTTGCCGTGCCGTGAGGAGACCACGGAGTGCAGCTCGCCGAGTTGGCGGGCGCGATCGAAGTCGTCGGCGCCGGGGACGGTGTGCAGCATGGACGTCATCCAGTAGGAAAAGTGCTGGGCCTTCCATACCCGGTCCAGAGCGCGGTCGCTGTAGGAGTCGAGCAGCGCGGTGGAACCGTTGGAGTAGAAGGAGTCGAGGCCTTCGAAGAGAATCTTGACGTCGTGAATGGCGAGGTTGAGGCCCTTGGCGCCGGTGGGCGGGACGGTGTGGGCGGCGTCGCCGGCCAGGAAGAGGTTGCCGTGGCGCATGGGCGTGTGGACGAAGCTGCGGAAGGGCAGGACCATCTTTTCCAGGACCGGGCCTTCCTTGAGCTCGAAGCCGTTGCCGTTGACGCGCTTGCGGAATTCGGACCAGATCCGCTCGTCATCCCAGTCAGCCACGTTTTCCTTGGGGTCGCACTGGAAGTACATCCGCTGGACGGTCTCGGTGCGCTGGCTGATCAGGGCGAAGCCGTGCTCGGAGTTGGCGTAAATCAACTCATCCGCGCTGCGCGGGGCCTCGGTGAGGATACCGAACCAGGCGAACGGGTACTCGTGGAAATACTGGGTCCGCGCGGCCTCCGGCACCTGGCGGCGGCAGTGGCTGCGGGAACCGTCGGCGCCCACGAGGAAGTCGGCCTGGATCTCGAACTCCATGCCGTCAGCGTCGGTGAACCAGACCTTCGGCTTGCCTTCGAGGTCGTGAACGGTGGTGTCCGTGACGCTGTAGCGGACGTCGCCACCGTCGGCCTCCCGCCGTGCGGCGAGGTCTGCGAACACGTCGGTCTGGGGGTAGAGCCAGACGGACTCGCCCACGAGGTCCTTGAAGTCGATGCGGTGGCTTTCGCCGTTGAAACGCAGCTCGATGCCGTCGTGGCGGTCGCCTTCGCGCAGCACACGGTCCGAAACGCCGGAGTCCACCAGCATGTTCACGGTCCCGTGCTCCAGGATGCCTGCCCGGACGGTTTCCTGGATTTCCTTGCGGGTGCGGATTTCCACCACGACCGATTCGATGCCCTGCTTGGCCAGCAGGTGGGAGAGCATGAGGCCGGCAGGGCCTGCGCCCATGATGGCCACCTGGGTGGTGATGGTTGTGCGTGCCATGGTATTCCTCGCTTCGTTACGGATCCCGGCGTTTCGGACCGGGATGAGTCTGGAATCAGTGTGGCGTGCGCTGCGTGATTGGCGTTACCTATCTTCTGTTGAACGGAAGTAAGATTAATCGCCGAGTTGGCGGCCTATCCCCCGCGCCGCTGTCTGCAGCGCCGGAACCAGGGCCTGGAAACGCATTTCCGCCAGCGGAACTACGACGCCGAGCGCCGCCACCGTCCGCCGCTTGCCGTCCAAGACCGGAACGGCAATGCCCCAGGTATCCGGGTCGACGACGCCAGCGAGCTGCGCGTAGCCCTGCTGGGCGGCTTCGGCCAGCAAATGGCGGACGCCGTCGGTAGTCAACCTACCGGCCGGGTCCGCGAATTGCTCGAGGTACTCCGCCTGCACCTCACGGCTCTGGTGCGACATTAACGCCAGTCCGGCAGAGGAAATATGTACGGGCATTCGCCCTGCAATCCGTGCCCGGTTAGCGACGGATCCACGCCGCGAAAGCCGCTCCACAAAGAGCGCTTCCCAGCCATCCAGCACGGCCAGATTCACGTTCTGATTCAGGACCTGCTGGATATCCTCCATGAAGGGCATCGCCGCCTGGCGCAGTGCCAACGTGGGCGAATTCCTGTTGACAAGTTCCCATAGCCGCAGCCCGAGCCGCACATTCCCACCGACGCCAAGTTCCAACAGGCCGTGCTCGGAAAGTTGCCGGACCAGCCGGTGGGCCGAAGACAACGGAAGGCCTGACCTTGCAGCGAGGTCGGACAACGGTAGCGACGTCACGCCCTCAGGAAAGGCCGCAATCACCCGAACCACGCGGTCCACCACGGAATCACCTGATGCAGAATTTGCCACGGCTGAATCCTTCGCGTCGTCGGTTGAAGTTCCATTCAATGGTACGGCTTTGGATGGACCCGTGGCGCCGCTAAGGCGGCTACGCCGACCTGGAATTGACCCCGGAGGACACAACGCGGGTGACGGCGCCGCTGCGACGCCCACGGCGGCACCCATCACTGATTGCACGATTCTGGACCCCCGCGGATATGGAGGCACTTGGGACCCGGGAATCTGACTGATCCTGACGGCCTATCGGTGGCTCTAAGGCTTTTCCGAAGGTCTGACTCCTTTTCACGAGGCTTACTCCCGCCTCATGAATACCCGCCCCTGCCAGTTCAAAAACCCGGGAAACGCGGGAACGAAGCGCCTATGGGTTTATTGCGTCAAGCTGGCGAGGGCTCGTGCGCTGCGTAACCTCTTACCTTGCACCTTCGAGCGACTGGGCGCTTACTTGTGGGAGAGGCCATGCCACTGGACCTCCCGGGGACCAGCCAGCGCGGGCCCCTTTCGCAGGGTAGTGGCAAGAAGGGCTCTCTCACGCCACTATCGGAGGATGATTATGTTTGCTCGAGTCAGCACCTACCGGCCCGGTCCGGGCAGCTCCGGCGCACCTTCAGACGAGACGGTTAAGCGGGTGCTTGGACTTCCGGGATGCTTGGGAATCTATTACTTGCTTGGAAAGGACAACAAGTCACTTTCGATCACTCTGTGGGGTGATGAAGAAGCCCTGGCGGGGAGTAAGCAGCAGGCGGACAAAATCCGTGCGGAGACGAGCGCCGAGCAACATATGCAGATCCTTGGTGTGGAGGAATTCGAAGTGCTCACACAACAACTCGCTGATTAGGCTGGGTTGGGCCGATAGTCTTTTTTGGCTAGAGTCCGAGCAGGCGAACTGCGTTGGCTTTGAGTATTTTGTGCCTGACTTCGTCGTGCAGATCGAGCAGCGCAAAGTCTTTCATCCACCGGTCTGGTGTGATCAGAGGAAAATCTGAGCCGAACAGCACCTTGTCCTGCAGGAGTGAATTTGCCTGCCGTACCAGACTTGCCGGAAAGTACTTCGGCGACCAGCCCGAGAGATCTATCCAAACATTCTGTTTGTGAGTCGCTACAGCCAGAGCTTCTTCCTGCCAGGGGACGGAGGGGTGGGCCATGATGATTTGGAGGTCGGGGAAGTCGGCGGCCACGGAATCGAGCAGGATGGGGTTTGATAGCCCTAGTTTGATGCCGAACCCACCGGGGAGTCCGGATCCGATGCCTGTTTGGCCTGTGTGAAAAATGACCGGCAATTTGAGCGTTTGAAGGGCTTCGTATAGGGGGTAGAACTCGGTATTGCTAGGGTCAAAGTTCTGGACGCTTGGGTGGAACTTGAATCCACGCACGCCGTAGTCCTCCGCTAGCCGGACGGCGCGGTTGATGGCCTCGGGTCCGTGGTTCGGATCCACGGACCCGAATGGGATCAGGACGTCATTGTTTTCGGCTGCGCCGCGGGCTATTTCCTCGCTGCTGTTTGGTGGATGGCCGAGATGACTGGAAGCATCCACGGTGAAGACGACGGCCGCCATTTTGCGTTCCCGGTACATGTCGGCAATTTCGTTCAGAGCGGGCCGGGGACCACTGGTCTTGAAGTATTTGCTGGCTGCTTTCACCAGTGTTGACGGCAGTGCGTTATGGCCGTGGTCATCCACTTCGATGTGGACGTGCATGTCGATGGCCACGAGCGATTCGACGTCGAGCCGGTATTCATAAGGCATGGGTTTTCCTCCTTCAGTGCGGGGCAGTGACAGAGCGCCTGCTGCAGCTCTGTCCGGGAGCGGTTCGGAACGGTCAGGGGCTGTTCTTGCGCGTTCACAGGCCGGCGTCGGGCCGGTGCCGTCAGCGCTGCCCTCCCGGGACCGGGGCGCTTATGCTCGGATACGCGGTTCCGGCTGCGTCTTCAAGGCGTCGGGCCAATCCGTCCGCGGCGCGAAGCAGGGACGGTGCGTACTGGTCCAAGTCCGTCCTGAGGCCGTAGCTGACAATGCCGATGGCCGCTTGGACGGCGCCATCCACCATGACGGGGGCGGCAATGGAAGTGGATCCGAGCAGATATTCCTGGTGGCTCTGGGCATAGCCGCTCTGTCGGATTTGCGCCAGCTGTCGCGACAGAGACCTTCGGTCGGTGATGGTTTCCGGGGTGTACTGGGTTAAGGGCATGGCGAGGATTACGTCGGCGAAGGCCTCCGGGCTGAAGGCGAGCAAGACTTTGCCGACGCCTGTGGCGTGGAGCGGTATGCGGGCACCGATGCGGCTCTGAAGGGGAACGGATACCTCGGAGGTGAGTTTTTCGATGTAGATGGCATTCGTTCCGTCGCATACGGCCAGCTGCACGGTTTCGCGGCAGTCGTATTGGAGGTTGAGGAGGAAGGGCATGGCTGTCTCACGCAGCCGTCCGTGGATGGGTGTCAGCAGGCCCATCTCCCACAGCCGCACCCCGAGGCCGTAGCGGCCCGCATTGTCCCGGTCGAGGAAACGTCCGTCTTCGAGTTCGCCGGCAAGTCGGTACACGGTTGCCACAGGAAGCCCGGCTCTACGGGCGAGCTGGCTGAGCGTAAGCAGTGGATTTTCGACGTCGAAAGCGGCAAGTACGGCCAGCGCCCTCGCGGTGACGGACTTCGCCGAGCTTTTGTATGGCTCATTACTCATCGCCACTCTCCCTTCTGGTGGCTGCTAAAGGGTCCGCGTCAGTCCGATGCGCGGGTGCGAGGATGGCAGCAAGGCTGCGGGCGGCTCCCCTCATCTCGGGGATCATCGTCTCGATGGAAACCCCTGGCCGCCCAGCGACTGAGGCCGTCGGCGGTGTACTCAGGGACAAAGCCATAGGCGGCCGGCCTTCAGCCCAGATCGGGACGGCATATTCGACGTGCCCTGCGGCGTCAGATCGTCGCGCCCAACCACGTTCTGTGGCAGCGGTGATGCTCTCCTCCAACCGGGCGAACGTGGCGCGAGTCAGCGGCAAGGCGCTGCTGGCTGCGGGGGTCATCCCTCCCATGAGGACATATCCGGCGGCCGAGTCGACGAGTGGCAGGGTCATTCCAGGCCCGCTGCCCGGCGCGCTGGCACCATTGGCCAAAACCTCTTCCACGCAGAGCGCCTGCTCTCCGTTGCAAACGAACACGCGGACCATCATCCCCGATTTTGTCGCAAGACGAAGCAAAAGAGGGCGGGTTCCCATTCCGATGACGTCGTGTGTGGGTGCGAGGATTCCTAGTTCCCAGATTTTGGGGCCGATGGCGTAGCGCCCTGCAGGATCCCGTTGGACTGCCGCGATGGCTTCGAGATGATTAAGGAGCCGGAAGGTCGTTGCCACCGGCAGCCCGCTCCGTCGGGAAATCTGCGACAGGGTCATCTGACGATGCGCCATATCGAAGGACATGAGTACCGCGAAAGCCCGTTCCGTGACTGATTTTCCAGGCGAAGCGGCATCAGTACCTGCCATGGTCCTCCTCCATCCCTGTCGTTCGGCTATAGATCAAACTCTAACCCCTGTTTCATTTGGTGAAAAGCAAAGGTTGAATAACCCTGGTCAGTAAGGATTTCGACTCTCATTTCAGATTTCTTTTCGCTCAGTGAAAAGAAGATTGGTGATTGGGGTCACACCTGATCACTCGCTGTCCACGCTCCTAGTCACCTTTGGCCTCTCGATCATCATCCAGAACGGCCTGCTGGAGGCGTTTTCCGCCGACACGCGCTCCATTGACATGGGTGCGTTGAACACCGGATCGTTCAGGCTGAACGACTCGATATCGGTGTCATACATCGGCCTGTTGGCCCTGCTGCTCGCAGTGGGCGTCATAGTCAGCATCCAACTGTTCCTGAAGAGGAGCAGAACCGGGCGCATGATGCGGGCTGTCTCAGATGATGCCGAAGCAGCGTCGCTCGTCGGCGCCAACTCCCGACACCTCTACGCCGTCGCAACGGCTCTGGCCTTCGGCACCGTAGCCCTGGCCGGCATCATGTCCGGTGCACGGTCCTCGTTCGAACCCTCCATTGGGCCCGCCCAACTGATCCTCGCCTTCGAAGCCGTAGTTATCGGAGGTCTCGGGTCGCTGTGGGGAACCCTTCTCGGCGGCACCGTGCTGGGACTGGCACAAGCGTTTGCCGCCCACATCGATCCCTCCAGCACGCTGCTGGCCGGCCACCTGGTGTTCCTGGCCGTCCTGGCTTTCAGGCCCCAGGGCCTGATTCCACAGAGAGCCGTATAACCATGAAACCCCTCTCCCCCTCATTCCCGGCCATCGTCGTCCGGTCCGGACGTGACCACAAAACTTGGGCGGTTCTCCTCGCAGCCGCCGTCGTTACCCTGGTTGCCATGCCATACGTGGCCCACACAGGCACGACCAGTTCGTTCGTGATGTTCTTCGTGTTGCTGATCATGGCCAGCATGTGGAATCTCCTCGCCGGCTTCGGAGGCATGGTCTCGATCGGCCAGCAGGCCTACGTTGGCATCGGCGCCTACTCGGTGCTGGCATTCGCGAATATGGGCGTCCAGCCCTTTCTGGCCCTGCCACTCGCTGCACTGACCTGCGCGGTGTTCGCAATTCCAACTTCTTGGCTCGCGTTCCGGCTACGCGGCGACTACTTCGCTGTCGGCACCTGGGTGATCGCCGAGGTTTACCGGCTGATCGTCATCCGTTTCGCTGACCTGGGAGGCGCCAGCGGCAAGTCCTTGCCGGGGCTCAGGGGACTCGATCCGGTATTTCGGGGCGCCCTGGTCTACTGGGTGGCACTGGCCCTTGCGGTGTTGACCATCCTGGGCTACCTGCTGCTGCGCGGCCGTACCGGCCTGGCCCTGACAGCTGTCCGCGACGACGACGAAACAGCCGCCAAGGCCAACGGAGTGGATGTCACACGCTCCAAACGCCTCGTCTACTTGGTGTCCGCAGCAGGATGCGGCGCAGCCGGCGGACTACTGATCATCGACGCTCTAAGCGTCCAACCCGAAGCGATCTTCAGCGTCCAATGGTCCGCTTACATGATCTTCATCGTCATTGTGGGCGGAATCGGCTATCTGGAAGGGCCGCTGATCGGGGCGATCGTTTTCTTCGTGCTGCAACAACTGCTCGCCGGCTACGGCTCCTGGTACCTGATCATTCTCGGCCTTATCGGCGCCGCGGCCGCCATCTGGTTGCCTCACGGCATCTGGGGGAAAATCACCGAGAAGACAGGCGTTCAGCTCTTCCCCGTCACCTACCGGCTCAAACTAAGTGAACCGACGGTTCGGCCACCAGCAGAGTCCGTGCGGAAATAAACGCAGCTGATACGGCCGAACGGCAGGAACCTAACCCAGCCGGGGGCATCCGGACGAAATCCGCCTTCGTGGCGACCATACTCTGCGGCATCTACTCCCGATGGCGCTCGTCCCCGACATCCCACAGCGGCCGTGAATCCGATACGCAGCCCCAGCAAACATCACTACGAAAGGCTATTGCGATGACCAGAATATTGATTATCGGACCACCGGGTTCCGGCAAGGGTACGCAGGCGGAACGCATTTCGGAGCGCCTGGGCGTCGCTGCGATCTCCACCGGCGACATCTTCCGCGCAAACGTCAAGGGTGAGACGCCACTCTGCGTCGAAACCAAGAAGTACATGGACGCGGGCGACTTCGTTCCGGACAGGGCGACCAACAAGATGGTCCGTGACCGCCTCAGCGAAAGCGATGTCGAGGACGGCTTCCTGCTCGACGGCTACCCGCGCACTACGGCCCAAGTCGACTACCTGGACGAAATCCTGGCCGACGGAAATCAGAGGCTCGATGTCGTCGTGCAGCTGACCGCCGACGACGAGGAACTCGTGGCGCGCCTCCTGGGCCGTGCCAAGGAAACCGGCCGCAGCGACGACAACGAAGCCGTCATCCGCCACCGCCTCGACCTCTACCACGAGCAGACGGAAGCCGTGGTGGCCACATACGCCGTGCGCGGCATCCTGACCCGAGTTGACGGCATCGGCATCGTTGATGAGGTCACCGAGCGTGTCATTCTGGCAGGCCAGAGTTTCTGTCTTCCTTGACTGGCAGGCGGCGATGGCTCTAGACCGAGCGGGGTCCGTGCCTCGACTACAGCAGGTCCGCCCCGGGCAGCGGCAGAAATCACCATTGGCAACAGCCCTGAGCGAGTCATAAGGAGTCTTCCAGAACTCGCCACGCCACAATTTTCCGCGGGCTGAGTCATTCGGTCATGCAGTCACCTTGAAACTCCCCCATGAACAGTCGTGACATCAGAAATGGGTACATCCAAGGCAAAACCGCCCGCACGGAACCGACCGGTCATGCAGTTCCTGGCGCTTCCTGCCATGAACAAGTAACAAGCAACACCACTCGCAAGCAAGATAGCAGCACCCGGCCACAGCACCGGCCAAAAAAAGGCCCCCCGACGGGGCCCACAAGTGAACAATTTGTGCACACTCAGAGGTCCACAAGCCTCTGAACAGGGAAAACACGTGCCCGAGGTGGGACTCGAACTGCCTTCGCGCCCCTGCAAACACTGGACTCCCGCGGAAACATGCGGAATCCGGCCCAGTCCGCAACCAGTACGGCCCGATCCGAAGCCCAGGGTGTGCACATTGTGCACACCCCTTTTTCCCATCTTTTAGACCGCGCTGTACGGGCAAGACGGCTGCCGTCGCGGATCGCTCCGAGTCGCTTCGTCAGGCGATCTGGATTCGTTCGTCGCCTAGCTCTACCTCGACACGAAGCCGGCCGCCGAGCGCCTCGACGTATTTCCGCAAAGTATCGACCTGGGCACGATCAATGTCACCGTGCTCGATGCGGGACACCCTGTTCTGGCTGACATGCAGGCGCCCAGCTAGCTCGACCTGCGTCAGGTCAGAGGCCTCGCGGAGCTCCCGAAGCCGGTAGGCC
Source organism: Pseudarthrobacter cellobiosi (assembly GCF_023913815.1). Lineage (NCBI taxonomy): Bacteria > Bacillati > Actinomycetota > Actinomycetes > Micrococcales > Micrococcaceae > Pseudarthrobacter > Pseudarthrobacter cellobiosi. Next base: position 107,557 of record NZ_JAMXBK010000027.1, read on the forward strand.
CGGACCTCATCGACCATGCGCTTCTTGTGGGCGTTCACAGCTGCCCGGTCAACCGGACGCTTGGCCAGTAGTTCCTCCATGGACTTCGCCACTATGCCCCTCCTTTCAGAATCCTCAGATGATCATCGAACAGGTCATCAGCAACCGGAATGTTCTTCTTGTACCACTTGCTCCAGTTGCCCGTCTTGTCCCCTGCGACAAGCAAGATCGCCCGCCGCTCCGGATCAAAGGCAAACAGGATTCGCAGTTCCGACCGCCCGCTCGATCCCGGCCGCAACTCCTTCATGTTCTTATGCCGTGAACGAACCACTGTGTCGACCAAGGGACGACCAAGTTGAGGTCCGCGCTCGGCGAGAAGCTCTAATGCACCAACAATCTGCTCATACGAGTCTTGGTCAAGACCCAACAGCCACGGCTCAACTAGGCCCACGTCAACATTCCACATCGAGTCCATCATACAACTCAGGTGTTCTACAACTCAAGTGCTATATTGCGGGCCGCCACTTGTTGGACGTGCAGGAGGGACGAGCCGTCACACCCATGAGGGTTGTGGCCAGGCAAGGCGATGATGTCGTCGTATTCGAGGAGAGAACTCAGGCATCCTCAAGGCGCTTCAGCAGATCGGCGTCGTGGCGCATAACGAAGTCCAGGCCCGCGCTGATTTCTTGCTTGTGCCGGTGACGCTGGACGTCCGAACCGGCAACTTGACCAAGACGCGCCGACTTGGAGGTGTGCGCCTTGGCAGTAGGCTCACCCGGACGGCGGTCACCGTCTTCTGAAACACGCAGGTTCATGTCCATGTTCGATGATACTAAGAAAGCGGTATCAGTTAGTTCATTGGCGTGAGACGTATCCGGCTGCCCGAAGGTGACCTCTCGAGAATACGGTTCCGAAGTGTTGTGGCAACGCAGACACCGCCGCCTACGGTCCTGGGGACGATGTCATCTGCTTTTGAGCTTGCGCGGATCAGGGAACCCGAGCGAGACATAGCCTGGAGCCCGCTTGTTCAGGGATGCGGCCAGTACGGGTGTTGATTCGTCGTAGTAGTCGTGAACTGTCGCCACAGTTTTCCCCGGGTACGGCCGGATTACCCGGCCGACGTACTGGACCAATCTGCCTTTGAAGGACACAGGCGCTGCAAGGAACAGGGTATCCAGTTTGGGGCAGTCAAAGCCTTCTCCAATGTATGAGCCGGTGCCCAAGACCAACAGAGGCTGCCCATCATCGGTGGTGGCAAGAAGGTCGACGGCGGCCTGTCGTTCCTTGGCTTTCATCGCTCCAGTGAAAGCCACTGGCTTCAGACCAGCCGCCTCGAACCGGGACCTCAGGGACTCAAGATGGGCTTTCCACGTAGTCAGTACTAGGATTCGGGAGTTCTGTTCGTAAGCTTCAATGACGTCGTCGTAAATTTGCTGTAGGCGTTCCTCATTGGCGATCAAGTCCTTGTAGATGGCAGAGATCCCGCCCGGTTCGCTGGGGTCTGCGGCGCCGTCGTACGCGTATGAGGTCCGGTGCAGTTCCAAAGTCAGCGTCGGTTCGGCAATCTCGTGTGCGTGCGTTGGCAGCTGCTGCGGAACAGCTGGGGAAATCGTGTGTGAGATTTGGCCGAGCTGGTGGTAGATCAGCGAGTCCAACTTGTCCCGCCGGTACGGTGTGGCCGTCAGTCCCAGCCAGTACCGGGCCTGGATCTGGTTCATGACGTGGGTGAACGCCGCCGCCGGGACGTGGTGACATTCGTCCACGATGACAAAACCATAGCCGGCGGTCAGCTCGGCAACATTTTCCCGCCGTGCCAGCGTGGGCAAAAGCGCGACATCGACCCGACCCGTCGTCTTGGCACGGCCACCTCCGATTTGGCCGCACTTCTCGTCCAAGAACTCACCGATACGGCTCCGCCATTGCTCCGCCAAGGCTTTGCGATCAACCAGAATGAGCGTTGAGACGCCACGAAGTGCCATCGCAGCACACGCCATAACGGTCTTTCCGGTACCGGGCGGGGCCACCAGGACTCCGTGCTCGGCGGCAGTGGCGGCGTCCACGGCATCTTGTTGTTCCGCGCGCAGGCGGGCCGAGCACTCGAAGCTGTGGGCAATGCCGTCCGACCGTTGATCATCGATGCGCAGCGAGCTGCCACTCGATTCGACCAGTTGCTTCAAGAAGGGCAACAACCCACGCGGCAGGATGAGGTCGCCGTCAAGCGTTTCGTCGTAGTTGCGCAGGTATCGGGGAATATTCCAGGTGGATCGCCTCTGGCGTTGGCGTTCATAGAACTCAGGGTTCGGCATGGAAGCGGCATGCTTGACGGCTGAGATCATGGCTGGTCCAAGGTCTGCTGCCTTGATAGTAAGGCGTGATGCGAATGCGACTCGGACGATCAGAGCGGGGCGTGGAACGATCTTGGACGATAGCGGCAGTTCGAGCCGGCGAACCTCTTGTCCCAACTTGACGGCAGGCAGCCTTCGGACATGGGCATGAACTTCCCGCTCCGAAAGCCGATCCAGGCTGGACAGGTACGCCCATTGGTCTTCATATGGTTCGAGGGTCGTAGTGTCGAGGAACAACGTAGTGCCGTGCTGGCGGCGCTTGCCGTTCAGCGGCGCAGCAATCAGGTTACCCATGCCTTTGCCCGAATGAACGTCCTGGGCAGGAAAAAGCCTGTCATAGCTGGCCAGACTCATGCTGCCACGCAATGCCATCGCCTCGTGGATGAGACCGGTGCCAAGCTGGCGTGCTGCGGACGCCGGTATGGCTGCGCTGAAGAAGATCCACACATGGGCGCCACGTCCTGATTGGGATACTTCCAACGCTGCAGGAATTCCCCGAAAGCGAGCAGCCTTAACGTACGCCAACGCATCCAGCATTGCGGCGCCTCCGTCAAAGTCCGCCGCCACCCACCAACAGGTGTCCTGTTCAGTCAAGGGATAGAGGCCAATGTGCTGCACTCCGCGCAAATGATCCGCAACAACGAACGGAGTGAGCGGCAGGAAATTGGCGCCCGCGATGTTCGCGCCCTTGCGCCAACCACCGGCGACCGCAGGAACCCAGCCGGAGCGACCGTCCCGCGAGTTTTCCCACCGGACTGCGTAGACGTCCCTACGCGCCCTGAACAAGTCCTGGAACAGACGGACTTTCGCTTCCGGAGACGATTCCATGGTCACCGGACCATGGTGCAACACCGCAGGAATTACAGCCTGGGCCAGGTGTGCTGCCTTTGATTCCACTTCCGTGAGTTCCAAGAGTTTCCGCAGCCTGGCATTATCGAGGCGCAATTCGTCGAGCTCACGTCTCAGAGCCCAATCTGCCGCGTCGGAAAGGCCCGGCAATGCAGTTTGACCACCAGCTTTTGGTAACGCCGAATGGATCGCCAACTGCGCACGTCCCCAACCCGCGGCAAGTCATGTAGCCGCGGCGCCAACCTGCCATCCGGCCGGATACGGCCGATGCACGACCCGATCCGAAGCCCAGGGGTGTCCACACTGTGCACAGCCGGCTTGGCGTCTCTTGGCAACTCCGAAAAAGCCGCCTCGTCCGGTGTTATGACACTGCCGTTTCGGGGTGTCATGACACCACGTAGACTTGGCTGTGAAGGTCAAACCCTCTGATAGTCAGGAGCGCGCCATGTCGGCAGGGACGCCACGGCACACCATCCGCGTCAGTGATGACCTGTGGAACGAAGCCCACCGCAAAGCAGCTTGGGAAGGTACGTCCGTGTCCGAACTCATCCGCACCCGGCTCCGCGACTATGTCTTGACCCCGGTGGAGCACCGCCACACCATCGCGGACTCCCTCGGGTACGTGGTCCCGGACGCTTTCGAAGACCTTCAAGGCCCCGCCACCGGGTCCGTGGAACTCCCGCTCCACCTGGACTGGGGACCAGAAAGAACCTACAACGTGGACGATGACGGCAGCTGCTCAGTTTTGTACCAACTCACCCTTCAAAATTCTGGCTCCATCGAGGAAATCTGCCGCATCATCCAAGCGGAACGGCTGACCGCCCTCTGGCCGACAATGATCCTGCCCGCACGGTGCAGGCAGCTCTGGGAAACATCCTTCCCCGAACTCCCCGCCTACCACGAAGCGAAAGAGCACCCCTCGTGGACCACTCTCAGCGCGTAGCAGCAAAGCTCGCCCTATCTGTCCTGGCAGCTGATGGCTTCATCCTCGCCGGCGGCCAAGCCCTGATTGAACACGGCATCACCCAGCGCCCCTCGGAGGACATCGACCTCTTCGCACTGCACCGCCGCCACACACCGGTAAGCTTCGCCGCATCGGTACAGAAGATGACAGACGCGCTCCAAGACTCCGGATACACGGTCGAGATCACCCGACAGTACGACGAGTTCGCCAGCGTCACCGTAGGACATGACGAGGAAGCCGTCGTCATCGATCTTGGCCTGGACTGGTGGGAGAACTCTCCCGCCATCATCGATATCGGACCGATACTCTCCCTGAAGGACTCGGTAGCATCCAAGCTGCTCGCCGTCTACGGCCGGGGGTACGCCCGCGACTACCTCGACGCCTACTCCATCATCTCTAGCCGACGCTTCACGCGCCAGGAGCTCATCAGGCTCTGCCAACGTCGAGACCCGAGCCTGGACCTGCCAATGTTCGCGGCATCCATCGCCAGGCACCGGGCCCTCCCAACAACAGAATTCACCAAATACGGCCTGCCGGCCCGTGAACTCCCCACGCTCAGTTCCACGCTCCTAAGCTTCGCCGAGACGATTCACAAAGTCACCCAAAACCCCAGCGCAGCCCATAACGCCGCCGGCCTCTCCGGGCCGGGAAACGCAGGACCCGGCCCGGAACTGCTCTAGCCATGGCCGATTCCTGCTGCCAGCGCGCAGATGAACCCGGGTGATTCTTTAGACTGATCCATGCCTGACCTTTCAGGTTTGACGACGCACCCGGAGGGTGGCTGACCGGCGACTCCGTCTTCGGAGTCAAGGACTCCCTGATAAAACGCTTCGAACCCAGCCCGCCGGCACCCCCGCGCCGGACGGCCGCGATCTGGGCGACCAAGGGTGTGCACATTGTGCACATCCTGATAGGGCTCAGCAGCCACGCGCGGACACTGTCCACAACCACTTTGGACGGACATTCGGCCCCAAGCCCTCCCCTCGCGCCGACAGAAAGACGCGAACCGAAGAAGAAAAATCCTCAAGAAAATTGCCTCAAGTCATGTCCTCACCACAACGCCGGGACATGAGTAGGTGAAGGCCAACTGCGGCCACTAAGAAGTTAGAAAGGAAACCCAATCACCCCAGATCCCCAGCAGGCAGAGGGCCCACTCGCCAAGGCCCTGAACCCGCCACCAACACAACTTCACAGGCCACCGCGGCGCCAGGCACAGCCCGCGGCCAGAGTCAGAGGGACCCGCGGAGGGTCATTGTGCACACGTTAAGGCAAAACCCCCTCTGACGAGGGAAAACACGTGCCCGAGGTGGGACTCGAACCGGGTTCCGGCCCTTGAATTTCCGCCTCTCCCCCGAAATCCTCCACAATCCGGCCCAGTCCGCCACCAGTACGACCCGATCCGAAGCCCAGGGTGTGCACATTGTGCACACCCTCTTTTTGTCCACTTCGGCGACCCCAACCGGGGCTGCTAAGACGGCCGTCCGGGCAGGGCGCGATTTCGCTCGAATATGGTGAGTAGGTCTCTGGAACCGAACAGGCCCCGAATAAGCACCGCACTACCCGGACGGGCTTGTTGCTGGAATCGACGAACTTCATGAGGGCGGTTCCTCCTCTCCGAACATCTCATGGAGAAACGAACAGCGACCTGCATGACCAACCGACAGGCGGGCCTCCAGGAATGAGCACGGACCACCAAAACGCAGTCGAGCCGACCGCAACGGGCGCCTCTTCCCGGCCAAGAGGTGCCCGACTGACTGGCGGCGGACAACTCATAGTGGACGTTACGTAAAGCTGAAGTGCTTCGATGGCATAATCTGCAGAATCTGATCCCGCCTGCAGACCTCTCAAATTGTCAGTCTCTTGGGCGGGTCAGTCCGATGCATTGACCCTGGATACCGAAACGCTGAAGCCCAGGTTTAGCAGCTGCTGTCCGTTCTGCATGAGATTCAGTTTGCTGAAGAACGGCAGCCAATCAGTCCCAGACCGCTTTGAGTTCGCTATCACCACATAGGAAACAGAATACTTCGAGCGGTCAACGGGTCGACCCTCTTCCGGGATCAAATCAAGCCACCGCGCTCTATGTGGCTCTTCTGTCTCGTTTGCAATAATGCTTCGAATTTCATCACGGAAGCTGCCGTCTGCTACGAATGTTGTGGCCGAAACTGTACCTTGAGCGAACAGGTGGCTCAGTGTCGACGAGCGCGACTTTCTCTTGACATGGATAAACTCGCCGCTGGACGCCAACACATCGCATACCTCGATGCCGCTTGTCGCACCGCCCGGTCTTTTGATTTTCGCATCCAAAAGCAGAAGATCGCCGGGCACCGTGGCGGCCAATCGTGAGTTGTAATCGGCTTCAACCTCACCGGTCTGCGAGGCGATGAGGGATGTAGTGGAAGGTGCCAGTGAGGTCGCAAACTGGTCGACCTTGGCGACCAGAGAATCACTGACTACGAACCAGCGACCTTCAATCAGAACGTGCAATTTTGAATGTAATCGTTGCTCAGTAACTAGACATTGGTACAAGTTCCATCGTGCGTCAAAATCGTTTGAACGACTGAATCGCACGGAAACTGATCTGGTCTTCAAGCGATCGATGGTGATTTCAGAACACTTGTCCCCGAGCCGGTTCAGATAGTCATCCAGGTCGAGATCGTCATATTCCTCGGCCCGGGTCCCACCTATCTTGAAGACATCGATGTCTTCCCAGGCGACGGCTTCCGGCAATGCCATATGCGTGTTGGATGTATCTCCGGCGATGAGCTGCTGTTCCAGCAGTTCGTTTAACTGAGTCGTAGTTGTCCCATCGCTCACTAATGCTAGGTGGTCGATCCACTCGAAGTCGGCTTTGTAGGAGTCCTCGCCAAAGGCCACGAGGAGTTCGCCGCAAAGCTTTGGTAGATCCGCCGGGGCAATTTCCAAGTTCACGACGAGTGCATCGGATCCCGACAGTCTTTTGGCAAACGACCTGTCTCTTGGCTCACCGGTTACAGCTCGAAGCATGTCCCTCGAAACGTCGACGCCGAAGGTTGGAAGCTCTGAGCTCTTGCTGGCTTGCGTATTCTTGGTCACCACCATGTCTTCGAACGTTTTGGTATCGAGACTACGTATATGCCGCGGATCGATGCGGTTAAGAGCGACTTTCAAGCCAAACTGATGTTCGACTTTAGATAGATCAAGGAAGCTTCTTCCGTATCCGAAAGTGAGGCCGAAGAATCGCTGATCCACTTTCAAAACAAGCAGACCTGATGCCGAAGATGTTGTCAAAGACAGCTGAGGACCGGCGAGGAGCGGCTGCACAAAAGCCACCCAGGCTGGGCGTGAGGATGGGCGCGAGGAGTGGAAGAACGTGCCCTCGATGCCGGACGAAGTATCAACGGATACAGCCGTTGGATTCTTATCAAAAGCGATTGCTTCCTCTGCAGCAGAGACGTCTTTTAATAAATAGATGGTGAGTCGGTTAGATCCCACAATTTCCCCAATCACAATTTTCCGATAGCGTAGCATTTCGAATGCCACCGCGCGGCCCCGGAATAGCTCTGAGGTCCTCCATTGCCCCTTCGACTTCTGTCCCAGTCCAGGCAACACCGCCCGTTAGCCCGTCTTCAGCTTGCTGAGAAGAGCAGCACGCACTGCGGGATTGTCCTGCCATTGGTTGAGCGATCCCGCCATCGCGTCCCCTATGCGCTCCATTGCGTCCCGGGCCGTAAGCATGTGCACTCCGTGGGCCGAAATGCTGCAGGACCCCACGGACGTGCTGCGCCCGTGGATCATGACCATGGGAATCACTTCCACCTCGGGCCCGAGCAGGGACCGGTACCCGAAGGCGGCGGCGTGCATCCAGTTCGCCTTGCCGCGCCCGTACCCGTCAGAGCGTACAATCAGATCCTTCTCCCCGACCGGGCGCCATTAGTACTGGCCCCAGCGATAGAGCTTGGAGTCCAGCAGGTAAACAACGTTCCCGAAAGCAATCGCATGGTCCACATCAGCGTCCTGGCGTACCGGGAACTGCAGCCCGTGGAATACGGAGGTTCCCGGGATTCGCAGCAGAAGTTCCAGCAGAAGCGCTGTACTTCCCTCGCCCCTCGCCCCCGCCTCAACCCTGCCCCGACCGAACTTTCCCGCCGCGGCCAGAACACCGCCCGGGGTACCAAAGATCCGGCCACGGTTGGCCTCCCGCCTCGCATCTTCCCGCGCCTCCCGCACGGCACCGGACCAAGCGACGAAGATCGCGTAGATCAGTGCCACTCCCACCAAGAGGACACCCAGAGTCACCGGCGCCATCTGGTACAAGCTCACGTGAACAAGGACGGCGATCCAGTAAATCACCGGCATGGCCACCACGACAGCAACCACGACCTACACGATCAGTACCACGGACCTACGAGCGGCCCGCCGCGTCGCAGCACGGTACTGCGGCGTCGGCTCTGGGCGTACCCTGCCGTGTGCCCGGTACCAACGCCAAACCTCGGGCCGGATGCCATACTGCCGCAGTACCTGCACGCCCTGGACTATTCTGTCCCCCAATATTTCTCGTCCACCCAGTTGTCCGGCGAGTCTAGTGCTGCATGATCGGAACTAACAGCCGTTCCGAGCCTGGCGCAAGGCTTGACCGACATTGCGGCCTCACGTATTTACCCTGCTCGGCATACCGCCTGGCGCCGGAGTCGCCCAAGGGCAGGATCCCGGCGGATGCGACTCCTGTCGAGCGGATAGCCAGGAAACTGAAAACGAAGAAGGACCGGGCGGTCTACGCCAGGCGCAATGCCATCGTGGAACCGGTCTTCCGACAGATCAACAGCCGGCACGGCAGCCATGTCCTGTTACGCGGACTCCAAAAAGCATTCGGGCGTGGAAGCTGATGGCCGCTTCCACAACCTGCTCAAACTCTTCAACTACCGCGCCGCCTAAACACAGCCAGGGACCGTGCCCCGGGACGAAGCTGCAGCCCATGAACCCCACCCGCAGGGATACTCCAGAATTCCCGCGGCGAAAACACCCAGGTCCGACCCTTCCAGGAAGAAGGCCCGGCCTCCGGGAAACGACGGCTCACACCCGCGGAGACGTCGACATGGCATTGCACCACGCCCGGTTGGCCTGGACGAGCGGCAGATCATAGAAGCAGTCAGGCTCTATGAGCAGGGAGATTCACTGGCGACGATCGGCAAGCGGATGGGCGTGACTGCACATACCGTGCGGTCGCGGCTAGTTGAGGCGGGCGTGAGGATGCGGAGTTCCTACGAGCAATCTGCTGTCAAAGCAAAATTTCAGGAAGAGGGACGCGAGCTAATCGCCATTGGATGTCCTACTGATCGAGTACGCGCCAGTCAAGCGCAACTCGTCATCCAACCGCTGGAATTGACTGGAATCGCACAAGCTTCCATACTCATGCATAAATATGAACTCAGTCCCAAAACGACTAAGTCTCAGTCCATCCAAAGTCGCGGATGATCACGACGTAAGATCCGCGTTCATGGAATGGTTGATCCAAGAAGCTTCAGAAGTCGTTGACGCCGTCGATTTTACTACGCCGCCTCGCATACTTATTCAGTTCTGGGATAATGCAACTTCTGTGCCCGCAGATGTCCAGAAGTGCCTCGACAGCTGGGTGCCTCTGGAGAAGACGGGATTCGAACGCCTTCTGTTCGATGACACCGCAGCCGAACAGTTCATCATGGAAAACTTCAGCCGGCGACATTCTCGTGCGTTCAAGCGCTGTCACCATCCGGCAATGCGTGCCGACTTTTTCCGCCTGTGTTTTGTCTTGAAAAATGGCGGGCTCTATGTCGACGCCGATGACGCCTACCAGGCATATGACATTGACAAGCTACTGATGGACGGCCGGCTCAAACTGCAGCCGCTTTGTTATGACATCGCTTCAGACTCAATGGTTGATCCGGTACGCTCAGCTGGGATTCCTGCAGAAGGTGGGCGCATCTTCTATGTCAACAATAATCCTCTCCTCGCACCTCCAAGCCATCCGATTATTGCCATGGCCCTGGAACAAGCAACAAACTCACTGCTCTCCGCAGACGAGGACAGTCGGGACATCCAAACGTTGACCGGTCCCGGCAATCTCACGTCCTGTCTCGTTGCTCATGCCGTCGAACTAGCTCAAGCAGGCAAGGCCTGGGACTTCGAGCTGCTCACGGACTGGGATTCTGTAGCAATTAGTACGTGGCCGCTCTCGTATCGCTCGGACGACCGTAACTGGCGACGATGGGTACGTAGCGATGGGTAGTAAGTATCCAAACGAATTAATGGGGGACCTGTCCGATGAATATGCTGACCTTCGCTGATTTCAAGGAGCGCTTCGCACATAGACTGCGCGTTCGCACGCGTGTCCTGGATCTTCGCCAACGCGCACGCGTCTTTTCCAGCGGCGATGAATCTGACTCGCTGCAGCGCATCTACGTCATAAACCTTGATCGTAAGCCCGACCGTTGGAGCCGCCTTCGGCGCGAACTTGACCGGTTTCGAGATCGTCATGGAGAACGGCTATCGTTTATCGTCAGAAGATTTTCGGCCATCGACGCCAGATACCTGAAATCGGAGCGTGACAACGCAACGCTAATTCCTTCGTTCACACTTGCTGATCAATTGACCGTCGACCCTAATCCACTGCTTGTCGTTGACGACCAGACACGCGCACGCAAGATCAAGATGACCAGGCAAGAGATTGCTGTCGCGCTTTCGCATATCGAAGTATGGAAGCTGATCGCCGACGGGGACGTCCCTAGTGCGTTGGTGCTTGAGGATGATGTCGTCATGCCATACGGTTTTGTGCGCAATCTCGAAGAGACCTGGTCTGCGGTTGAATTCAGCTCAGAGGGTGTAGCAAATTTCGATCTACTGTATCTCGCTTACAGAGATGTTGGTGCCTTCGTATCGCCACAAGATCAGGCCCTAATGCGGCGAAAAGACCCAGGTCTCTGGGAAGCGTCGGGGTACGTCGTAACGCGTGAAGGAGCCCGGAAGTTACTCAGCAGACTTCCTATGCACGGCCCTGTTGATCTGTGGCTGAATTTACAGTTCAGCGATCTGAGAGTGTTCACCGCCGCCCGACCTATCATCGAGCAGCGCCTCGACGAGCCGTCAACCAATTCGTATTCAGTACTTCCAGTGCTCTCACAGGTCGGCGTGATCACACGAGAAAAACCACTTGTGACAACAGCAAAGAAGCTACGCGGCCCAGTTATTGCACTCGGAGATTCAGGCACAGGACTGACGGCACTAGCGAAAGCACTGTCTATGAGCGGCTACACCTGCTGCAGCGACCTTGAGACGCTGCCAGCCTTAGAGCAGAAGCGACTACTTACCGGGCGTCGCGGCACACTCTTCAATGCCTACGTCAACATCGGCACCATCGACAGCCAAGTCGCCGCCATCATCGCCAAATCTAATCCCGATGCCCTATTCATCCTCACTTCACCTAGCGTGGAGTCGCCAGACATCCACCCCGACCGAGTTCTAAAGTTCGATGATGCTGCCCGTGACAAATGGGCTGTTTTGAGTGACTTCATAGGAACCGCCTACCCGTCATTTCCGTACCCCAACGACCCAGACCTCGGTCAACGCCCGGAGATAGATCGGATACCACTCGCCGATTCTCGTACATCCACGAATCACAAGTTCGACAAGTCTCCCTGGACACTCTCACCAACGCGCGAAGATTGGAACGGGTTTTCTCTTGTGAGTCTCTCAAGCCATCCTGCTGCTGTCACTGGCGTCAATTGGGCAGCCGGCGAAACTCTCACGTCTCCGATCTGGAAATTAAGAGACGACACCTTTCCTAGCAACCTATCCTTATTCAGCCCAGATAACTTCAACGAAACACGCGACGGAAGCGCCCTCCTTACATTCCAGGAAGAGACGACTCCAGTCCGGGAGTTTACTTCGGCAGCGATTGCAAGCGGCGGATCCTATCTGTATGGCAGATTCTCTGCGACGCTCCGTCCATCGAACGTACCCGGGCTGATCACTGGCATCTTCCTCCATAGGAATGGCCCACGCCAAGAGATCGACATCGAGTTCCTGGGCAAAGACACAACGAAGATGCTCATAAACGTCTACTACAACCCCGGACCCGAGGGGACCAAGCTAGAGTACGGCTACCGCGGCACTCCGACTCAAATCGACCTCGGTTTTGACGCAGCCGCAGACTTCCATACCTACGAGATCGACTGGCAACCCAACGTCATTCGCTGGAAAGTCGACGGAGTTGTCGTCCATGAGCGAACGCTCTGGAACCCCACGCCCATCCCAGACCAGCCGCTCGAATTCAATATAAACTTGTGGCACTCACGATCTATCGAGTTCGCAGGTCGCCTAGAAGCGGCAAATATCCCGACAACAACCGAACTTAGGTCATTTGAGGTCCGTACTTACACCCTGGATATTCCAGATTTCCACACAGTCAAGACCGAGACAGTTCTTCAGCGCTAGCTTGTATTCCCTAGAGCAGGTGTCCACACTATGCATTCAAACTCCCAACAAACCGGAACTATGCTGACCGCATCTCTTGAAGTTGCTTCCACTCAACTTCCAACTCCTCGAGCTTGGGCCTGATAGACAGGGTTTCTAGTGGCTGCGAGTGCCCGGCCATAATTCGACAAGCCTTCTCGTAGATCGGGACAATTATCTTTTTTGCCTCGTCGAGTTTCTTACCGTCAATTGAGTGAAGCTTGGTCAACATGACATTTGGCTGATACCGCTGTACGACTTGCTGCAAAAGTTCCTGCTCCACGACGACCTCACACCACGATCGAACAAGGCTGTATCCCTTCTCAACAAGTGCTTCTCGTGTCTCCCCTTCAGCCGCCTTTGCCGACTGAAGTATGGCGTTCACCTTGCCAGTCATCTTCTTCACAGTGTCCCACCGCGGATGTGTTCCCGAGCTGACAATCCCCTTCAGTGGACCATCGTCTTGGATCGAGAAGTAGCTGCAATGCGTCGGGTTCTTCTCGAACCGGGACTGACAACAGCTCAGTGGCAAACCAGATGTTGTGCGTAAAGACTACGACCTGACAATCCTCGGCAAGTGCAGCAATCCTCGATGACACTTCACCGATTCGGCGTACAGCTGGAGCGCAACGTCAGGACTTTTGGGACGGCCGATGGAACCATCGTGGTATCGATGAAAAACCACCTGGCCTCGGAACTTCCTTGGCACTAAAAAGATTTCTTGAGACGCATAAGACGCAGTTGCCCAAGTAGTATTAAAGGCCGTCCGTCAGCGTCGGCGCGCACTTTCATCCACGTCAATCGCAGGGTCAATATGAACCGTCCCGGGTCTTCTGTGAGAAAGATAGCGATTATGCCGTAGCAGTTCCCGCCCCAAGTCCGTGACCGTGCTGTGCGCATGACCTTTGATCGGTTGTCCGAATACCCGTCTGTTTATGCTGCCTGCAAGACACTGGCGCCGAAGCTCGGGGCCGGGAAGAAGCGCGCGCCGTAAGTGATTACGTAACGCCGCTCACGTCCGCTCGAGATACATGGGCTCAAGTCACCGCTCGCCGTTCAATGCTTCGGTCAATCCGTAGGCGTCGATCTCTGACAGACGATCAACAACATCGAGGCATCGCTCTCGCCGTCCTGCATCACCCTGACGATACACGCGCAAGATGCTCACGACGATGGGTTTCGCAAGCACGCTACGGGCGGTGCGGATGTTGCCAACTTCCGCTCCTGCAATCTCGAGGGCGCGCTCGCAGGCTCGGAGGGCAAGTTCAGGATCGATCGACTCAACCGACTCAAGCTCCCTGATCAATTCGTCGAAGTGCTCTTCAAACGCCTCGCTTGTCAGGAAGCCCTGAACGAGCCTCCCTATCGTCGCCGAACTCTGAGTCGACAGATACCTCATGCTGCTCGACGCTTGCTCTCGCACCTCGTCATCGGCGTCGCCAAAAAGCGCAACCAAAAGATCGGCCGACTCCGCTGGATTAGAGGCGAACGACTCGGCGGCACCTCGACGAGCCTCAACCGACAGCCCATCGGGCTCTTGGGGTACGGCGGCGGGTAACGAGTCGCGGTACGACAGCAACGCCCAAAGGTGGCCAGCCCGCAACGCGACAGGTTCAGGTCCTCCCAAGCCTCGCGCGAGGAACGGCCCGAAGCGGTCTGGCTCTCGAACCAGAAGGTACGACATGAGTCGCTCAACACCTCGGGTGTCGTAGAGCTCGACGTCCGCATCCAGCAGCGCTTCGCCTAGGTCATATGCGTGCTCTGGCTCGTGATTCATCAGCGCGAGCACCGCCTCCGCCGCCTGGGCACGGACACCCAGGTTGGAATCAGCAGCGAGTGCTTCTACTACCGGCCTGAGCACTCCGAGGTGGTTGGCTGACTCGAAAAGCACTGCTGCCGTAGTGTGGGCGACCTGGCCCCTTGTGCTGTTCAGGCCAGCCATATCTATGTCGCCACCGTAGTAGTTGTCGCCAGAGTTCGCCTCAGTCCTTGCCCATTCGCGGTCAGGGTCAGGGTCGTCGGCGTACTTGGCAACGAGCTTCGCCATACGCTCAGAAACCGGCTTTTCCTGTTGAGCAGCCGTGCATATTGCCTGGCCAACTTCCGAAGTGTACGTGCGTTGTGCGTGCTCGCAGAGATCAGCCAGGAGTCCACCTTCGAGCTTGGGCGCAACGGCCCGTATCACCGCGTCCATAGCCAAGGGGTTCACATCAGCATCAAACCCGAGGGCGAGCTTGGCGAACCGCTGAGGTGCTTGCTCAGCTTGGCGTCCCAGCGTCTGCGCAAGCTCGTGTGCGCCACCGACCGGTTGGTCGCCGCGCCAGTCGATTTTGTCTGAGGTGTATTTCTGTAGCGCGCCCATCCATTCCTTGTCTGACATCATCTGAGCGGCAGTGTCTGGGATTGGCGAGCCGACAGAACCCCCCGTTACACCGCTCGGGGCGACTGACGGCTGGATCGTGGGGAACCGGCGCTGGAGTTCCATAAGGCCGTGGCGGCCGGCGTCGGAAAGCCGGGAGGGTTCGAGGGCGGAGAGCAGGCGCAATCGAGTAGCCCCCACGTACCGCGGCTTCTCGAAGTCGGGCGCGTGCTCGAGGATGAGAGACTCTAGGCGGTGGAACAGTTCTTTGTTGCACCCGCCGGACCAGCGTTCGATTAGTGAACGACTGGCCCAACTGGGGTTATCCATGTAACCGAGTTCGAGATTTCGAGCATCGCCAACAAGCCAAGCAATCGCGGCGTCGGCAGGTCCCCGCTTCGTCAATGCGATGCATGCGAGGAAGTGCAGCTCCTCGCTTTCGAACCCGCTCAACCGTGCGACGTAATCGTCGCAGAGACCTGGCGCTGTCTCCGCCAGCTCGGTGAGGGCCTTCCCGATTCCGTCAAAGATCTTGTCGGCGACGGTGTACGCAGAGCCGCGACTCCGGAAGACCCAGCGACGGCCAACCGGGAGGCGACCTTCGACTTGCTGCTGGTTCGCTTGTCCCACGACTTCCACGAAGTTCAAGACGTTGGTGAGATATTCTTTGGGAGCCTTTGCAGCGACTTGCGAGATGATCTCATCGCTAACCGAGTGATTCGGTAGTTGGCCGGTGTCGAAGGGGTCGTTCGATGCCTCAGCCTGTGCGCGGGCGAGGCCATGATTCAGGTATGCGCCTATGAGTCGGGCAGCAGCTGAGGAGTCATCTTGCGCGAGTCCGAAGACGATGGACCAGAAGTCGCTATTCACGGCGATTGGGCCACGTGCGTCGTCGAGATCGCCTCGCTCCAGCAGTTCGATTGCAAAGTCAGTCAATTCGGGGTTCAACGACCACTCGATCATGGATTTGAGCCGCAGCCGCCAGTCATCATTCGCACCCACGTAGGGCCGGACAAGTTCAACTACACGTCGGGGGTGATCGCGGGCGATAAAGCGAAGATGGTTGAAGGCTCTGTCAGTCTTCGCTGGATCGGTGAGCCATTCAGACCATTTCCCCAGAGCGTCTACGGCGGCGAACCATGACGGCTGACCCAAAATGCCGAGAACTCTCCACGCGATATTGCTGTTGCTCCACGCGATCTCGTCTACAGCCAGCCAGTCGTCTGCAGTGCCTTCGACCTGCCCAAGGACGTCAACGACGACCTCCTTGAGGTGAGAGCGGACGTTGGCGGATGCGAGCAATTGCTTAACGGCATCACGGAATTTTCTTGGGTCGGTCGCGGCCAGGTGCTCCAGTACCTGCCTTACCTGCGCTCGTCGAAACAGATGCTGCCCAGATTCAATAACGAAATCGAGGAGGCTCTTGTCGGCTGCGACAAACGTTCTCGCGAATAGATAGTCGAAGTAAGACTCGTGGAAGAACGATAGGGTGTTCTGATCGTTTACGGCAAGAACATCAGCGGATTCGAGTGCGTGAACCTCGTCGCGAGGGAAGGAGTCAAGGATGGGGGCAGGCGCCGACAGCTGCTCATTCGAGTTCATATGGTCAACGAGAGTGCTCATGATTGCCGCCCATTGCAGGTGACCGACGGTCAGTTCGATCGACTGGCGAACCTCGTCGGTGTAGCGGTCGTACAACCGTTGCAGGCTTGGGTATACCTCTTGCCGGGCAGCTTCTGACAACCGTAGGAAGATACTGAGATGCAGCGGAGTTCGGAGTAGCTCTATCGTCACATCCGATGCGGGGAGCGGGATGCCGCACTCCGTCAGTTTTCCTTTCACGTCATCGGCATTTAGTTTGTCGACTTGAATGCGGTCGGCCGTCGTGGCGTCGCGGAACCGCGTGAAGCGCGGATCGGATTCGAGATCAACGGTGCGCACGACGAGTAGTACTTTGATATTGGGCGTCGACGCAACTTCGTCCAGCACTTCAGCGATGGCGTCATAAACTTCTGTGATCCGTCCGCTGTACGTTCCCACGGCGTCGAGCTGGTCAATTATTAGGAGGCCCGGGCTTCCGTCGGCGACGCCTGCTAAGACGACACCTGGGGAGTTGTCCCCTAGGCCGAGCTGGTCGCCAAGTTTAGTGGATGTCGCTGCTGATGGCTTGACCACGCTCATGTTGGCGGCAGCCACCCACCAACCAGCTGCTTGCAGCTCAGCAGCGATCGCTGTAGCGATCGTTGATTTGCCGTAACCCGCGCTTCCGTCGAGTACGACTAGCTGCTTTCCGTCTTTGTCGGTGAGGCGGCCTCGGAGTTGATCGAGGAACCTCGATTGCACGAGACCAATGCTCGGTCGGTTGGTGTTCACGTGGCGGGCATGGCGCTCAACCGTCTTGCGCAGCTTGTTGATTGATGAGGCATCCCCCGCCAAATGGCGGCGGCGGAGCCCTTTCGATTCGAGGTGCGCCCAGATTTGGGGGCCCCTGAGCTGCTCGTGCATGTGATCATCACAGAAGTTTCGGACTTCGCCGAGAACGACCTCGGGGTCGTCTGATAACAGCAACCGGAACTCTGCGGCCACAAGCTGTCGCAGGTTCTCGAAGGGGTGCGGTTCGACATGGATGGACTGCAGAACGACATATGCCTGATCTGGCGCGACCCCCCAAATCTTGGCGAGCTTCAAGAACTCGGCGTCATCAGCGCGGCTTAGCGACCCCTCGAACTCAGCTAAATCATCACAGTCACGGCTGCGCCGCGCCAAAGTGTCGAAGGGCATTGCTTCGGTCGAGACGATGAGCTTGAACTGACGGCCTGATTTGACCTGCGCGAGCGCGGCGCTCAGGACACCCTCACCCTTGAGCTTATTTATCGTCCAGTTTCCTGCGCGGAGCTTCACCTGCTCGCCCCATGTCACGCCCGCACGATCGACTTCAAATTCGATGCCCTCGCCGCCAACGCCGGGAGGCTCCAGCCGCAGCCGGCTCGCACCGCCCGTAAGGAGCTCGGCTACTACCCGCGCCGTCCACCAATGCTCATACTGGTTGCCTGCCTTATCGGCAGCTCCCCCCGGAAGCTCGGTCACAATCCCACCTCGAACGTGAGGAAATGCCATAGAAGCCGCCCGGCGGGGCGGGAACAGGGGCTTGCTGCCGTATAGAACAAGGACTTCCCCATGTAATGACCTCCCGTAAGCCCGACGTGTACTGAGCGCCACTCCAATCGTATGTACCGAGCCTGGTTAGACCTGGGAGCACCGCGCTAATGACGATATGAAGCGCCGGAGGTGCGGACTCGACCTGACTCCGTTCACGCTCAGCAACGATACGATACATACACAGAAGACGCATCTTGCGATGCTCATCGCGTTCATCTACGGGGCGACTACATCTGCCTTACCCACATGTGGTGGCCGGCTTCAGGTCTCCTTATTGAAAACGTTATGACACAAGCCCACGCCCACTAGACCCGCGTGCACAGTCCTTCCCGTTAGCCGTCATAGACGTGCCGCGCAGATTCGTTAGTCTTTTGTCCCATCACGGCAGGCAAACGCGAGAAAGTAAGTTCCGAGGACACAGCTCCGTGGGCTCGGAAGAGTCTAGAGTCAATCCCGACTTGCCGAAACTCGAAAGCATCACCCGGGGACTGGACCTAAAGCCGAGTAAGGTCTCAGGCGACGGTTTGCCATTCGGCACCGGTATAAGGCTGCCTACCCGGGCCGACAAACCCCTCGAGTCGAACAAGCAATCGAGAATGATAGCCTGCTTCGACCCCGTTGGCCCGTTCCACCGACAGTTTGTAGCCCCGAGAGTCCGCCAGAACATCTTGCATGAACTCATCTAAAGGGTCAGGGACAAATCCCAATGTGAGACCGTCCTGATCGGCAACTTGGATCGCCAAAGCATTAACCGCGTTGGCACTGTCCGGGCGTAGCACGAGGGGATCGCGCGGTTTAAGCTGAGCTATACGCATTTGAGCCTCGGCGCTGCGGTGTCGAACGCCGTGAACGAGGAAGAGTTGCGTGCCCCTGGCGGCGCCCTACTTCGGTGTAGCTTTCTTCTTCGACGCCTCGTTCTTCTTCTTCAGCGCTTCGAGCCTTCGTTTGAGTGCGGCCTTCTCTTTGAGGTGTTTGGCGGCTGCCTCGAGTTCTCTCGGGGTCCTGTTCGTCGCGCCGGGCGTTCGTGGCATGGTTTGTGTCCTTCTGAAGTCAGAAAATGATATCTATATGATAGATCCGGCCATACCCGCCCGTCGTAAAGGATCAGGCCGCGCTGCTTCAGCTCGACCTCGGCAAAGAGTGTGTGCTCGAGGGCGGCCCGCAGCGCCACCAACGCGTCAGCCACGAGCAGAGGCACCTTGCGCGGGATCGGAGCCACCCTTTCCACAATGGTTTGGCTGACCCGGTCCACGGGCACCTCCGCCAGCTGGAATACACCATTCGGTTGGGTCTGGTAGTCGAAAAGCAGATCTGCGACTTGTCCGATTATCTCGTCGGCGCGCGAGAGTGTCGCGGCGACCCCGAGATGGCGCTCAGGAAGCCAGGAATACGTGTGACCGGTCATGAAGACACTCTAGGAGTGAACCCGGACGGACTACGCAACACGCCGCAGGGATGCCCGAGGCCCAAGATTCACCTTATGTCACGAGCCGGACGCGGCGGCTTTTGCGGGACGAGTTTGGTCGTGCCTGGTTGGGACCACCCGGGCCGCTCTACGCGCTCTGGGTGCCGATCCGATATGGGCCAGGACAGCCTTCGTCGCTACCCGCCTCAGCCCCAAGGTCCCCATGACCGAACTCATCAAAATCAGTCGTCCCTGGGTAGTGTTCGTCCGCCGCTTGAACCGGATGCTGAAGGAACGCCCCCAGTACTGGACAGGCGAGGGTCCTCGGTAGCTGACCACAGGTTGGTAGAGTCGGCCACGGCGGATCAGAACCGCCCGAGACAGTAGGGGGCATTGTGGGGTTCGGAAGCTGGCTGCGACAAGCACTGCAAGGGGGCTCGGCCACGGCACCGGCCCTTGATTCCTCCAAGGATGAACAACGCTTCCAGCCAGCACTCAAAATCGAAGTCTCCTTACAGTTCAACGCGTGTCTGGAGGTTGCCGGCACCACCACCTTCGCCAAGGAGGCCGTCGCTGCTTTCGCGGAACGCAGGGGCCTGGGTGGGCGGGGCTACTTTGAGGGCAAGGCACTGCTGCAGCGTGAGCCGGAGAACCCTGTCGATCCGTGGGCGGTGGCCGTCGTGGTGGACGGGGAGAAGATTGGCTCTCTTCCGTCGTATGTCGCGAAGGACCTTCCGTTGCCGGCGGGCGCCAGTCAACAGGTCAGCTACCAGCTCCATGTCCTGCGGGAGCAGAAGCTTCTGGCCAAGGCCTTCGTGTGGCTTGGCCCCGGCGAGCCCGAGTGGGCCCACACCCGAGAGAACCCGCCGGCGCTTACGTCCCGTGAACGGATCAACAGCTCCCACGCTGAGACTTCGGCGATGGTCCGGGAGGCGTTGCAGGGTGGCGGCGAACGGGCACAGCAGTTCCAGCGGGGCATGGTCGACGGCGTCCACTACCTCGAGCTCATTGAACCGATCAAGCAGATCAAACGCGAAGGCCGGCTGGAAGAGGCGCTCGTCCTTTGCTACAAAGCCATCGAAGGTGCCGAACGGGGACGCCGGACGGGGCATGCCCGCCCCGGCTTATACGGAGCACGCGGCCATCATCCACCGCAAGCTGTCCCAGAAGGACGAAGAGATTGCGGTGCTGAAGAGGTGGCTGGCCAGATGTCCGAAGCAGCGTCGGGACGTTAGTGAGATTGGGGAGCGTCTCGCCAAGCTGGAAGCGAGGTCCAACCGGTCCTGATGGGGAACACGGCTGAGCCATGGACGAGGCGGCCTGGCCCGGAACCGTATTGCACCTTCGCGCTTTCACGACACCGCTCGCGACTCCACCCAACCCCGCGAGTGGCAGGCCTCAGGGTTTGTTTGGGACCCGGGGCCGCTCCTTCAGTGTCTGGCCTACCTTCTCGACAGAGGCAAACCATGACAGCATGTCCTGATCTATCGCGCCGATAACGGTTCGCATATTGGCGAGTTGGGCTTCGATTCGACTGTTGATGAGGGGTTCAAGATGCGCGACGCGGTTGCGCAGTCGGTACACGCCCTCGACAGCATGCTCCAGCTCATGCACCGGTCGCTTCAAATTCGGAAAGGCCGAACTCAGAGCCTGCTCCCACAGCAATTGCTTCCCGGCATCCTTGCGACCTGGCAGCATAAACCTCCAGGTGCCAAGCGACATGGCCGCAAGAAGATCCTCGTGCAGCGGCTCCCGCCGGTGCTTGGGTCGCAAACGGGTTGATTTCCCCGCCCGTGATCTGGCATCGGGAATGTCTCTGCCGACGATGCGCTCTATCAACACCGACGGATCCAGAAGCCAGTCCCCTGAGTGGAGCTGCCCTGTCATCGGGTTTGTCTGGGTGGCGTTCCAAAGACACAACTGTTCATCAAGTGCATTACGAAGCACGACCTCAAAAATATGGAGTGCTTCGTATGCCGCGCCCGAGAGCTGGATGTTCCACCGGTACAGGTGAACGGCATCCTGGAGTGTTCCAGCGGCCTCAAGATACGGTGCCAGCCGCGCCTTGCTCAATCGCCGTAGCAGCACGGACTCGATGCTTTTTGGTTCAGACTTGGCCACGGTAGTAAACTGTAGAGGAAGACAGGGGCAGGTTCCCTGTTATGGATTACTGAGGGTCCCACAGCCAGGAGCTGTGGGGCCCTCAGCCATTTGTTCGCAGATAATTCGACTACTGGGAATTCCCGTCAGCGACAGACGAAGCGAGAGCATTTACACTTGCCGCTCACGACAGCTCCTCAGGCGGCATTAGCGCAACAGAATTGGCGTTTGGCGAATTCATCCCGCCGGAGCTGGCCACGACACTGTGGGCGGTTTCACCGCTGAACCAGCCATCGCACCCGCGAGAACGCGGCGATAGGAAAGCTGCACAGATACGCAGTAGGCGACCGACCGCTGGACGGGCCGCAAGCCTCCCCCAAAGACACGCCCCGCTCCAAACGGGCGACCGGGCGAGTACGCAACTCCCCGCCGTACCCTAGGATGAACAGATCCTTGTCCGGGCAGGCGGCTTCAAGGTAATGCGAGGGGCGCCCGGCGTCCGAAGGGGCAGGGCATTGCGGCAGCCAGACAGGGTTCAGCGTGGAGACATCGGCGAGACGGCGGTCGAGTTGTTTTTCAAACAACTTGGATGGGGACCTCTCTCCACGAGCACACAGGACCTCGGCACTGATCTGCTCATCCAGCTCCGCACCGAAGCTCTCGTCGACCTCGGGATGCTGCTCGGCGCCCAGGTCAAGACCGGCTCCAGCTGGTTCGACGAGCCAGGGACCGTCGATGGTCGCGGAGGCTGGTGGTACCGCGAAAACAGCATGAGCCACGCTGACTACTGGTCGAATCATCACGTTCCCCACATCCTTATCCTCCAGAGCGAAGATTGCGCCACAATCCGGGTCTGGGCTGTGCTCGACCAGAAGACCATCACGCCCACAGGCCGGGGTTTCAAGGTATTCGTCCCCGCTGATCAACGACTTGAACGCTCGCACTTCGGGGCGTGGATTGAACTCGCCGAAAAGGCCCGGGAGTCATTGGTACTCGAAGGCAGCCGCTGGTCCTTTTCGGTGGCAGAATTGCCGGAAGCTGAATGGGCTCGGCACGCACTCATAGTGCCACGGCTCGTGGCCCCTCATCCCAACAGGGGATTCGCCACCCCCATCAACTGGGCCGAAGCCATTGCGACGTGCACAGAGGCTCGAACTGACCACTGGGAGCACTTTGCAGCCCAGTTCGAAGAGGTACCCAATGTAACGGAAGCGGCCTCTTCCGGGGACCCGCACTGGCGGTTCGCCGCCGCGGTTCATCAGTGGGTGACCCAAGGAACCGCGGAGGGACTGCGCCGCCTTGACCTGAACGGGGCGAACCGGAGTCTTCGTGCTGCCCGGGCGGTATGTCTTGCCGCGGCTGAGATCGACGGCCACGGTTTCGAAGCGGCCCTGCAGATCCTCGAGGCGGAAGCCGACGAGAACGATGTCTCGATTGAACAGGCCTGGATGAACGTTCACCGTGCCCGGGTACTGGCAGAAACGGGGCAGATCCAGTCCGCTCGCGAGATCCTGAACCGGACAAACCTCCTGATGGCCGGTTTGGCAACCAATGTGACCGTGTCTGCCGTCAGGTCTGCGGCGCTCTGGTCCATGTTCGAGCTGACCGACCGCTGGGATGCCGACCTGTCCAAGGTGGTACCTGCCATGGACACTGCCGCCGGTTGGTGGCGGAACCAGAGCGTCGCCAAGGGGCTCGAAGATGCTGCGGAACGAAACTTCGAGGCGTGGGCGAGAGACCAGTCGGTCCGGTTCAGTGACTCGCACATCGCCCACAACGAGTTGTTCTCTGCGGCGCTCACGGCGCGGCTCGCGGGAGACCATGGTAGTTGGCGATCCTCCCTCGGCCTCCTCGCCAAGGTCGACCTATCCACGCACCGCGGCGGCGGCCCACCTATCCGGGATAGCCTGGATGCGCTCCGGAACGCAGGCGGCGACAGCCAGCTGCGCCTCGCCCTCTCGAAAATACGCGACGATGGTCCTCTGGCTGAGCTCGCAGCCTTCATGTCGACCATCCGGCCCCCGACCATCACCCGGGCGACCTGGCGCGCTGATCTCTCCGCACTCAACGTCGCCGGAGGTTACTGCACGCCAGAGCGCGCAAGGGAGCTGATCAATTTCCTCCTCCTCGGCCTCGACACTCCAGCTGTTTCGGAAGAACGGTTCGCCGACATCGAGCCGGGCCACAGGATCCTCGACGCTATCTGGGGCCTGCGGGACCACCTTGACGAGAGCCATGCTCGGCGCATCGCTGGCTTCACACTTTCTCTTGGCCCGCAATCGAGCCAGCTCCTCCAACGGCCTCTGGAGGCGCTGCTAGACGAAATCGACCCGCAAGTCATCGCCGAAAACGAGGCCGCCCTGACCTCCAAAGCGAACGACGAGAATCTCCCTGATTGGCTCCGGCACATTTTCGCCACCCATGCTCCCACGGCACGGGACGTGCTTGGGCAGTCCCTGATCAAAGGCGAACTGGGGGCGCTCTCGGCCATCGGAAGGATCGAGAGGCTCACTGCTGACGAGGCCGCCGCGCTCGTTCGCACCTGTGCCTCGGCGTTCGAAGGATTCAAACGCTCCCACAACGGCTTTGCACGTCACGTGGTCGATCTCGCGCGGCTGTGTACGAGCATCGCAATCTACGGCCCGGAGACCGACGCGTGGGATGTTCTCCTCGAATTCCTGTGCGACAGTGACGCGTACTCGGCGCCCAAACGGGCAGCATGCAAGATTATCGCCGAGAATTCGGAAACACTCCCCAAGGAGTATCGGGACCGCCTCGAACACGCACTGTGGACGCTGATCGAGGACGCACGGCCAGACCCGTCGGTCATGTTCTACACCGAAATCGGGGGCGCGTTCCAAGAACTCTTGCTCGCTCTTCTGCCGCCCTACCACCCCGGCCGAAAAGCCCTCGAAGGAGCCCTCCTGGCCGGCGGCCAGAAGGCGAGAAGCGACGCGGCGGACCACTACTCCAGGCACCCGGGTTCTGAGCCGATCCTTCTCGCCCTCGCCCGCGACGCCAACCATGAAGTGGCCGGACGCGCAGTGTTCGGCCTAGCAAAGCTGGCTGCACGAAGTGAAGAAGTAGACGACGCCTATATCAATGCCCTGACGGTTTTCGCGAACGCCGACGGGGAAAGCGGCGCGCACCGCGTCCTCTGCGGCTTGGAAATGGGTGAACTTCGAGACGAATTCGTCGGTCTCGTCGCTGACCTCAGGGAACACCCGAGCGCACCTGTCCGCCTCCGCGCGAACGACCTCCTCGAATCCGCTGGCTCCCCGCATGGCCGCGCAGAGGACTGACTCCGTCCGTTCGGCCAGTGAACAGTGAAAACTTCCATCAACTATGGTTGTTCTGGGCTCGCTGATCGCGTGCCTGCCAACGCGCGAAGGTGACAAGCACCTCGGCGTTTCGACACGGACCCTGTCCAGGAGATCCTGGTCCGCAAATTCCTCTCTTGTCTACTATTTGACGTAGGCAGGTGGGACATCATATCGCGCGGTCGGTGGAAGGAGCTTCGGGGCCGAGTGGGGCCCTTTGACAAGCCAATCGTTGCTGATCTCGGTGGCTTTGGCTGCGTGAAGGACGAGCTGCGCGGCGAGGGCGGAGCCGGTGATTTTTGCGTAGGCCAGAGCTGTTTCGCCGACGGCCTCCGTATGTTCGAGAATTGGAAGCAGGTGCGCGGAGGTCACATTGCTTAGTTCCCCGACCCGTTCGCGGTTGAGACGGACTTCGACAAACGGGCGCTGGGTGCCGTTTTTCAATGTGTAGTTCTCTTTGTGAAGACTGACGAGCAGGAGACCGACACCATCAGCTGGGACGTGCCGGGACAGAATGTCGAAATGGTTCTCTTCCTTCAAGACCTGAATGGCTGATCCCCAGGGTAGGAGCGTGTTCACGCCCGTGGGGGCTTCGTTAACCGGAGCTATCAATTCCGGTTCCGGTAGTGCAACGGTGACGCGGGCGCGAAGCCGATCCCCCTCGTCGTAGGCCCAGACTCGAGCCGTGGTAGCCGCTACGAAGCCGCTGGCAATAATTCTCCTGACTGGTTCTGTGTAACGGATCGCGTCTTCACGACTGAGGTAGCCGAGCACATGGCCATTCCAACGCACACTGATGGCGTTTGAGTCATAGGGGTTGTCCGGCTCCGCCACCAGTTCCACCTGAAGACCTTCAACTTCAGCATCGCCTCTTCGAGCGGTCGGGGGAACACTGGCGCGCACAGCGGCCTTGATCCCCTCGCCATACGCGTGCTCGCCCACAACTTCCACATTCGGCCATTCCGAGCGGCCAAGCGAAACACGATAAGACCCCTTGGTCGAGGGAGCGGTCTGATCCACCCGCGCGAGCGGTTCCGCCACCTCTAAAGAGACCTGATGAGGTGCGAAATTACCCGGAGCTTCAACGCCGGCACCAGGGGTAGGGACATGCTCGCTAGAGCTGCCCGACCACGTCGCGTCCTCCCACGCCTGCCTGCGGCTGCGGCGCTTCCGCATCAGGAACATCAGACCGATAATTCCCGCAGCCAGCAGAAACCCTGCCGGCGAGGAAAGAGTCACGATCAGCAGCAGCAATCCGAGCAAGGTCCACTGGGCAACTACGCCGGCCTTCTCCACCCCACCCACGCCGCGGCCGCCAGCGCTCAGCTTCGCCGGGTCCTCACCAACGTGCTTCAAGACGTTA
The DNA here is from genome assembly GCF_023913815.1 of Pseudarthrobacter cellobiosi. NCBI lineage: Bacteria > Bacillati > Actinomycetota > Actinomycetes > Micrococcales > Micrococcaceae > Pseudarthrobacter > Pseudarthrobacter cellobiosi. The sequence continues at coordinate 133,863 of NZ_JAMXBK010000027.1, forward strand.
GCTGCCTGTCCCAACGTCAGATGCGACAGGCTGGGTCGAACGCCCGTTACGCGCGCGACAGCAGCACGCACGTAGTTACGCTGGAACTTCGATGCTGCAGCCGTGCCGTCGGGCGCCAAAAACTGTCGCCAAGTTTCGTCGCTGATGACCATCCGACCGACTTGGCCGCCAGCGGGGCTGGATCGCCGAGCAGCAGGCTTTCCTTGGAAGCGGCGGCTCGAGCTGCTGGTTACATACGAGACGCCAGTTCCCGGGATCCTGACCGTATTTGTTGTCCGGCCTGAAGCAGACTTCGTCACTCGAAACGGGCCAGCTCCCACGCTCGCACTCACCCCGCGCTTCGATGCCGTGATCCGCACAGGCCCAAAACTCTTCGACTTGCGGTAACGAAACCCCAACCCGCACCCCCAAACAAGTACGCAAAAACCCAGTATTCCTCGTGCGACAGATTCTATGCCGGGATGAAGAGATTCGTAAATGGGACCACTGCCAGCCAAACCAGAGCGTGAAATGCAGTAACAACGAAAAGCCACCGCCAGTTTCCCCAGGAACACCGCATAAGACGACTGTTTAACGCCAACCAAAAATAGGGCCAATAGTGCCAATTGAAAACGGGGCCACGGGGTTGTGGTTCTATTGTGCCGTACCGGCGGCGGGCTGGTGCTTCTTAAGCCGGTAGCTGTTGCCTTTGAGGCTGATGACCTCGGTGTGGTGGACGATCCGGTCGATCATGGCCGAGGCGATGGTCAGGTCTCCGAAGACGTCGCCCCAGCGGGCGAACGGGAGGTTGGACGTCAGGATCATGGAGGCGTGTTCGTAGCGGCTGGAGACGAGCTGGAAGAACAGGTTCGCCGCGTCCTGATCGGACGGGATGTATCCTCCTCCGTCGATTATGAGGAGCCCGTAGCGGCGGAGTTTGACCAGTTCCTGGGCGAGTTTCCCGCGGGAGTGGGCTTCCTGGAGGCGGGCGACCCAGCCGGTGGCGGAGTCGAAGAGGACCCTGTGTCCGGCCTTGGCTGCCTTGATGCCGATGCCGACCGCGAGGTGGGCTTTGCCGGTTCCGGGTGGCCCGAGGAGAACCACGTTTTTGGCTTCGGAGAGGAACCCCGGTGCCCAGGTGCGCGATCACCTCGGCGGGCGAGCTCGACCCGGAGAAAATCGGCGAAGCCGTCGCAGAAGCCGGCTACCTCGTAGTAGCCAGCGAGGCCTGAGTATGGACTCCGACACCGTGACCAATACGCGCATCATTGAACTGGACATCCAAGGGATGACCCGCGCTTCGTGTGTTGCGCGGGTGGAACGGAAACTGGGAAAACTCGACGGAGTCCAGGCGAGCGTCAACCTGCCCCTTGAATCCGCCCAGGTCACGGTGCCGGATGCCATCACCGACCAGCAGATCCTCGACACCATCACCGCGACCGGATATCACTCCTGGCGTCTGAGCGCCGTGCGCCGTGCAGTGAACTCCTGCTCGTCGATTTCCCCCCGGGCGAAGCGCTCATTGAGAATACGCTCGGCGTCGTGGTGCGGCGGCCGCAGAGCGGCCGGTCCCTCACCCGGATGGGTCCGCCGGACCAGGAGCACAACGACAGTGACCACCCCGCCCCAGAAAATCAGCATCAACACGGCCATGGCCACCCACGCGCCGACACCCCAGCCATTCCCGTACCAGCCATCCATCATGATCAGACCTCCTCCAAGGACACTATGTTCGCATCGCTTCCCGGAACAGGGCCCAACGGCCCTGCGGGTATACATAGTCGCATCATGGGCCGGGGGCGGCCAGCCACGCTCCGATGCGCACGGGGACGCAAAAGGCAGGCAGGCGCCCGTTTCGCTTCCCATGAGCCTCCGGTCCGGAGGCCGGGCGGGTCTCAGGCGGTTTGGAGCTCTTTCAGGGCTGCGAGGAGCCTGTGATCGGCGTCCGAGGCGACTTCGGAGACGGCCGGGGCGTCGCTGAGCTGGACCATGGTCTGCGGGTCGATGGTCTGGATGACGGTGGTGCCGTTGTCCGGTCCGCGTCTGATGACGACGTTGCAGGGCAGCAGCAGTCCCATGTCCGGGTCCGCGGCGAGAGCTTTCTGCGCCAGGGCAGGATTGCAGACGCCCAGGATGAGGTAGTCGCCCAGGACCTGTCCGGCGTCGGACCCGAGCTTCGTCTCGAAGGTGGCGCGGACATCGATTTCGGACAGCACGCCGAAGCCCTGCCCCGAGAGGGCTTCACGGGTCCGGGTTACGGCTTCTCCGTAGGGTAGGGCGACGGTGATGGTGTGTGCGTAGCTCATAGTGGTGCTCCTTCATCGGTTTTCTCAGGCGTGCAAAAGCTGCGAAGACGCAGTGCTACAGGGCTTCGATCAGGCCCATCATGCCGCTGTCCTCGTGGTCGAGGATGTGGCAGTGGTAGACAGTTTTGCCGGTGAAGTCATCGAAGGCGATCCGGACCCGGACACTGCTGCGGGCCGGGACGTTCACCACATCCTGCCACACGGGACTGTCCACGGGCCGTCCGCCCTGTTCGATGATCTGCATCGGCCACACGTGCAGGTGCAGGGGGTGGTCCATCGGGCTCGTGTTCCTCAGGGTCCACTCCTCGACGGCACCGGCGGGGACCGTGGTGTCGACCCGGGCCGGGTCGAACGGCCTTCCGTTGATGGTGAAACTCATCATCCCCGACCCCATGCCACCGCCCGTGCCCGAGCCGCCGCTGTTCATACCCATGCCCATGGCGAAGACCAGTTCCCGGTGCGCGGTGACCGCAACAGCCCGCAGGTCCCGCGGCGCCGGCTGCGCCGGGACCGGTCCCGGCGCCCCGGCCGGTGCGCCGGCAACGGCCAGGGTGGCCAGGAACGTCCCGTCCGGGCCGGGCGGGGACTGTCCGCCTCCGTTGCTGCCGCCCATCATGGATCCCATACTGCCCCTGTCCACGGGCAGGGTGCGCAGCACGGCGGTCCCGGCGGCGGCGGCGGTGACCAGAAGGTCCGCCCGGTTGCCCGGGGCCAGCAGCACCTCGTCAACGTCCCGGGGTTTCTGGTAGCGGCCCGAATCCAGGCCCAGCAGCCGCAGGTCCTGGCCGTCCAGGCGCAGTTTCAGGTACCGGGATGTGCAGGCATTGATGACCCTCCACCGCTCACGCTCGCCCGGCCGGGCGGTCAGAGCCGGGTTCAGCTGCCCGTTAACCAGCACCAGGGCACCTTCCCTGCCCATCATTTTCTCCATCGCCGACACCGTGGCGATGGAACCGCCACCGGTGAGGGAGATGTCCGAGATGACCAGGACCCGTTCCCGGCTGACCGGCACGGGCTGGGGGTCTTGGACGATGATCGCCCCGTACAGGCCGCCGAAGATCTGGTCGGCCACACTTCCGTGGCGATGCGGGTGGTACCAGTACACGCCCGGCGGGTGGTCCGCCGGCAGCCGGTACTCATACTCAAAGGACGTTCCCGGTTCAACCGAGACCAGCGCATTGTCGCTGTTGCCCTGCGGGGAGACGTGCAGCCCGTGGACGTGCAGGTTGGTCGGATCCCCCAGCCTGTTCTCCAGCGTCACATTCACCCGGTCCCCGGGCCGCAGGAATAGGGTGGGGCCGGGCAGGGACCCGTTATAGGACAGCGCAGTGGCATCCCTGCCCGCGATCCGAACCTGGCCCAGGGCCGCTGTTAGTTTCACCTGAAGCCGGCCGTCGGCACTGTGCAGGGCCTGCGGCTCACTCAGGTCCTGCCCACCGGCTGCCTGGAAGCCCGTACCCTGGCCCCACAACAGGCCCGCCGCACCCGTCGCGGCGGCTGCAGCGCCCGCACCTCCCAGCATCAGGGCACTGCGACGGCTGAGAGGCTGCATCAGGTGTCGTCCCCGAGGACTTCGAGCCGTTCACGGTATTCTTCTGTGCTCAATTCTCCCCTGGCGTACCGTTCGTCCAGGATTCGTCGGGCGGCACTGGCGCCCGTAGCGGGCCCGTCCGTGCCAGGGCCCTCCCCGCGGCCGGTTCCGCCACGGTTCATACCGCCGTAGAAAAACCGTGCGGCGAGGATTACCAGCAGGACGATACCGACAATCAGGAGCGCCCAGAACAGCCACGTCGAGCCCATCATCGAACCATATCCGCCCATCATTTTCCTTCTCCGTTCCTGCGGCATCGGCCGCAGTCCCGCCGGCCCCCTCGGGAGTCGTGGCAGTTCGTGGCCGGGACCGGTGCAACGATTGCCAGCAATGACCCCGCCGTAGAGGACCCTAAGGTGCCGGTCGCAACCGGCACGGGCCACAACGCCCCCTCCGCGGGTTTGGTTTTCGGTTGGTTGCGGCTCAGGCGAGGGACAGGAAGAGTTTTTCCAGGTCTTTCTTATTCATGCTCGCATCTTCCCTGGTGATGCACTGCTCCAAGCCGGTGGCGATGATGGCGAATCCTGCCCGGTCCAAAGCCTTCGAGACCGCTGCGAGCTGGGTGACGATGTCTTTGCAGTCACGGCCCTCTTCGAGCATGCGGGTGACGGCTGCAAGCTGGCCCTGGGCCCGCTTGAGCCGGTTAACGACGGGGGTGAGTTCTGTCGAATCAAGTTCCATGGCGGGCTCCAAATGTGGTGGCTGCTTTGCCAATCATATACCCCGGAGGGTATAACGGCCAGCGGTGGACCGGCGCACCCGGTAAGGAACGGGGGCGCCGGGGCGGCGTCTAGATGTGCTGCCCCGACAGGTTGGTTAAGCGCCTGGAGGTGGACGGGCGGGCCTCGCTGCGATCCATCTCACCTGGCCGGCGGCGGGAATGCACCCGGCAGCGGCGCCGGGTGCACGGGAGTGCAGCTACGATGAAGCCGTGCGCTGTACATCCAGGAACCGATAGATCTCCGAGAGATTCAAAGGGCGGAACACCGTGCATCAAGAACGACAGACCATGAACCAAACGGAAAAAAGACCCAGAATAGTCGTCGGAGTCGACGGAAGTCCCCCATCGATCCTGGCCTTACGCTGGGCCGGTGCACTCGCACCCCTACTGCAGGCGGACATCAGAGTTGTGACCGCCTGGGAATTCGAGATTCCCCATGGCCGGCTTACCCCCGCTGTCGCGGACCCGGATCACGTCGCCCGGGGTGTCTGTTCCGAAGCCGTCAGCAAAGCCTTCGGCTCCGCCCCACCCTCGGCCCTGGAGCTGGTCATACGGCAGGGCCCTGCCACCAAGGTCCTGGTCGACGAAAGCCGGCAGGCCCAGCTGCTCATCCTCGGAAGCCGCGGCCTCGGCGCGCTCAAAGGCTTACTCATCGGCGCCGTCAGCGCCGCGGTTGCAGAACATGCCAAATGCTCAGTGCTGATCGCACATGGCACCGAACTGCCACCTGCACTCGCGGCGACGCCCGGGACAAATTGGGATCATATCCCCAAGACACCAGGTAAAGGGCGGAACCATGCAGGAGTCTAAAAACATCGTCGTTGGCTACGACGCGTCAGTGGAATCCGGCCAGGCGGTCCGCTGGGCCGCGAAACAAGCCGTCCTCCGCAGTTGCGGGCTGCATCTGGTGCACTGCTCCCTGTGGCCGCTGCTGACCCACGACCTGGGTCCGGTCCCCGGCGTGGCAGACAGCGGACTCGAACGTTCCGGCGAGATTGCCCTTGACGAGGGCCTGGCCCTGGCGAAGGACGAAGCCCCCGCCCTGGATATTAAGACCAGCCTTCTGTATGGGTGGGCTCCGGAACATCTCCTGAAACTCTCTGCCGGTGAAGCGATGCTCGTCGTCGGAAGCCGGGGTATCGGCGGTTTTATGGGCCTGCTGGTCGGGTCCGTGAGTTTGGAAATGGCGGCGACGGCCAGTTGCCCGGTTGCCGTGATCCGTGCCGATGACCACCCCGAGGGGCCAGTCGTCGTCGCGGTGGACAGTTCCGGCTCGCCAGCGGCACTCAAGGATGCGTGCGCTCTGGCCGCCCTGACGGGCGCGAAACTGACCATCGTCCACGTCCAACACGCACCCGCTGGTTTCAAGTTGCTTCGGGACCCGGCAGAGGATAGTCACCCCAGCACCCAGGCACTTCTCGACTCAGTCCTGCACAGTGCCCGCGAGACCACACCCGGAATCAGCATCGAGGGACAGTTGCTGACCGACACCTCCATCCCCAGAGCCATCCTGGAAGCCGCACGCGGCGCCAGCATCACCGTCGTCGGGACCAAAGGCCACGGACTCATCAGAGGCACCATCGGCTCTACAGCCCATGCCGTCCTGCACCACGCCAAAGGCCCCGTCCTCATTTCCCGACGCCGTGCCACCCCGGAAGACGGAGAGGAAAACCGCAACCCGTCCCTGTTCAAAAGGCCGATGGTGGACGGACGGTCTAAGGTCCCAGATGTCAGGGCGTGATGCCCATTCAGGAGTCAGTGCTTCGATGATCGCTGCTTCCCCGACCGGTGGGCTCGTACGCGTGCACGACCCTTTCGCCCGGCCGGCCGCCGAGGTGCTCGCGGAGCTGGGCTCAAACCATCATGGCCTCAGCGCCGGTGCCGCAGAACAGCGCCTGGCCGATTATGGCCCGAATCGGCTGGCTGCGGCGGCCGCGAGGAACCCGGCGCTGCGGTTTCTGAACCACTTCAACGACGTGCTCATATATGTGCTGCTGGCCGCTGCCGTGATCAAACTGATCTTCCGAGATTGGATCGATGCCGCGGTCATCATTGCTGTTGCCGTGATCAACGCTGTGATTGGGTTTTTGCAAGAGGGCCGGGCGGAGAAGGCCCTGGACGCTATTCGCAAGATGCTCTCCTTGCACGCCCAGGTCCGCCGTGACGGGGTATGGGTTGATCTGAACGCGGAAGCGCTTGTTCCCGGGGACATTGTGCGGGTCAAGTCCGGTGACAAGGTGCCCGCCGATATTCGACTCATTGAGGCAACCAACCTGCGCGTGGAAGAATCCGCCCTTACCGGTGAGTCAGTTCCAGCCGATAAGAAGACCGGTCCGGTGCCGGCGGACGCTGGCATTGGCGACCGGCACAGCATGCTCTTCTCGGGTACCATCGTTGCTACCGGCCGCGGCACAGGAGTTGTTACGGCCACTGCCGCAGACACTGAGATCGGGCGCATCCAGACCTTGATCACAGGGGTGCAGAGCCTCGACACACCGCTCACCCGGCAGCTTGACTCCTTCGGGAAGAAGCTGTCGCTACTCATAGTCGGCGTCGCCGCGATCATGCTCGCGATCGGTCGTCTCCTGCACGATCAAGACGGAAATGATCTGCTGTCGGCGGCCATTGGGTTCGCGGTCGCGGCCATCCCCGAGGGACTTCCGGCCCTCGTCACCATCACCCTCGCTCTCGGTGTGCATCAGATGGCCAACAGGCGGGCCATCGTCCGCAACCTGACCGCGGTCGAGACGCTCGGTTCGGTCACCACCGTCTGCTCCGACAAGACCGGCACGCTCACCCGCAACGAAATGACAGTACGTATCGCCGTCACCCGACAGGCGCGATACCCGGTCTCTGGCGTCGGTTACGAGCCGGTCGGCGCGATCATCCTCAAGGGCGAAACCGCCACACTTGGCGCCCACCCCGATCTGAACGAACTCGTCACGGCCATGGCGGTGTGCAATGACGCCCGCGTCATGGAGGAGGGCGGCCAATGGCGGGTCGTCGGTGAACCGACCGAGGGCGCACTGCGCACCCTCGCCGTGAAGGCCGGATTTGATTCCGCCGCACACGAGCGAGTCGCCGTCGTGCCGTTCGAGTCCGACAGCAAGTTCATGGCCACGCTGAACCGAACCCGCGAGGGGCAACTGGGCATTTTCCTTAAAGGCGCTCCGGACGTGTTGCTCGGTCGGAGCAGCCACCAGCTCGGCGCCGACGGGCAGCGGGAGCCGCTCGATGCAGATTTTTGGGATACGTGTGTCGATGATCTCAGCGCGCAAGGCCTGCGCGTGCTGGCCGCCGCCAGCGCCGTCGCCGCCGACGGTATGGCCGACCTGAACGTCGGGGACGTCGACGACGGCATGCTGTTCCTTGGAGTGGTCGGCATCGTTGATCCTCCTCGGCCGGAGGCGATCGAGGCGATCGCCTCCATGCACGCCGCCGGCATCCGCGTGAAAATGATCACCGGCGACCACGCGGGCACAGCTCGGGCAATCAGCCGCGAGATGGGAATCACCGATGGCGCGCACTCACGGGTGATAACCGGTGCCGAGCTGGAGGCCATGAGTCAGGACCAACTCATCCGGGTTGTGCGCGACGTGGACGTCTATGCGCGTACCAGCCCCGAACACAAACTCCGTATCGTCAAGGCACTGCAAACGCACAAAGAGGTCGTTGCGATGACCGGTGACGGTGTTAACGACGCACCCGCCCTCACCCGTGCTGACGTCGGCGTGGCCATGGGAATCAAGGGCACAGAGGCGACTAAGGAGGCGGCCGATATCGTCCTCGCTGACGATAACTTCGCCACCATCGAACGTGCCGTCGAAGAGGGGCGGCGCATCCGCGACAACCTGCAGAAGTCGATTATCTTTCTCTTGCCCACGACGGCGGCCCAGTCGATGGTCATCCTTGTCGCCGTGTTATTCGGATTCACTTTGCCGCTACAACCGACGCAGATCCTGTGGATCAACCTGATCACCGCGATCACCCTCTCGCTCGCCCTCGCCTATGAGCCGGCCGAGCCCGGATTGATGCTGCGCCAGCCGCTCAAAACCGGCGGATCTCTCCTGGACCGGGCTTATCTGGGACGAATTGTCTGGGTAGCGGTGCTCATCAGTGGCGCCACCACGGCAGTGTTCTTTCTCGAGCTCGCTGCCGGTGCTTCCTTGGCAATGGCGCAAACGACCGCGGTGACCATGCTCGCTCTCAGTCAACTCGCCTACTTATTCAACTCACGCTTCGTACATGCCTCCAGCCTGAACCTGGCAGTCCTGCGCGGAAACCCGGCGATCTGGATCTGCGCCGGTGCGCTCCTGACATTACAGCTCGCGTTTGTCTACGCTCCGTTCATGAACCTCTGGTTCCACTCAGCCCCGCTCGGTTTGCGTCAGTGGGGTTACACGCTCGGCCTATCGATCGCGATATTCCTGCTCATTGAGACAGGTAAGGCAATCGAACGGGTGAATGAGCGACGGCAACTGTGACCAAATCCGAAACGCTTCGGCACTACCGCTCTCGAGCTACTCCGGTACAGATACGACCGAAGCAAAGTCTCACTCATCCTGATCGGCATGCCGACCGCGGACGGAGACCTGCGGCGAGTTATTCGTTTGAAACGGTGCCAGCGGGTTAGCCAGGGGTCGCGCCCCCTGGGACGGCAGACAGGGCAGGACTGGCCGGGCAGGATGGTGGAGGTGACCCGATAATCCCACACCATTGGCCTGTCGGCCCGGATCCACCAGCGAGATATTCGACGTTCTACGAGCCGGGCCCCAATCCCGGAACCCCGGGGCTGCAATTACGGCCACCACACAGAGGATTAATCATGACCGAGCATGCACACCACCCCCAGGAGACCGGGACGGCCGAGCAGGTCAAGGATCCCGTCTGCGGGATGACCATCGACCCCCACGCCACCGGACACCACACCGAACACCAGGGCGATACGTACTACTTCTGTTCGGCCGGATGCCAGGGCAGGTTCGTGGCAGATCCGGGCCGGTACCTCCACGGCACCGGCCCGTCCGGGAGCGTGGCCCCGGCGAACCACGGGGAGCTCGATTACACCTGCCCGATGCACCCTGAAATTCGGCAGGCGGGGCCCGGCTCCTGCCCCATCTGCGGGATGGCTCTGGAACCCGTGGTCCTCACAGCCGGCAGCGGACCCAACCCCGAACTCGGCTATATGAGCCGGCACTTCCGGGTCGGCCTGGCCCTCACAATTCCGGTCTTCATCCTCGAAATGGGCGTGCACCTCTTCCCCGCGCTGCACGAAGTGGTACCGCCGCGGCTCTCCGCCTGGATCCAGTTCTTCCTGGCCACACCCGTCGTGCTGTGGGCCGGCTGGCCCTTCTTCGTCCGGGGCTGGGCCTCGCTCCGGACCATGCAACTGAACATGTTCACGCTGATCGCGATCGGCACCGGCGTCGCCTGGCTCTACAGCGTGATAGCCGTCTTCGTGCCCTCAGCCTTTCCCGAGGCGTTCCGGGGCATGGACGGCAGCGTCGATGTCTACTTCGAGGCCGCCGCGGTCATCGTGGTCCTGGTCCTGCTGGGCCAGGTACTCGAGCTGCGGGCCCGGGAGCAGACCTCCGGCGCCATCAAGGCCCTGCTGGACCTGACACCCAAGACCGCGCGGCGGATCGGAAGCGACGGCGTCGAGCTGGAAGTGCCGCTGGGCCTGCTGCAGGTCGGTGACCGGGTCCGGGTCCGGCCCGGGGAGAAGGTCCCGGTCGACGGCGAGGTCGTGGAGGGGCGCTCCACGCTCGATGAATCCCTTATCACCGGCGAATCGATGCCCGTGACCAAACAAGCCGGGGACCACGTGGTCGGCGGCACGCTGAACCAGACCGGAGCGCTGGTCATCAGCGCCCGGAAACTGGGCAGCGACTCCATGCTGGCCCGTATCGTCGCCATGGTCGCCGCCGCCCAGCGGTCACGGGCCCCGATCCAAGGCCTGGTCGACAAGGTCTCCGCCTGGTTCGTTCCCATCGTCATCGCCATCGCCGTGGCCGCCTTCATCATCTGGGCCCTGGTTGGACCCGAACCCCGGATGGCGCACGGACTGATCGTGGCCGTTTCCGTGCTGATCATTGCCTGCCCGTGCGCCCTGGGCCTGGCCACGCCGATGTCCATCATGGTCGGCGTCGGGCGCGGTGCTGGACTCGGCGTGCTCATCAAGAACGCCGAGGCCCTCGAACGCATGGAAAAGGTCGACACGCTCGTGGTCGACAAGACCGGGACCCTGACCGAGGGACGGCCCTCCGTCACCGCGATCGTCACGGCCCCCGGCTTCGAGGAACAGGACGTGCTGCGCCTGGCCGCCGCGGTCGAGCAAGCCTCCGAGCACCCCCTCGGCCTGGCCATCATCGCAGCCGCCCAGGGCGCCGGCATCACCATTCCATCCGTGGAGGACTTCGACTCGCCGCTGGGCAAGGGCGTCACCGGAACGGTTGAGGGACGGCGCGTGATGCTGGGCAGCGCACAATTCCTGGCCTCCGGGGGCGTGCAGACCGATGCCCTCGCGGCGCGCGCCGACGAGCTGCGGGCCGACGGCGCGACCGCCATCTTCGCCGGCATCGACGGGCTGCTCGTAGCCGTTTTCGCCATCGCGGACCCGGTCAAGGAAAGCACGCCCGCCGCACTGTCCGCCCTGCGGAAGGAAGGCATCCGCGTCCTCATGCTCACCGGGGACAACCGCACCACCGCGGAGGCGGTCGCCCGGCGGCTGGGCATCACGGAAATCGAGGCGGAGGTTCTGCCCGATCACAAGAGCGCCGTGGTGGAGCGCCTGCGTGCCGAAGGCCGGATCGTGGCAATGGCCGGGGACGGCGTCAACGACGCGCCCGCACTGGCCGCGGCCGACGTCGGTATCGCCATGGGGTCCGGAACCGATGTGGCGATCGAAAGCGCCGGCATCACCCTGCTCAGGGGGGACCTGACCGGAATCGTGCGGGCCAGGAAACTCTCCGAAGCCACCATGGCCAACATCCGCCAAAACCTCGTCTTCGCGTTCATCTACAACGCTGCCGGGATCCCGCTCGCCGCAGGCATCCTCTACCCCGCCTTCGGCCTGCTGCTTTCCCCGATCGTCGCCGCCGCCGCGATGGCGCTGTCCTCCGTCAGCGTCATCACCAACGCGCTGCGCCTGCGCGCCATGAAGATCTGACCCGCACCGGCCGCGGGGCTCCCTGCCCCGCCGGCCCGGGCTGCCGGCCGGGGCTGCCTGCCGGGGCCGGAACCTGATCCGCCCCGTGGGTGGCATGGTTCCCGGTTCACCCCAAGGGGCGGAAAACTTCGCTTCGGCAGAGAACGCGGCCAACTGCCCGGATCAGTCATCCAAGGCAGCGCCTTGGTGCGGAGCAGGACCGGGCACTGCTGACCGGTTATTCGACGGCCGAACGCTTGGCGCCTTCGGCAGGGGTCCACCATGTGTTGGGGGGAGCGACGGTGAACCGGCGCCCTGAGATGGTAGCGGGTACGACCCGTACGAAGTGGTCTTTCCTGCCTGCCTGCCACGGAAACAGCGGCAGCGAAAAGGTGCTCAAAACGTCCTCGGTCTGGGTCAGAAGCTCGGCTTTGCCCCTGATCACCACGCTCCAGGCCACTCCTGTTTCCGGGTTAACCCCGTCGGCTTCCATGGCGACCGGGAACTCTGCCAGGGCCGCTCCAAGCTTCGTCCCAGACCCTGTCCGGAAGACCACCGTTCCATGATCCGTGGTGTAGTTGACCGGAAAAATATCGGGCCCGTCTCCATGATGCTCGGCCCCATGAATAGCTCCGAGGAAGAGCCGGAAACAACGGTCCTGGGTGTCCATGAGTGCTGGAGACACCTTCGGTCCTCTTCAGTGGACCGGCTGGCGGGTGTAGGCAGCACAGGTCCGGAGATCTTTCCGGTGAATTACCTGCCAGAAGATGGGACAGTGATTTTCCGGACGGGTCCGGGCACCAAATTTGATGCTCTGCTGGAAGGAGGGCCCGTTGCGCTGGAGGCAGACGGACTCAACCCCTACGGACGATTGCCTGGAGCGTCGTGGTGAAAGGCCATCCTGACGTGGTCGGAGAGGATGAGGACGCTCCGGAGGCGGCGGAGCACAGGGTCTCGCCGTGGGAGCCAGGGGTGAAGGATCACCTGGTCCGTATCACGCCCACGGAAGTCAGTGGCCGCCGTTTTGTTATCAGTCATACCAGACGATGGTGGCCGCCCCTGGAGTCCTGAGGCGGGGCAGATGCCCCGTCCTGTGCATCTCCCAGTGACGGGCAAGAAGGGCTGTCTTGACAGTATCGACCGCTGATCCGAGGTAGTCCGCCACCGCAGATGCAAGGGCGATGTTTTCAACCTGACAGCGCAGGGAACCTTGTTCGTCCAGCCGCACCGGACGGCCGCCGGGACACACTGCTTCCACCCGTTGCCTGACTAACGGAGGGAGGGAACCATGCTGCGACGGTTTCTTACGTGCGGCGCATGGGTCTTGGGGCCTTGTTTGGGCAGAGCAACCCCCCCGTAGGATCTCCTCATGACCGACAAGAACATAGTGCCTGAGGCAGAGATTCTCGATCCGGACGATTGTTGGAGGCTGCTGGGTGAAACGACCGTGGGTCGGCTCGCGGTCATCGTCGATGGCCATCCCGACGTCTTCCCGGTGAACTTCACAGTGGACAACCGGACACTCGTCTTCCGCACGGGCAGCGGAACCAAGCAGCAGGCGATTGAAGCCGACGCCGTCGTTGCTTTGGAGGCGGATGCCGTGAGCGCCGAATTCGGCTTGGCCTGGAGCGTTGTGGTCAAAGGTCGGGCTGAGGAGACTACGCCCACTGGTCCGGCCATGGACGAAATCCGCCGCGGACTTTTTCCTTGGCAGGGGGTTGGACAAGACCATCTGATCCGGATCGTTCCCCGGTTGGTATCAGGCAGGCGCTTCAGCGTCACGACGCCCATGTTGTGGCGCACGTCCTTGAACGAGGCCACCCGGGCGGGACTTGAGTAGCACAGCGGAACTCCAATTGGGCAGCCGAACCTGAATGTTTCAATGCGTTGGGCCCGAGGTTTCCTGCCGCACGAGGTCCGGGGGCGCAAGGATGTCTAGGAGGAACGGGCGGTCAGCGTCCCTTCGTCTGGCGTCCCGACGTTCCGGGTTCCCGACGGTCTGGCATCCCGGCACCCGGACCCAGCCGAACCGTGCCCGGAGCTCGGGGCCGCAGGCCGGGGCGCACGAGCGTGGCCCACAGGTGCCAGAGCATCCCGGCGAAGGTGGCGAGGAACGCTGGGACAGCCACCCATAGCTCGGCGCGGCCGATAAAATGCGACAATGGGCAGACGGTCCGCTCGCCCCAGATAAATTCCGGCCACGGCGTACATACCGAGGGGGAAGATGACGCTCCAGAGCCCGGGCTCGAAGGCCAGCGGCACGCGGTGGATTACGTGCCTCCACCACCCGGCCGCGAGGAACACGGGGAAGAGCCACGAGGCGAAGGCCCAGAACACCACGGACGAACCGGCCACGAGCCCTCGGGTCGCGTCCACCATGGGCGCGCCGGCCATCTCGACAATCCGCGCGCCGGCCAGGACGCTAATCGCCATGGCGCCCATGGCAACAAAGTACTGCGGGCGAAGGTCCTCCGGCCTGATGGGGTAGGTCATGAGCCGCAGCGAGACGAAGATCCCCACAGCGGCATACAGGATGAGCCCCACCGACCATGCCACGACGGCGACCAGCGCCAAGGTCGCGCGCCACTCCGGCCCGGCGAGAGGCTCGACGGACGCCGCCGCGACCGCCACGGACCGGCTCGCCACGCACCAAATGAACCATGTGCCGTTAGCATCCTTGACCACGGGCCGCTCGTCCCGGCCGAGCACGGCCGTCCACGGCACGACGTAGCCGAGCACCACCCAGGCGAGCACCGCGACAACGAGGAGCAGCGCTGTCGCCCCCGGCCACCCCATCATTCCGAGCCGCACACCGAGCACATTCGTCCCGGCGATGAACGTGAAGGAGCCGAACGCCCGGGCGGGATTCATGAAGTCGCGCCGCATATCCTCGCGGAACCTGACCAGACGCACCAGGCTAACCACGAGGATCACTGCGTAGGAGGCCGCGCAGATCACGAGGAGTGCAGAGGACAGCGCGTGGAAGCCTTCGAGCTCGAGCCCCACCGAAATGATCCCGCTGGCCATAGTGAGAGCGAAATATCCCGGCGTGAGGGTCTGCACTGCCTCGGCGACGCGCGAACCGAAGGAACTCGGGGAGTGAGCGGCCTTGGTCATGGCACCAAGCTTAAGTGGCATCGCGCCTGCGTGACGAGGGCCACAGTCCCATCGATCCGAGTATGGAAAGTAACGGTGTATCTGCCCGGACACGCCAACTATCTCAGACGAAGAACTGCTCAAGATTGGTTGTATCAACTGCTTCTGGCCGCTACCAGGATCGTTATATCTGGCTCTCCGCTTGGTTAAGAGGGCAGTGATGTCCGCCGGACGAGGCTGTTTCGTGGCGGTGCCTACTGCCCGCCAGCGAGGTCAGCTCATTTGGTGCGGGCATGGGACCTATGGTTGCCTACTCAATTGCTTCTAAACGGTTTTCCGCTGGCCGTGGAAGCTCAGGCTCGCCGCCCAGGCGTGAACCCCCGCTGAAGGCGCCAAGCACCCAGCAACGGCAAGCACCCTTTAGAGCGGCCTTAAGCTTTGTCTCCGTCCCTGTTGAGAAATTACCGCTCGATGTCAACGGTGCAGTTGACAGGAAAACTGCCAGGTCGTCTCAAAGCCACACTGCCAAGCGGCCCACAGACACCCGTCGCAAAGATTCGAGCACTCCTGGGTCCCAACCCACCCTGCGTCCCTGATGAAGTGCCCCGGGGCGCGCTCGCTCTTTGGTGCCGCTCCCCTCACAGCGTCGGTTCTACCCCGAATGGGGGATCACCACGGAATCTATCTGAATGCGCCGGGACGGACGTCGCGGTGAAGCTGAGGAGCATCCTCAGACAGCCGGTCAGAACCCTCGAACACGGAGCATGGACTCGTGGCGGGTCAGAAGCGTTCTGGCTGCTCACCCAGGTTGAAGTGCCGCCCGCTGACACGCGACGGTTTGATTTCCACGTAGAAGTCCTTGAGCGTGGGGATCCATGTCTTGAGGTTCAGCGCCTCGGCTGCGGCAATGTCCGAACTCTGCTCAAGGACCCGGGCGCGTCCCTTGACTACGACGCTCCAAGCTTCGTCAGAGGTGATGCCATCTGCCTGGAACACCACGTTCTCACTGATGGTCAGCTCGGCAAGCTTGGTGCCAGGTGCCGTACGCAGCAGCAGGAGGCCGTCGTGTGCGCGGTAGTTGATGGGAAAGACGTCCGTTTCACCGGCGGCGGTCAGCACCAAGCGCCCATGCTGGGTGTTCTCCAGCAACTTCCAGCACTGCTCATCGTCAAGGACAAGGATCGGGTCATCATGAGAGAACATCATGGTTACATCCTTCGGACGTTCGTAGAGCAATGTAAAGGGCAACCCACGATCCGTTCTAAAATACTCCCGTTGGTTGATTAGCGGATGATGGCGGACGGCGCTCCGAGTAAGACCGTTTAACCCGCAGATTGCCCCGTGATTGGTCGTCCATGACCGTGGTGACCCAAGTCCGTGCCCGGCATCAGGCTAGCCGTGCGGCCGGCCGGAACCCTCGTCCGCACGCCCGGGAGCTTCAACCGCGGCGGGCGTGCGGACGACAGCGAGTGTGAAGACGAACGCTGCCACAGCCGTCACCACTAGCAGCATGAGCCCGATGAAGTAGCTGTTGTCGGCGGCGTTGTACGTGGCGCCCATGACCAGTGGAGGGAAGTAGCCGCCCATGCCGCCGGCCGCGCTAACGATGCCGCTGATGCTGCCCACTTTGCCCGGCGGTGACAGCCTGCCCACCCAAGCGAACACGCCTCCGGTGCCCAGGCCGAGCGCGGCCGCCATCGCCACGAAGGTCAGTCCGGCCGGGATCTCGCCGTCGGGCCGAAGGTTCACGATGTAGGCCAGGACTGCGATGCCTGCCAGCGACGAGAGAACCACCGGTTTGGAGCCGATACGGTCCGCAAGCACGCCGCCCATAGGGCGGAAGAGGACGGCCGCCAGGGCAAAACCCGCGGTCCGGGTGCCTGCTGCTGTGGGATCAAAGTCGTAGATGTCCCGGAGGTAGGTGGGCAGGTACGTGGCAAAGGAGACGAATCCGCCGAAGACGATGGCGTAGAGGAAGCACAGCTTCCAGGTGACGGAGAGGCCTGCCGCTTCTCTTAGTTTGGGAACCACAGGGGCGGTGTTCCGCTGCCACCCGGGCGCCTCTTTGACGTTGAACCAGACCAGGGCTGCCATGGCGATGAGGAGGCCGGCGATCAGGAGATGCGTTGCCAGGTAGCCGATCGCGCTTACCAGGCGCGGAGTGAGGAAGGCCGCGAGAGCGGTCCCGCCCATCCCGGCCCCGAAAACACCGGTGGCGAAACCACGCCGGGAGGGCTCGTACCAGGCGCTGACAAAGGGAATGCCGACGGCGAACACGGTGCCGGCGATGCCCAGCAGCAGGCCTGCTCCCAGCACCACGGCGTACGATCCGAGCGTGCCGCCGAAGGCTACCAGCAGGACGGGGGGAACACTGCCCAGCAGCACGAATGTAAACATGACACGGCCGCCGAAACGGTCTGCCATGGCTCCTACCACGATCCGGCCAAGCGATCCCACGAAAATCGGCATGGCGACCAGAACAGCAGTGGCCGTGGGGTCCAGCCCCATCTCCTGGGTATAGCGGGCGCCCAGGGGCGCCACAATGTTCCAGGCCCAGAAGGCCATGAGCGAGGCGCTGGTGGCCAATGCCAGCTGCCGCCCCTTGCCGGTGCGAGGGGACTCAGGAAGTGGAGCGGATCCGGTAACTGTGTACTCCTCTGCTCACTGGTTCCGGGTATCCCGGTCCCTGGTCCCGACGGCGGACCAGCCGCGCCTGGCGGGCGGGGTGGCGTTCCGTGCCCCGTCGCCCCCGGCCGGGCGGCCGCGGTCACGCGATCGGTAGACGATGTACGGACGGAACAGGTAATGCAGCGGCGCGGTAAAGGCATGGACCAGCCGTGTGAAAGGCCAGATCATGAAGAGCGCCATACCCACCAGTGTGTGGAGATGGAAGGAGAACGGTGCAGCTGCCATGGCGGCGAGGTCAGGTTGGAAGATGAAAAGTGAGCGGAACCACGGAGCCACGGTTTCGCGGTAGTTGTGCCCGTGCTCGCCCTCAAAGACGCTGGCGAGGGTGGTCCACAGGCCAAACACGATGGCGGCGGTGAGCACCACGTACATGGTTTTGTCGTTTTTGGTGGTCGCCATAAACACCGGCCCGGTGGTGCGCCGGCGGTAGATCAGCAGGATGATGCCGCCCAGTGTTCCCACGCCCGCTATGCCCCCGACAAACAGGGCGTTGAAGTGGTAGAAATCCTGGCTCATTCCCACCGCTTGGGTCCAGGCCATCGGGATGACCAGGCCGAAGAAATGCCCGGCAATGACGGCGAGCAGGC
Organism: Pseudarthrobacter cellobiosi; assembly: GCF_023913815.1. NCBI lineage: Bacteria > Bacillati > Actinomycetota > Actinomycetes > Micrococcales > Micrococcaceae > Pseudarthrobacter > Pseudarthrobacter cellobiosi. The sequence goes on from NZ_JAMXBK010000027.1 coordinate 151,978, forward strand.
CGAAGTGGAACAGCGGGGAGGCAATCCGGAGCAGCTTCGATTCGTACAGCTGGGAGGACCGGGTGGTCCAGCCGAACTGGTCGTACCTGTATCTCCAGATGAGGCCGCCCACCAGGACCACCACCATGACGTAGGGCAAGACGCCCCAAAGGACGATGTCCAGGGCGGTGAGTTCGACGGCGGCTCCGGGGTCTGTCTCGAAGGTTGGCATGGTCAGGCCCCTTTCACGGGCAGCAGGCGCGGATCGTAGGGGTCCAGCCCCACCGCTTCGGTGGGCGGGCCGTAACCTGCCATCCGCATGACGGCCTGCTCATCAGCCGGCGATTTCCCGGGAAGCGTGGCGCAGATGGCCTGGAGAATTCGGGCATGCGGCAGTTCGTCCCGCAGTAGCCCGAACCTGAGCATCTCAAGGCTCGCCCGGTACCGGATCAGCAGCCCGCGTCCCGCCGCCATGTCCACCAGGGCGGCGTATTCCAGGACCATGGGCAGGTAGTCCGGCAGCTCGCCGTGGGTATCCACCAGGATGTCGCTTTGTCGGTACGTCTTCTTGAAGGTGCCCAGCACCTCGCCGCGGCGCCGGGTGTCCCCGTCAGTCCAGTAGCTCAGGTGCAGCGCGTGGCGTCGGCCGAGGTCGAACTCGCGCACATAGTGGGCCTGGATCTCCATCGGCTCCGAGGATTCGAGCAGATCCAACACGTCGTCGAAGTCCTGGCTGGCACCGGGCAACTCGGCGAGTGCCGCCCGCATCAGCGGGACCCGGCCGATGAGCTCCTCGTCGGGGTAGGACAGGCACCAGGCCGCGGCGAGGTAGAGGACCTGAATCCGGCGGGTCATGGCTGCTCCCCCGGGGTGTGCTTTTCGGGGAATAGCCCCGGCGGCGCACCGGTGCCGTCCCAGTTCAGCAGGTTCACCCGGCCACGCAGGGACGTTTCACCGGGCGCCGAGTCAGAGGTCTGACGGTCGCGGAGAGCGTTGAACGTTTCCACCGCCACCGGGACGGGCCTGCCGCTCGCCTCGCCGAACGGGGAGGAATCCTGCATGCCCGGTCCGCCGTCGAAATCGAGTGAACAGCCCATCTCCTCAAGGTCATGCGCCTGTTCCACGTGGGCCTTGGGAATGACATAGCGTTCGTCGTATTTCGCGATGGCCATCAGCCGGTACATCTCGTACATGGTTTGGCTGTCCATGCCCACAGCCTCCGGAATGGAGTCGTCGGGGTCGTTGCCCAGGCTGATGCCGCGCATGAAGGAGCGCATGGCCGCGAGCTTCTTCAGCACCGCTGTGACCCGGTCCGCGTCCCCGGCGGTGAAAAGTTCCGCGAGGTATTCCACCGGGATCCGCAGCGCGTCGATGGCGCCGAACAGGTTGCCGTGATCCTCGCCGTCGTGCCCCTGGTCCCGCAGCAGGTCCACCACCGGCGAGAGCGGCGGGACGTACCAGACCATTGGCATTGTCCGGTATTCGGGGTGCAGCGGAAGTGCCACTTTGTAGATCTTGGCGAGGGCGTAGACCGGGGAGCGCCGGGCGGCGTCGATCCAGTCCTCCGGAATGTTCTGGGCCCGGGCTTCGGCCTGGACGGCGGGATCGTTCGGGTCCAGCAGCACGTCCATCTGGGCGTCGTAGAGTTCCTGCGGGTCCGTGACGGACGCCGCCGCGGTGACGGCGTCGGCGTCGTACAAAAACAGCCCTAGGTACCGCAGCCTGCCCACGCAGGTCTCAGAGCAGACCGTCGGCAGCCCAACCTCCACCCGGGGGTAGCAGAAAGTGCATTTTTCGGCTTTGCCCGTCTTGTGGTTGAAGTAGATCTTCTTGTAGGGGCACCCGGTGACGCACTGGCGCCAGCCGCGACATTTGTCCTGGTCCACCAGGACAATCCCGTCCTCCACCCGCTTGTAGATGGCGCCGGAGGGGCAGGAGGCCATGCAGGAGGGGTTCAGGCAGTGCTCGCAGATCCGCGGGAGATAGAACATGAAGGTCTGCTCGTACGCGAACTTGATCTTGTCCTCGGACTCGCGGCGGACCTTCTCCACGATCGGGTCCAGGTGGCCGTATTCGGTGGAGCCGCCCAGGTCATCGTCCCAGTTCGCGGACCAGGTGATCTTGGTGTCCTCGCCGGTGATCAGGGACTTGGGCCGGGCCACCGGGAAGTCGTCGCCCAGGGGCGCGTCCACAAGGGTCTTGTAGTCGTAGGTCCACGGCTCGTAATAGTCCTTGAGCTCGGGCTGGACCGGGCTGGCGAAGATTCCCAGGAGCTTCTTCACCCGGCCGCCGGCCTTGAGCACCAGCTTGCCGCGCTTGTTCAGCTCCCAGCCGCCCTGCCATTTCTCCTGGTCCTCGTAGCGGCGCGGATACCCCTGGCCGGGGCGGGTTTCCACGTTGTTGAACCAGACGTATTCGGTGCCGGCCCGGTTGGTCCAAGCCTGTTTGCAGGTCACCGAGCAGGTGTGGCAGCCGATGCATTTGTCCAAGTTCATGACCATGCCCATTTGAGCCATAACGCGCATCAGTACTTCACCTCCTGGGAACGACGGCGGACGGTGGCCACCATGTCACGCTGGTTTCCGGTGGGGCCGAGGTAGTTGAAGGCGTAAGCCAGTTGGGCGTAGCCGCCGATCAGGTGCGAGGGTTTAACCAGCAGTCGGGTGACGGAGTTGTGGATGCCGCCGCGCCGTCCCGTGGCCTCGGACTTCGGCACATCGATGGTGCGCTCCTGCGCGTGGTGGACGTAGACCACGCCGGCCGGCATCCGGTGGCTGACAATGGCCCGGGCCACCAGGACGCCGTTGATGTTCAGGCACTCCACCCAATCGTTGTCCTTGACCTGGATGGACTCGGCATCGGCAGGGCTCATCCAGACCGTGGGCCCGCCGCGGGACAGCGAGAGCATCAGCAGGTTGTCCTGGTATTCGGAGTGGATGGACCATTTGGAGTGGGGCGTCAGATACCGGACCACTACTTCCAGCTGCCCGTTGCTGCCGAGCTTGGGTTCGCCGAAGAGCCGATGCATGTCCAGTGGCGGCCGGTAGATCGGCAGGGCTTCCCCGATGTCGATCATCCAGTCATGGTCCAGGAAGAAGTGCATCCGCCCGGTCAGGGTGTGCCAGGGCTTGAGTCGCTCGACGTTGATGGTGAACGGGGCATAGCGCCGGCCGCCGGTCTCCGAGCCGGACCATTCCGGCGACGTGATCACGGGGACCGGGCCTGCCTGGGTCTGCGCGAACGTGATGAACTTTTCCTCGGAGCCTTCGGACAGGTCCGCCAGCTTCCGCCCGGTGCGGACTTCCAAGTCCTTGAAGCCCTGCACGGACAGGGCGCCGTTTGTGGTGCCGGAGAACGCCAGGATGGCCTCGGCCATCTTCGCGTCGGTATCGATCGCGGGGCGGCCGTCCGCGGCACCGCCGAGCATCACACCGTTGGAGCGGCTGAGCCGCGCCAACGGGCCGGCGAGTTTGTAGGTGACGTTCTTGACCGTGAAGCCCAGCTTGTCGGCCAGTAGCCCGACGGCGGCGAGCTTGTCCGCGATGGCCGTGTAGTCCCGCTCCACCACGGAAAAAATGGGCATGTTCTGCCCCGGCACCGCGGGGATGTCCGTGTCCCGCCAGTCCCGCACAATCCCGCCGGGCTGGGCGATCTGCCCCGGGGTGTCGTGCTGCAGCGGCACACTGACCAGGTCCCGGCGCACGCCCAGGTGCGTCTTCGCCAGCCGGGAGAACTCCCGGGCCAGCAGGTGGAACGTGTCGAAATCCGTCTTGGTCTCCCATGGCGGGTCGATGGCCGGGCTGAAGGCGTGCACAAACGGGTGCATGTCCGTGGAGGACAGATCGTGCTTCTCGTACCAGGTGGCGGCCGGGAACACGACGTCGGACAGCAGCGTGGTGGACGTCATCCGGAAGTCCGCGGAAACCAGCAGGTCCAGCTTCCCCTCCGGGGCCTGCTCATGCCACTTCACGTCCTTGGGCTTAAGCCCTTCGGCGTGGTCTTTCAGGACGTTGTTGTGGGTTCCCAGCAGGTTGCGGAGGAAGTACTCATTGCCCTTGGCGGAAGAGCCGAACAGGTTGGAGCGCCACAGCACGAGCGTCCGCGGCCAGTTCTCCGGGGCATCCACGTCCTCGATCGCCGGGTTCAGGGTGCGGTTTTTCAGCGCGTCCGCGATGTAGCTGGGGGTATCCTTCGCGGTGCCGGCGGCGACGGCGGCCTCCGCCTCATCCGCGAGGTCCAGGGGGTTCCGATCGAACTGCGGATAGAACGGCATCCAGCCGAGCCGCGCGGACTGGGCCAGTGCGTCCGCGGTGTGCATCCCGTCCAGGGCTCCGGTAGAGAGCGGGGACTTCAGCGCATCCGCGGAGTACCCGTCCTGCCGCCACTGGTCCGTATGCATGTACCAATAGCCGGTGCCGATCATGGTCCGCGGCGGCCTCGACCAGTCGAGGGCGTTCGCCAGCGACACCCAGCCGGTGGCCGGCCGGGTCTTCTCCTGGCCCACGTAGTGTGCCCACCCGCCCCCGTTGCGGCCCATGCAGCCGGTCAGCATCACGAGCGCCAGCACCGCCCGGTACGTGGTGTCGCCGTGGAACCACTGGCAGATCCCGGCGCCCATAATGATCATCGAGCGGCCCTTGGACTCCTCGGCGTTGCGGGCGAACTCCCTGGCCACCCGGATGCAGGCCTGCGCCGGGACGGACGTGATCTCCTCCTGCCAGGCCGGCGTGTACGGCGTCGAGGCATCGTCGTAGCCGGCAGCCCACTCCCCCGGCAGCCCTTCGCGGCCGACGCCGTACTGGGCCAGCATGAGGTCGAATACGGTGGTGACCAACTGGCCTTCGACCTCGAGGACGGGCACGCCGCGCCTCAGGACGCTGCCGGCGCCGCCGGCGTCCTCGAAGCACGGCAGCAGGATCTCGACGCTGTCCCCGGACACTTCGCGCAGCGACAGGGCCGGCTCGATCCCCTCAAGGTCCAGGTTCCATTTGCCCTCACCGCTGCCTGAGTAGCGGAACCCCATGGAACCGTTGGGCACCGCGGGGAGGCGGGTCTTCCTGTCGAACAGCACCGTGCGGAACGCCGCGTCCTCGGCCCCGGACTCGGCCGGAAGGTCCTTCGCGGTGAGGAACTTCGACGGCGTCAGCGAACCGTCGTCGCGCCGTTCCAGCCGGACCAGAAAGGGCAGGTCCGTGTACTGGCGGACGTAGTCGGCGAAGAAAGGCACCTCACGCTCGATGAAGAATTCCTTGAGCATGACGTGGCCCATGGCCATCGCCAGTGCCGCATCCGTTCCGGCCTGGGCGGGGAGCCATTCATCGGCGAACTTCGTGTTGTCCGCATAGTCCGGGCTGACCGTCACCACCTTGGTGCCGCGGTAGCGCACCTCGGCCATCCAGTGCGCATCGGGGGTCCGGGTCACGGGCACGTTGGAGCCCCACATCATGAGGTAGCCCGCGTCCCACCAGTCACCGGACTCCGGCACGTCGGTCTGGTCGCCGAAGACCTGCGGACTGGCCACGGGGAGGTCGGCGTACCAGTCGTAGAAAGACGTCATCACCCCGCCGATCAGCTGGATGAAGCGGGTCCCGACGGCGTGCGAGACCATGGACATCGCGGGGATCGGCGAGAAGCCGGCGCAGCGGTCCGGCCCGTACGCCTTGATCGTGTTGACGTGCGCGGCGGCGGCGATTTCGATTGCCTCCTGCCAGGACACCCGCACCAGGCCGCCCTTGCCGCGGGCCTGCTGGTAGCGGCGCCGGCGTTCCGGGTCCCCCACGACGTCGGCGAAGGCCAGCACCGGGTCACCCAGCCGGGCCTTGGCCTCACGGTACATCTCCACCAGGACACCGCGGACGTAGGGGAAACGGACCCGGGTAGGTGAGTAGGTGTACCAGGAAAAGGCCGCCCCGCGCGGGCACCCCCGCGGCTCGTATTCCGGGCTGTCTGGGCCCACCGACGGGTAGTCCGTCTGCTGGGATTCCCAGGTGATGATGCCGTCCTTGACGTACACCTTCCACGAGCATGAGCCGGTGCAGTTCACCCCATGTGTGGAGCGGACCACTTTGTCGTGGCTCCAGCGGTCGCGGTAGAAGATGTCCCCTTTACGGCCACCCTCCCGGAATACCGCCCTGCCGTCCTCCGTCTGGTCCCATTTCGTGAAGAAACGGCCCAACTTCAACATCGCATCCGAGGCTGCTCCGTCGAGCCCAGGGACAAACCGATCCTCAGTCATGTTGCCACCCTAGGGACAACAATGCGCAACCGCTACAGTTTCCGGATCTATAAACAAAACGTGCGCTAATCCTTTTATATTCAGGCTGCTCGATTCGCCGGTTCTGCTACGCCATATCGGCCGCATATCAGCAGTGGCGGAAACGGCATCCCCGCTTCCCCAACCCGTAGCTGGTCCAGGTTACGTCAGGAACTGACAGTTACAGTGGGTGGTGCTGGCCCGCTGCAGAGGGCCTTGGTTCTTCCTGTCGGCGAGCTCAAACGCTAAACGAACGGTCGCGTGGCCTGTAGTGCCCGCCCTGGCCGCGGCCGACGTCGGTATCGCCATGGGGTCCGGAACCGATGTGGCGATCGAAAGCGCCGGCATCACCCTGCTCAGGGGGGACCTGACCGGAATCGTGCGGGCCAGGAAGCTCTCCGAAGCCACAATGGCCAACATCCGCCAAAACCTCGTCTTCGCGTTCATCTACAACGCGGCCGGGATCCCACTCGCCGCAGGAATCCTCTACCCCGCGTTCGGCCTGCTACTCTCCCAGATCGTCGCCGCCGCCGCGATGGCACTGTCCTCCGTCAGCGTCATCACCAACGCCCTTCGCCTGCGCGCACAGAAAATCTGACACCACTGCGCGGGGCAGCACCCTACCCCGCCGGTATGGCCGGTCCCGGAAACCCCAGGTCCCCGGGGCCGCCCCGCACATCGGCCGGAATCCGGCCCGCTTGCTTTCCCGCTGACCGGTGGGACCACTGCCGATCCCCGGCCCGGCAGGCATCCGGATTCAAGATACATCGGTCAGCGGGGCTTTCAGGCCATGACCCTCACGACTGAGAGCGCAGACGTCGAAATAGCCGCCTTTGCGTCCCGCGAGAAACTGGTCGCCTAGCTAGTAGTACAGTCGCGTTTGTGGGGTGTGGCCGCGGGCTTTGTAATGACTATGTCGAGCGCGGTGTTGGTGTTTTCGTCGCCAGGTTGAGTGTTCCAAGACTTGCTTGGGGGCGGTGGTGCGGTGCCAGACCAGCCGGACGAGTAGGCGCCTGATTTCGGGCAGCGAGAGCCGGATCAGTTCCCCGCTTCCGGCGGCAGGGCCCCTTTTTTGGAGCGGATCACGGTCAGAAAGGCCTGGCGAACATGGAGAGGGTGATGTGGCGGTACCAGCCGGTGTATTGGCGCACCTGGCCGTGGTCCAGTCCGGTTTCGCCCTTGGAGGGTGGAAGGTTTCTTCGATCGCCCACCGGGCGCCGGCGATCCTGACCAGCTCGGCCAGCGAGACCCGGTTCGGGCCGTGGCAAATGTAGTAGGCCAGGTCGGTCGGGTCTTTCAGGGACCGGCGGGCCAGCAACCAGTGTTCTCCGGTTTCGGCGGGTCCGTTGATGCGGGTCCGTGCCCAGGAATAGCGGCGGTCGCCCTTGGTCCCGGCCCCGGCGGTCCGGGACCGCCAGGCAGCGCCGCGCAGCGAAGCGATGAGTTTATCCGCGCGCCATTGCTCGCCGATCCCGGCACCAGCCGACGGAAGTGGACGGGAGGGGTTTCGCCGCCATTGCACATACCTCCGCTTTACCCTGCCTGCCAACCATATCCAGAGTCGAGGCGCCTGTAATCGTTCGGGACGTTCGCCCCTACCCGCGTATGGAGGCCGGCTGCACACTGGATATTGACGTCGGACTCATGCGTCCAATGCACGTTCAGGAGGGTACAAATGTCGCTTTCCAGGCGCGAGCGTGGCCAGCTCAACGAGATTGGGCGCCAGTTGCTCGAGGATGACCCGCAGCTCGCCGCACGCTTGGGGCAGCCGCCGCGGCCAGCGTCCAATGGCTGGATCCTGGCCGGCGCGGTGCTGCTCACTTCAACCGGCTTTGTCATCTTGATGATCGGAGCTGCGCTGATGTCCACGGCACTTGGCGCCGCTGGCTTCATCGCCATGGCAGCCGGTGGATCAATCGCATCGCGCCGTATCGGCTCTCCGCGACTCCGGTGGGTGAAGCGGCCGCCCAATCCTGAGGTTCGACACAACACCTCGGTCGAATAGATGCTGGAGAAAAGTATTTCGCGGCCGGACTGGCTGAGCTTGGTCTTCTTCTCCTGCTGATGGGTCTCGTTTCCCCGGGGCACGCCGGAAACTTGTGAGCCTGCTGAACGAGGGCCAGAAGACACATGCAAAGGGGCTGCTAGTGCGCGATACTGACGGCATGAACGCTGCGGCGGGAAAGCCGTACCGGGTCCTCCTTTTTATCGTGTCCGCGATAGCCCTGTTGGTGATCGTCGCGCTGGCAGTCGTTTTCACCCGCGGAGAACCAGAGGTGCTGGATGAGTCCACGCCTGCGGGCGTTGTCCAGCGGTACAGCACGGCGGTCATCGACGGCGACACGGCCACTGCCGATTCCTACCTCACGGAGGCTGCCCGCTCCTCCTGCAGCGGGTTCCGCGAAAGCGGCCCGCTGCCCACCCGGATTGTCTTGATCGCAACCACCGAGCGGGACAGCACGGCCCTGGTGAAGGTCTCTATCGTCAGTTCAGGCTCGGGTGGCCCATTCGGACCCTCCGAATACGAGATGGAGGACCGCTTCTCCCTAGTGAAGACCGATGGCAAATGGCTGGTCGACCAGGCACCGTACCAGCTTCTGTCCTGCACCGGATCGACCTTGAAGCAATGACTTCCCGAGTCTCCACAACAGCTTCAACGGCAGGGTCCGCCCAACTCACCCTCCGCCGCCTGATCCTCTACATACTGCTGTTTGCCTTGGTGGTGATCGCGGCTGTCGGGCTCAGCGGCCTTTTTGAGCGCCTGTTCAGCACGGGCGCGCTGCTGGCCTCCAGTGATGTGGCCGGACTTGCCCGCTCCCTTGCCTTCACGTTGATCGGCGGACCGCTCGCCGCGCTCCTGTGGTGGGTTGTCTGGAAAAGGCTCGACGACGGCGCGGAACGCATCTCAGCGGGGTGGGGCCTCTACCTGGCCGCCGCCTACGCGGTGTCCCTGATCGTGTCCGTGACGGCCCTCCTGGGGTTGGCGGCGTCCTTCATCGGCCAGCAAGAACCCCGGTGGCATTCGCCGTTGTCCGGTGGCCTTGTCTGGGCCGGAATATGGATCTGGCACCGTTGGATGTGGCGGCACCCCGTCAAACATCCCGTCAATCTTGACGACGTCCCGGCCGTTATCGGTACGGCCTTCGGACTGCTCACGGGCGCGTTCGCCGCCATCACGGCCCTGGGCGGCTTGCTCGACGTCGCAATCCGGGGCTTCACCAGCCTCACGCCGGGGACGGAAGCGTGGTGGCAGTCTGTGCTGCGGGCGCTAGTTTGGGCCGCTGGCGGAAGCATCGTGTGGTGGTGGCACTGGTTCAAGGGTGGCGGCCGCAAACTGGAGACCACGCTGATGGACGTAGCACTGATTGCCGTCGGGATCTTCGCTGCGGGCATCACGGCGCTCGGCGGATCAGGCGGCGTGGTTTTTGTGCTGCTGAGAACGGCATTCGACCGGGGTGACCCCATGAGTGAACTGCTGGCTCCGCTGGGCTCGGCTATCGCCGCTGCCGCCGTCGGCGCCTTGGTGTGGCGATATCACCGCATCAGTGGGGCGCGTCGTTCCGTTGCCACGCGGCGCGCAGGGCGGCTCGTGACGTCGGGCGTTGCACTGGCGGCAGCCGCGTCCGGCATTGGCACTGTTATCAATGCAACGTTGGCCATGACGGTTTCTCCCCTTGCGGGGAGCGGCACGCGCACCCTGCTGCTGGGTGGCATCAGTTCCCTCCTGGTGGGAGGACCCGTCTGGTGGCAGGTGTGGAAGCCGGGGAGCCAACGGCCAAGCGCGGACGCCATTCCTCCCGGCAGGCGCATTTACCTCATCGTGTTCTTCGGCATTAGTGCCGTGGTGGCGCTCATTGCCCTCCTGGTGATCGGGTACCGGATCTTCGAGTTCCTCCTTGGCGATGTGACCGGAGGCAGCTTCCTGGACCGCATCCGGGCGCCGTTCGGCCTCCTGGTGGCAGCGGGCCTCGTTGCCGCGTATCACTTTGCCCTGTGGCGGCGCGAGCGCGTACTCCTGGCAGCCGCGTCCCTGACCAGCGCGCATATCATCGACCGGGTCACGTTGGTGACGGCGTTCGATCCGGCGGCATTGTCCAAGGCGATCACCGCCGCGAACGGCGCCAGGGTAACTGTGTGGAGAAGGGCCGATGCCGGCCTCGAACCGCTGCCGGCGGGAGTCGACCTTCCACCGGAGCCTGGGCTGGTCGACCGGGTGGTCACGGCACTTGCCGGCGTCACCGCCCAGCACGTTCTACTGGTGATCGGTCCGGCGACCGGTCAGCTAGCCCCCATCGAGGTAATTCCCTTGGAAAACAGAAATATCGTCTTCAATGATGGGCCGGTAAGCGGCGTTATCCCTTCTGGAAACTAGGTGACTGCAATGGGTGGACTAGTGCATTTTGAAGGAAACGTGATCGGACTCTGGCAGAACGCAGAGCCGGCTGCCCAACCTGAGGGATAGCGAGTCGTGCCTTTGGCCATGCCAAAGCTTTTCAAGCTCAGGCAGTTCCTCCGGTTTCTAGGTGACTTTTGGCCCTACAAGTCCACTAGCTCACGTTTCAGGCTGGAGGGGAGCAATCGTGTAATGAAGGGAAGCGGTCATAGTGGAGTCAGCGTTGCAGGATGCCAGGTTCGTGGTGGGGGTGGACGGGTCGGATGCCTCGGTGGAGGCGCTCCGGCAGGCCCAGCGACTGGCCGTCCCGGTTGGGGCCAAAGTGCTGGCCACCGCCTGCTGGGACGATCCACAGGTTTACGCCGGCTACGTCGCAATGGGCATAGACCGCTTCGAGGAACGTGTGGAGCTGATCCTCAACGAAGCGATGGAAAAGGCGTTCGGTCCGGAGACGCCCACGAACGTCATTCCTCGTGTCGTCAGGGGCCACCCCAGAGATGCGCTCATTGACGCCAGCCGCCACGCTGACATGATCGTCGTCGGCAGGCGCGGCCATGGCGGATTCGGTGGCCTGCTCCTGGGATCCGTCAGCTCGGCCTGCGTTGCCCACGCGCACTGCCCGGTCCTCGTCGTCCACAGTCCCGAACAAAAGTCACAGGAAGGCCAGCCGTGAGATCCTCCACAATCGCCGTCGCCACCAATGATTCTGCCCAGAGCCAAGCGGCCGTACGGTGGGCTGCGCAGCGGGCCGCGCGCGCCCACGTGGCCCTGGTGATCCTCCACGTAGTGGACGATCGCTGGGTGGCGGAGCCCATGCCCTGGACTGGAATGCTGCTGGAGAAGGCCGACGAACTTTTGGAAACCGCCGCCGGGCGCGTTAGGGGAACCGTTCCGGTTGAGATCACCACCAAAGTCCTGGAAGGAGGCGTCGCCGGCTCGCTGGGTAAGTACTCGACCAAGGTGTCAATGCTTGTGGTAGGTTCCGGCGCCCCCCATTTGGGTGGTTCGCTGACCGACCGGGCCCTGCAGGTCGCCGCCGCAGCGAAGTGTCCAGTCGCAGTCATCGGAGACCACGAGATCGAAGGCCGGCAGGGCGTGGTCGTAGGCGTTGATGGGTCGGAAGAAGCCACCCAGGCCGTTGCGTTCGCTGCCGCGGAGGCAGACCGGGAAGGCCAGGAGTTGACAGTGGTCTACGCTTCCCGGGGGCCCGACCGATGGATCGACAGTGCCGCCCTCACCGAGCATCTGGCCCAACGGGTTCAGGATGAGGAGCAGGTCGTGCTGTCCGAAACAATCTCCGGCCTCGGCGAGGATTATCCGGACCTTGTGGTGCACAAAGTCCTCGAAACCGAAATGGAACCGGCCGTGGCGCTGGTACAGGCCGCAGCGTCCGCCCGGATGCTCGTGGTGGGAAGCCGCGGCCGGGGCGGCTTCAAACGGCTGCTGCTCGGTTCCACAGCCCACGCGGTTCTTACTCATCCGCCGTGCCCTACGGTGATAACCCCCATCCAACGTGTGAAGCACAAGAAGTAGGGGCCCGGCAGCATGCAAGGCAACGACGCAGGCCAGAAAACTGAAGCCCTGGACATTCATGACTGCTGGAAATACCTCCGTTCGGCTTCGGTCTGCCGGGTCGCCGTAACAACAGCTGGCGGGCCCGAAATTTTCCCCGTGAACTACGTCCCCGACTATGGGACAGTCGTCTTCCGTACAGGCCCGGGTACCAAACTGGATGCGGTGCTTGCCGAAAGTCCGGTCGCACTGGAAGCCGACGGCCTGAATAGCTACGGCACCATCGCATGGAGCGTCATCATCAAGGGGACTGCCACGGTTGTGGGCGCGCAGGAGGATTTCCGGGAAGCAGCCGACGCCGGGCTGTCACCCTGGGAGGCGGGTAGCAAGGACCACCTGGTGCGTGTAACGCCCACGGAGGTCAGCGGCCGTCGGTTTGTCATCAATCCCCCATCCGGCTGGTGGCCACCGCTGGACTCAGCGGGGAAATAAACGTCCCTGCGACAGGGGAAGTCACGCCAGGTTTAGGCACGACGTCGGCCGTTACCTCACTGCCGCAACGCTCACCGGCGGGCCGCCCACCGCCGTCGCGGTTGGACGGCGGCCATCGCGCAGGGCACGAAGCGCGTTCAGGATCCTGGCCAGATCGACAAGCTCCTGGAGGAGGGCGCCGGCCACAGCTGGAATGTATCCGAATACCGCTGCTACCATCAGGCCGATGCTCAGCAGGATGCCTATCCAAATGCTCGCCAGCGCTATCCGGACCGTGCGCTGCCCGATGTCGACTGCCAGCGCCGCCTTGGATAGGTCGTCAAGCATGATGACGACGTCGGCAGACTCGCTCGCCGCGGTTGACCCTTTGGCACCCATGGCGACACCAACATCGGCGGCAGCCAGGACCGGAGCGTCGTTGACGCCGTCGCCCACCATCATGACCGGGCGTTCCCACAGTCCCGCGACGATGGAAACCTTGTCCCCGGGCAAACAACTTGCCTGGAACCGTGAAATCCCGGCCTTGGACGCAATTTGTTCGGCAGTGGCCCGCGCGTCGCCGGTGAGCAGCAGCGTTTCCCGAACGCCCAGCCGGCGCAGGTCAGCCAGCGTACTCACCGCATTGTCCCGGAGCGGGTCACTCATGATCAGCGCTCCCCCGAAACGGCCGTCAACGCCCACATAGACCGCCAGTTGTCCACCGGCCACCTCGGCCTCCTCGAACCCCGAGGTGACGGAACGGACAAAGTCAGGTTTACCCACCACCACCGTTTGGTCGCCGCAGGTGGCCGTGACCCCCTGGGTGGCGTGTTCAAACGCGTTGCTGCCCTCCAGCAGGTCAAGCCCGCGGTGCCGTGCGGCATCAATCACAGAGGAGGCAAGGACATGGGAAGAGTACTGCTCTGCCGAAGCGGCCAGTTGCAGCAGCCGGTCCTCGGTCACCAGCCCGGATGCTGCCGGTGAACCCACATGCCGTGCAAGGTGGGCCGGCCGTGGGTGAGCGTGCCTGTCTTGTCGAAGACGGCCGTCCGCACCCGGGCAAGCTGTTCGAGGGTACCGCCGTTCTTGATGATGATTCCCGAGTGTGCCGCCCGGCTGGTGCCGGCGAGGAATGCCACGGGGGCTGCGATGAGCAGCGGGCAGGGTGTGGCGACAACAAGGACCTGTGCGAACCGGACCGGGTCCTGGCTGAAATACCAGCCGATCCCGGCCAAGGCGAAGGCGAGGATCGTGAACGGAATGGCGTACTTGTCAGCGAGCCGGACCACTGGCGGCCGGCTCGACGCCGCCTCCTGGACCAAGGCCACGATCTGGCTGTACTGAGAGTCTTTCGCCGTGGAGGTCGCCTTCATGTGCACGGCGTTGTCGCCGTTGACGGATCCGCTGAGCAGCGTATCGCCCTTTGCGTGTTCAACGGGCAAGCTCTCACCAGCCAAAGTGGATTCGTCGAAACTGCCGGCCGCCGTAAGAAGCAGCCCGTCCACGGGAACCACCTCCGATGGCTTGATCAGGAGGATGTCGCCTCGGCGGACGTCCCCGGCCGGGATGTCTTCCGGGGGCAAACCCGGCAATTCACGGTGGGCCGTTTGCGGGACTCGCTCGAGCAGGGACCTCAGTTCCCGGGTAGCACGCCCCTGGGCGATCTCTTCCAGGGCTTCACCCCCGGCCAGCATCAGCACGATGATCAGGGCTGCCACCTACTCCCCTACGGCCACGGTCGCAGCAATGGCAGTCACCGCCAGGAGGTCAATCCCCCATCGGCCGTTGCGCAGTGCCTTAACCATGGAGCCGGACCGAAAGATCGCAAGCAGGAGGGCGTAGGCGCTTGTCATCCATTGGGCTGCCGATTCCTGCCCTGCGGCCAGGAGCACCGCAACGGCCGCCCCCGCCACGACCGTGCCGGCCACCAATGGAAAACGAATCATCGCGGTCCGCAAGGCAGTCAGAGTCATGATGTCGACCCTACGGCCGTCCAGCGGTCACATCCAGGGGCCTTCGGACCCATTGGGTCGGTGCCGAAAACTCAGTTCCAGGACCGATGAGGTACTGGAACTCATCGGCTTGGGCGGCCGCGCAGGCGGTGGAAGGATTGGCCACTGCTGAAGGTATGGCGGAGTTGCTGGCACTGGGGGGTGCCCTCCTGCTGCAACGGAGCCTCAACTGCGCGCTGTAGGACCAACCGGCGGGATAGGACCGTCCGGCGGCAGGGGTCCATCCGGCGGGGCTGCCGGGCGCACCGCATTGGCGTCGGCTGCTAGTGGATAACGCTCGTGGACTTCCCGGGCGCCCTGGTCCAGGCGGAATGGCGGATATTCATCACGCATCAGGGAGACGTAGGTGATGACCCGGTAAATCCAGCGGTTGAAGCCCAAAAGCAGGTCGAACAGCGGGCGCTGGTAGCGGCCGCTGAAGAGCAGGATCACCGCAGCGACAAGAACCAGGAAGCCGACCAGCGAAAACCCGGTACCGGTCTCGTACCTGATGCCGGAAGGCTGGGGGTCGCTCCAGCGAACGGTGCTGGTGCCGGTCAGGGCCGCAATGATTATCAGGTGGGGCAGCGCCAGGAGCCACCATTTAACCAGCACGAGCCCACGGGAAAGCCGCTCCGGGTAATCAACCTCGAAATCGGCCGGGTAGTCCGTCCTCGCCAGTGTAAATGGCGGGTACTTGTCCGTTCCCAGCGCGGAGTAGGCATAGAAAGCCACTCGCCAGTTCCAACGCAGCACGCCTACGTTGAAATCGAAAAGGGAACGGGGAAAGCGTCCTGTAAACAGGATGGCGAAACCCGCGATGACAGTCACTACGACAAAGGCGAACCAGAGGAAAAACAGTACAAAGAAGTGCGGTATGGCGAGGAACCACTTCACCAGCCACAGCCACCTGGACAGGACCGGGTCGAGTTCTCCCCGAAGCCGGGCCGGGTACGGCGCCCACTCCGCAGCGGAATAGGTCGGGGGCGGCTGGACTGCGGGGCCGGCAAATGCCGCGGGCGCTGCGGTCCCTGCCATTGGAGACCCTACGGGCGCTGGCACTGGGGCTCCAGGGTGGGCCGCCCCCGGCGCATGCCTGCCCAGTCCTTGGGCGCCAAAGATCAGCAGCGGAACCCCGATAACTAGCAGAATGGCTCCTGCTGCCAGTAGGCCGGCGGCTATCGGGCCAAAAAGCTCAGACCGGAACCCTGCCTTCAGGTCGGCGCGAACGTCAGGGCTGGCATCGGCATTCATTACCACCACTGACCAGTTCCCCGACTGGATATTCCAGTCCAGTTCCTGTTCACCGGCTCCCGAAGCGGATGCCACCCAAAAGTCCTGCCCGGACGGAAGAGGCGGTTGTTGTGTTCCCTGGGTTTCCCGATACTCAACATGGAAGGGCCGGAAACTGACGTCCAGCAGTTCGGAGTAGTTGGCCCCGGACAGGTAGCGCTCCACGTCAGACCGGGGGGCTATGCCGACAAAGATCTCCTTGCCGGGATTAGCGGATTCCGCCCAGATCCGGATGCTGCCCACATCAAAGGGCAAAGGCCCAGGGTAGGCGTCATCACGCATGTTGTCCGGCCGCGCGGAAATGATCGCTGAGGAATCAACGTCGAATCGCTCACTCGGTGAGGTGAGGTAGCCGCCGTCGTCCTGGAGTGCATTGACCCACGAGGCACCTATGCCGCCGAAGAGCAACCCGATACCCAGCATCGAGAACAAAATGCCGAGAATGAGCATGATGATTGAGCGAGCTTTCATGGGTGTACTCCGTCATCGAAACATCGTCTTTGGCCCAGCACACTAACGCTTGAGTCTCCTCCAGCGTTACGCGTCGGTGCGCCCGTCTGTAGGGCCAAAGGTCATGCCTGGCAACTGCAACTGCCGGCTGGAATCACGGGGCCGGTTGAGATGCAGACCGCGTGATGATGGTGGGACAAGGCAACCGCATCAGAACCTTCTCGGCGATGGAACCGACGGGTTTTCGAAGTCCGCCCCGTCCCCAGCAGCCAATCACCAATAGGCTGGCCTGTGCCGCAGAACGTACGAGCACATCGGCAGGTGAGTCATCGGATTCCAGTGCTCCGCGGACAGGAAGCCCCGGAAACATGTCCCGGATGCTGCCTACTGCTTCTGAGATGAGTGCGTGGGGATCAGGCGTACGGCTGGCCGGGGGCGGCGTCTTCGACACCGCATGCAGCACTGTCAGTCCCTCTCCGGTCCGGCTCGCCTCCTCCGCCGCCACCTTCAGGGCGATTTCGGAGTCTGCCGATCCGTCGATGCCAACCACTACCCCTGTTCGGTTGGCCACCCTGGGAGCCGGAATGACTGCGACGGGACTTCGACACAGGACCGCGGCCTGGAAGCTTACTGACCCGAATCCCTCGCCTCGCCTGTCTGCTGACCGGTCCGAACCCATAACTACAATCTCGGCGCCAACGGACAACCGGCTCAGCACCGGTGCCGGCTCACCCGGCTGCCAGCTGGTGATGATTTGCAGCGTTGGATTCCGAGCGGCCACCCTGCCACGCTCAAGGCCCAGCAGCGCCTGCGCCTCGGCCACCGCCTCCCCATATTGCACAGGCAGTCTGAAGTACGAGGGTTCGGGCACCGCCCGCACCAAATGCAGACGGAGGCCTAGCCGGCCCGCCCTCTGCGCAGCCCAGTCCGCCGCCATTTGGCCCGTGCTGGAGCCGTCAGCCCCGGCCAGGACTTCATGCGCCTTCAACTCCTGCCCCCTTCATCACACCACTTACACCAGTCTCTCGCTGAGGCACTGAACTGCCAGTGCCTTAAGCCCCCGCCACGGGTTCCGGGGCTTTCGTCCCTGTTGCCGGACCCGAGTGACAATGTCTACTGGATGGACACGCAGTCCGCGGCGTTTCCAGTAAAGGAAGATCATGACCAACATCAGCATTCTCGGCAGCGGGCACATGGCCCGCGCACTCGCCACGGCGATGCTGCGAGGGAACAACCCCGTACAGATTCTTGGCCGTGACGGCTCCAAAACACGGGCGCTGGTCGAGAGCCTCGGACCCGGCGCCACAGGAGGCGTGACGGGGGCCGCCATCACGGGAGCAATAATCTTCCTGGCCATCCCGCACAAGGAAGTGCATAACGCCATCCTGGAAATTGGTGACTCTCTTGACGGCCGGGTCGTCGTAGATATCAGCAACACCGTGGACGTCTCGAATTTCGATCGGCTGACCACGGAGCCTGGCATGTCCGCGGCCGAAGAAACAGCCCGCCTGTTGAACGGACGTGCGGAGGTGGTTAAAGCGTTCAACACTACGTTCCCCACCACCTTGGAGGCTGGAAAGGTCGGCGGGCAACATCTGGACGTTTTCATTGCCGGCGACTCGGAGCAAGCCAAGGAGAAAGTCAGCGCCGTGGCAGCGGCCGCAGGGCTCAGGCCCATCGACGTCGGTCCACTTCGGCGTTCGCGCGAACTTGAAGCCTTCATGCTGGTTGTCATGGGCCTGCAGGTCAGCCCTGAGCATGAACACTTCAACTGGGACACCGCGCTCAGGATTTTTCCATAGGGAAAGGGTGCCTGATGATCCCGCCTTCAGGCACTCTAGCGCGGGTTTTTCAGCGATACGGCTTCAAGGTGCTCAGGAACCCGGACGTTCCAACCCAGTTCACGTCTGACGCGAACCCGCAAGGCGTCTGACGCGTCCGGCTCCCCGTGGGTGACATAGGTCATACGAGGAGCTTGTGGGGCTGCGCGCATCCAATCGACGATTTCATTGGAATCCGCATGCGCCGAAAGGCTGTCCAACAAAACGACTTCGGCTTTGATGGGAATGTCCTGACCGAAGATCCGTAACTGCTGTGCACCGCCCGCAAGAACGGCACCACGCGTCCCCGCGGCCTGATATCCGCTGAGCACCACCACGTTCCTGGGGTCAGATCCGTACGCCTGCAGATGGTGCAGGATCCGGCCGCCCGTGAGCATGCCGCTCGCCGAGATGATCACCATGGGGCCGCCGCGCAGGTTCAGCAGTTTGGAATCATCCACGCTCCGGGTCATGGTGGCCACCCGATACATCTCTGTAAACTCGCGTTCATGCAGCCGGTGTTCTTCGGGGTGCCTCTGGTACATTCCCGACGCGTCGATGGCCATCGGGCTATTGAGGTAAATGGGGATGTCCGGGATCGCCCCGCGCCGCCGGAGGCGCGAGAGATGCAGCATCAGTGTCTCTGCCCTTCCCACCGCAAAGGCGGCGACGAGGACAACCCCTCCCCGCTTGGCTGCCCTGTCTATGACTTCGCCTAGTTCGTCCTCCGGATTTGTCTCCGGGTGGGTCCGGTTGCCGTACGTGGACTCGGTCACCAGGACATCGGTGGCTTCGAGTGCCCGCGGGCGGTGCATCAGTGGATCATGGGGCCGGCCGAGGTCCCCGGTGAAGTGCACGCGCGTGCCCTGGACAGTCAGCCGTATCTGCGAGGCGCCCAGGATGTGCCCTGCCGGCACAAAAGTGGCCTGGATGCCGCCCCCCAGGTCGAGGGGTGTGTCAAAATCGTGCGACTCGAAGCTGTTCAGGGACCGCACGGCATCGGCGGCTGTGTAAACCGGGACGGCGGGGTGATGGGATGAATATTCGTGCAGGTCCGCGTAGCGCGCTTCCTCCTCCTGGAGGTGTCCGCTGTCAGGCAGAAGGAGCGTGCACAGTTCCGTAGTGGCCGCAGTAGCGTGGACTCGCCCCCGGAAGCCGTCCCTGACCAGTGCCGGTACGTAGCCTGTGTGGTCCAGGTGGGCGTGGGTCAGCAGAACTGCGTCAATGGATGCCGGGGGTACCGGAAAGGGTGCCCGGTTGCGGACACGGATGCGTTTGAATCCTTGGAACAGCCCGCAGTCGATGAGAATCCGCTGTCCACCCGAATCCACGAGGTACCGGGACCCCGTCACGGTGTCAGTTGCCCCCAGGAAGCGGAGAGTGGCCTCGTTCTTATCCTTCATTCCTGCTCTTTTCCGAGAAAAACGGGTGGGCCGCGGACCCGAAACGGTCGGTGGCACAACGTTCTCCCGGATCCAGCGGCAGGGGTAGGGCCATTGGTCACACCCTCCCGCCGCACTCCGTTCGGGTCATTGGACCCTTGTGGCATCTTGGCTGTTCCTAAAGAATGAGTCAGGCGCAGGCGGGGCACCTTTGTTGTCCTTGTAACGGCGGCGCGGAAGGGATAGGAATGAACGCCACTGCAGCAGCGGAGCACGAGGTTGCCTCGCCCAACATCGGCATTAGGGTGTTCATCCTGGACGATCATGAACTGGTCCGCCGGGGACTCCAGGACCTCCTGGAAAGCGAAGGATTCGTGGTCGTCGGCATGTCCGGCTCCGCCGCCGAAGCGGCACGCCGAATTCCAGCGCTGCAGCCGGACGTGGCAATCCTTGATGCGCGGTTGCCGGACGGGACAGGCATCGAGGTCTGCCGCGATGTCCATTCAGTTGACGAAACGATCAATTGCCTGATTCTTACAAGCTATGACGATGAGCAGGCGCTCCGCGGTGCGGTCCTGGCCGGGGCCTCAGGGTACGTTCTCAAGGAAATAGGTGGTTCGGACCTGATCGGTGCCCTGCGTCGCGCTGCCAGGGGTGAATCCCTGTTTGATGCCGACCTGAAAGCTAGGATCGTTCAGGGACTGACAGAACCTGAGCGAGTGGACCCAAGGGTCGCGTCATTGACCCGGCAGGAGCGCAGGGTGCTGGAACTGGTCGGGGAAGGCCTGACGAACCGCCAGATCGGAGAACGCATGCTGCTGGCGGAAAAGACAGTGAAAAACTACGTCTCGTCCCTGCTCGCGAAGCTGGGTTTCGAGCGGCGGACGCAGGCCGCGGTCCACATGGCGCAGCATTCCTCCCCTGACCGGTAACAGTCAAAAAACCGGAGCCTTCCAGGTCAAGACCGTTCCCGTCTCCGAGGAGCTGGACACCTCGAAAGTGCCGCCCAGCGTCCGGGCCCTGTATTCCATGTTCGACAGTCCGTTGCCAGGCGAAAGTATCCTGAATCCTGTGCCGTTGTCCTGGATCACGACGCACACGAATCCTTCCTCCACGGAAACTGAAACGCGGATCGAGTCCGCTCCCGAGTGGCGAACAGCGTTGCTCAGCCCTTCGGTGATGACAGCCAAAATGTTCAGGACAGTTTCCTCGTCCCGGATCGCGTCGATAGGCCCCGTCAGCGTCAGCAGGGGGACAAACGGCAGGGACTGCGCACCGCTGCGGACCACCTGGAGGACACGGCTACTGAGAAGTTCCTTCCCGGTCTCGGAGTCACTCAGCGAATAAATGGTGTTGCGAAGCTCCCGGATAGTCTCGTCAAGTTCGGCTGTCACAGTCTGGATCGTCCTGGCTGCGGAGTCACCCGTGATGAAACGCCGGAGGCTTTGGATGCTGAGCCCAGCTGCGAACACACGCTGAATGACGAGGTCATGCAGGTCGCGGGCGATCCGGTCCCTGTCGCTGAACACGGCAAATTGCTCCCGCATCCGATGCGCACGCGCCAGTTCGAGGGCCAACGCCACATGCGAACCGAACACGGGACCCATTTCCAGGTCCGTCCTGCTGAATGTCCCGGAAGCCAGTTCACGCTGGAGGACCAGGAGCCCGTGGTGGGTACCGCGGGCGCTAAGGTCTATGACCAGCAGCCGGCCCGCAACGAGCCCCTCGCCGCCGCCGAGAGCGGACGATGCGTCTTCAACCACAACGGCCTTGCCCGTAGCGAGGACGGTGTCGATTTCCACAGAGTCAAACGACAAAAGCCGTCCTACCCACTGCGGAGCGAGGTTTCCCGCTGCTCCCGCGATGCGGAACAAGTTGGAAGTGTCCTCCTGGACCAGGATGAGGGCAAGGGCGGAACTGGACTCCCGGAGTGCTCTGGCGGCGATCATGTCCAGTCCCCCGTTCTGGCCCTCCGGCGTCTCCTCGTCGCCCATCATCTTCCCGGTCACATCCATGCACGCCTGCAGCCACGCGGTTCTGCGCCGGGCATCGTCATAGAGCCTGGCGTTTTCGATTGCGACGCCGGCGGCCGCGGCAAGTGCCTCGGCCAGCTCCTCGTCTTCGTCCGTGAAGTCGCCGCCGTCCCTTTTTTGGGTCAGGTAAAGGTTGCCGAACACAATATCCCTCACCCTGACAGGCACGCCGAGGAAAGATTTCATCGGCGGATGATTCTTGGGAAACCCGTAGGCATCCGGATGTTGGCTAAGATCATGCAACCGCAGCGGCTTCGGATCGCGGATCAACAAGCCGAGAACGCCATGACCTGTGGGGAGGGGACCAATCTTACGGGCGAGTTCCTCATCTATCCCCACAGTGATGAAATGGCTCAGCGCGTGGTCGCTTCCAATGACTCCCAATGCTCCGTATTCAGCCTGGAGAAGGTGACAGGCTGAACTAACCACCCGGTGCAGAACGGCCTCTAGGCTGAGGTCCTCAGCCAATGCAACAACGGCACTCAGAAGCCCCTGCATCCGCTGTTGGGCGCTCACCAGCTCCCCGGCACGGTCAACAAAGTCGGTAAGAAGTTCGTCGGTCCGCGAGCCCGCGACAGGTTGCCGGGAACCCGTCCCGGTCGGTTGAGTGGGCTGGTTCAATGAAACCGCCTTGCTCGATGGAGACATCCATGTGGCCCGGTCTGCCGGTGCACACAGACTACTCCCCACAAGGAACGATCATCTAGGCTCCGCGTGGGATTGGTTAAGGGTCTTTGTGCCCTACATAGGGGGCCAGCTGCTCCGTATGATCTTGGCCATGACCACAGATGCACCGATACCGGAGACCGCCGTGCTGCCAGCTGAGGAGTGCTGGCGGTTGCTGCAAGGCGAATCGGTAGGCCGCCTTGCCGTGTGGGTGAACGACCACCCGGAGATCTTTCCTATCAACTACAAGGTCCACCATGAATCACTGGTCTTCCGGACGGGTGCGGGCACCAAGCTTGCATCCGCCCTGGGCAAGCAGGTGGCACTTGAAGCCGACGGTGCCGACACCGACGGCGGCGTGGCTTGGAGCGTCGTCGTGAAAGGGCCGGCCACAGCCCTGACCCGGACCCCTGAACTCCTGGACTCCGTAGGACAGTTACTGTTCCCCTGGGACACGGGCCGGAAAGACCATTTCCTCCGTATTGTCCCGGAGAGTGTCAGTGGACGGCGGTTCAGGCTTGCCGCGCCGCTGACTTGGGGCGGTCCTTTGGATGAGGCCACCCGCGCCGGATTGGAATAACCGGTTCATGCGGGCATGGTGGGTTGAGGATCCTGGTCCCATCGCGTCAGGCCCATTGCGGATGGGCGAGCGCCCCGATCCGTCCCCGGGGCCGGGCGAGGTCCTGCTCTCTGTACTTGCTTGTGGAGTCTGCCGCACAGATCTCCACCTGGCTGAAGGAGACCTGCCGCCCCATGGCTCCTGCCGGATCCCTGGCCATGAAGTGGTCGCCGAGGTGGTGGGGCTGGGAGCAGGCAGCTTCAGGTTCCGGCCCGGCGAGCGTGTGGGAGCAGCTTGGCTGGCCCGCACCTGCGGCTCCTGCCGTTTCTGCCGGCGCGGGTCCGAGAACCTCTGCCTGGCACCGACATTTACCGGATGGGATGCCGACGGCGGCTACGCGGAGCTGATGACCGTCCACGAGGATTACGCGTACCGGATACCCGAAGCATTTACCGATGAGCAAGCGGCGCCCTTGCTGTGTTCCGGGATCATCGGTTATCGGGCGCTTCGTTCCTCCGGCCTTCCGCCGGGAGGCAAACTCGGCATTTATGGCTTTGGCGGATCGGCCCACCTGACGGCGCAGATGGCTATCTACGAGGGTGCAAGCGTCTATGTCATGACACGGTCGGCGGCGGCGCAGAGGCTGGCCCTTGAACTGGGGGCAAAGTTCGCCGGGCCCGCTGAAGCAGTCCCGCCTGAGCTGCTGGACGCGGCCATCCTCTTCGCTCCTGCGGGCCGGCTGGTACCAATCGCGCTTCGAGCTCTGGACCGCGGAGGAACCCTCGCCGTCGCAGGCATCCACTTGAGCGACATCCCGGTCCTGGACTATCAAAAGGACCTTTTTCAGGAGCGCCGCCTGCGCAGCGTCACGGCCAATACCAGAGCCGACGGGCGGGAACTCCTCGCGCTGGCAGAGCAAATACCGCTCCGCCCCACCACTATCCCCTATCAGTGGACAAAGGCAGACCAGGCATTGCTGGACCTGTCCCTGGACCGGTTCACGGGGGCCGCAGTGTTGCTTCGACCAGCCTGAGGCGCCGCCGGAAACCGTGTGCCTTCAGTGACCTTCGGCCCTAGGCCACCGCCGGATCCTGGGGGAAGGTACTGCCATGAGTGATTACGATCGCATCCTTGTCGGAATCGACGGTTCCGAATACTCCCCCGCGGCGCTGCGCCTCGCCGGGCGCCTGGCGTCCGCACTGGCCGCACCGTTGCACGTCGTCACATGCCTGGGCTTCTCCGACTTCTACCTGCCCGCGCACCTGCCTCCGGGTTACATCGATACAACGGCCGAGCTTGAGGCCATCGCCAAACGCCTCATGGAACAGGCCATCGACAGGGCCTACGGCGCGGAGCGCCCAGAACATCTCACGACAGCTGTCAAAGTGGGATCGCCTGCGAAGGTCCTGGTTGACGAAAGCCGGAACGCCCAAATGCTCGTCGTTGGTCGACGCGGCCACGGCGGCCTCTTTGGCCAGCTCATGGGCTCCGTCAGCGCAGCGTGTGCAGCCCATGCGCACTGCCCTGTGCTGGTGGTTAGCCAGGAGGCCGAGGAACACGATGCCATCGGCGGCTGAACTGCCGCCAATCGTGGTGGGCGTAGACGGAAGCGCTCCTTCCACACTCGCTCTGCGCTGGGCGGGCGCATTGGCCCCGTTCCTCAACGCCCGTACCCGGACCATGTCCTCCTAGCAGTTCCAGATCGCCTTCGGCACTTTCACCCCGGTGGTCTGGAACCCCGATGAAGAAGCCCGGAAAATCTGTGCCGAGGCAGTGGCCAAGGCCTTCCACGGTGTTCCTCCTGCGAGGCTCGAAATGGTGGTGTCCCAAGGGCCGGCGGCCAAGGTCCTGGTCGAAGAAAGCAGGTCTGCGCACATGGTTGTAGGGGGCAGCCGCGGCCGCGGCGGATTTGAAGGGCTGCTGCTGGGTGCGGTGAGCGCAACGGTGGCTGAGCACGCAAAATGCCCTGTCCTCGTCGCGCATGGCTCAGACCTGCCGGCAGGGATTTCGATTGCTCCCGGGCAGGCTTCCGTGGAGGGCGGCGGCAAGGCCGGGTCCAGCCATGCCCTCCCCTGACCGCGTGGTAGTTGGCTACGACGGATCGGCTGAGGCAGCCCTGGCTGTGCGATGGGCTGCACGGCACGCAGCGCTCACAGACTGTGAGTTGCAGGTGGTTCATTCCTCACTGTGGCCACTGCTGACCAACGACCTTGGACCCGTCAAAGGCATAGCCGGAAGCGGGCTGCAACATCAGGCGCAGGCCATCCTTGATGAGGGGAAAGCTGAGGCTCTGTCCGTGGCGCCCCGGGCCAGGATCCGGAGCAGCCTCCTGTACGGACTTCCTGCAGGCCATCTCCGTCGGATCGCGGAAGGTGCGCGGATGCTGGTTCTTGGCAGCCGCGGGATCGGTGGCTTTATGGGACTTCTGGTGGGATCAGTAAGTCTGGAACTCGCGGCGGCGGCCTCCTGCCCCGTCGCGGTCATCCGGTTCGATAAGAACCCGGAGGGGCGCATCGTGGTGGGAATTGACTCTTCCGGGTCGGCGGGCGCCCTGAGTATTGCCTGTGCCATGGCCAGTGCTACGGGAGCGGACCTGATGATCATCCACGTCATACGGTCCCATGACCGCACGGCCAACCAGGCCGGAGGTGGCCAAGGAGCGGCCCGTCGCCTCCTCCTGACGGCCGCCCACGACGCCAGCGGCTTGGCTCCGGACGTGACTATCAGCCAGCACGTTGCCCAGGATACTTCCGTCCCGCGGGCGCTCCTCAATGCCGCCCGCGGTGCCGCCCTCATCGTCGTCGGCAGCAAGGGCCGGGGGCTCCTCTGAGGATCTATCGGGTCAAATGCCCACGCAGTCCTTCACCACGCCACGGCCCCTGTCCTGATCTCCCGGCAACTGGAGCCCGGCGGGACCGCGGGCAATGTGGCGACCTGAGCCGCCGCCGTCGGACTTCCGGGACTTTTGTCCCTTACCGGCGAGGCAACCGGGCGTCATCGTTGAGGTGGAGCAGCATTCCGCGCGCCGTGGACCCCATGATCAGTAACAGGCAGGAACGGTTATGAAAGCTATTGTTTACGGAGGCCCAGGGAAGAAGTCCTGGACGGAAGTGCCCGATCCGGCGATCCGGAATCCCACCGATGCCATTGTCAAGGTTGACACCACCACCATTTGCGGGACGGATTTGCACATCCTCAAAGGGGATGTGCCGGCCGTGACGGAAGGAAGAATCCTGGGCCACGAAGGAGTGGGAACCATTACTGAGGTCGGGTCGTCCGTGACTAGCCTGAAACCGGGCGACCGCGTGATCATCTCCTGCATCAAGTCCTGCGGGCACTGTGCCAACTGCAAGAGCGGCCTCTATTCGCACTGCATGGGCGACGAGGGCGCCTCGGGCATCGGCTGGGTCTTCGGCCACCTGATCGACGGCACGCAAGCCGAATACGTGCGGGTCCCATACGCCGAAAACTCCCTCCATCTGCTGCCCGACGGCGTAAGCGACGAGCAGGCCGTCATGCTGTCGGACATCCTCCCCACGGGCTTCGAAATCGGGGTCCAGTACGGCCGGGTCAAGCCCGGCGACACGGTAGCGGTGGTCGGGGTGGGTCCGGTCGGGCTGGCAGCAATCGCCACCGCCGGACTCTATGGAGCGGCGACCATCATCGCCATCGACATTGACGGGAACCGTCTAGAGAAGTCCCGCGAGTTTGGCGCCACCGATGTCGTCCTTTCAGGCGACGCCGACTGGAAGGAACAGGTGCTGGGCCTGACCGATGGCCAGGGCGTGGACGTGGCCATCGAGGCAGTGGGCATTCCCGCGACCTTCAGCATGTGCACGGAGATCGTCCGGCCGGGCGGGAACGTCGCCAACGTCGGGGTACACGGCAAATCAGTGGAACTCCATGTGGAGAACCTCTGGATCCAGAACATCAACATCAGCATGGGACTCGTGAACGCCAACACCACTCCGATGCTGCTGAAACTCGTCGCCCAGAAAAAGCTCCCTGCGGAAAAGTTCGCAACGCACCACTTCCGTTTTGACCAGTTCATGGACGCCTACGACACCTTCGCCCGTGCCGCGGAGACAAACGCCCTGAAAGTAGTGATCACCGCATAAAAGGCTACGTTGTTTACGACTCCGCATACGGGAACACCAAGGCGGTTGCAGAGGCCATCGCACAAGGCCTCAAAACCTATCCGCGCTGCAGCGGTTTCCGAGACGGACTTCAACCCCGGGAACCTGTCAGGCGGCGATCTCCTCATCGTCGGCTCCCCCATCAACGGCTGGCGGCCCACCCCCCAAAATCACGGAACTGCTGGCGCAGTTGGGCAACGGCCGGCTCAGGGCATCAAGGCGGCAGCGTTCGACACCCGCGTCCGCTTCTTCAGCCATGGCGACGCCGCCAAGAAGATGACCAAACTGCTCACGGAAGGCGGCGCCCACAAGCCCACCACCATCTTCACTGTTTGAGTGAAATCAAACATGGAACATGCCCGCCAACGGCGAGATCCACACCCGGCGCCGACTGCTTCCCCAGGCACGATCCTGAACAGGCAAGGAGCAGAGCCGTCCGCCAGCTAAAGACCCTCGGCACGCGGGACCCGTCCGGGGCGCCGAATGTGAGGACTTCGAACTGCGACGTTGACGAGGCGCTCGTCAATGTCGATCCGGGTGATCGGCTGGTCACCGCAAGGCTGTGCTTCCGGACACGGCATCGAGATCGATGCCTCGGGTTTCGGGGAGGCCGAAGGTGGCGAGCAGGCTCACCACGCTCACTCCAGCGAGAAGCAGGCCGATGGAGTAACTGCCCAGGCTGGCACCCAGCGACGCCGCTACCAGCGGGGTGACGCCACCGCCCACCAGCGCTCCGAGGTTGTAGGCCATTCCGGCGCCGGTGTAACGGTAGCGGGTGGCGAAGAGTTCCGGCAGGAATGCACCGACAGGACCGTAGACTCCGCCGACGATGAGAAGTGTGCCCGACAGTCCGACGGCGAATGACCAGGTGGTGCCGATGTCCAGGATCGGAAAGAGCAGGAGCGCCCAGGGGATCGCCACGATGCAGGACGTGACGATCACTATCCGGCGGCCGAACCGGTCTGAGAGGACGGCGCTCACCAACGTGCCGGCTCCGAAGAACAATGCGCCCACAATTCCCAGGAAGAGGATGGTTGGCCGGCTATGGGCCAGGCCCGCGGGGTTGGTGCCGTAGCTGCTGAGGAAGGCCGTGCCGATGTAGAAGAAGGCGAAGAGCATCATGGTGGAGGCCCCGCCCAGGAGGATCTGGCGCGGTTGGTTGCGCACCGAATCCCACACCGGCAGCTTGCGCGGAGCTGTAGACACGACGTCCGCCTCGCGGTCTGCCTTGAAGACCGGGGTCTCTTCGATCTTGAGGCGGATGTAGAGGCCGATGATCACCAGTGCGGCGCTGGCGATGAACGGGATGCGCCAGCCAAACGTGAGGAAAGCCTCCGACTTGTCGCCCAGGGACAGGTTGATGATCAGGAAGGTGGCGCTTGCGAGGGCGAAGCCGATCGACGGGCCCAGCTGCGGGAAGGCCGCGAAGAGGCCGCGGCTCTTGGCCGGCGCGTACTCAGCGGCGAGCAGCGCCGCTCCGGCCCATTCGCCGCCGACGGCGAATCCCTGGAGAAAACGGAGAAGAACGAGGATGATCGGTGCGGCAACGCCGATCACACTGGCGTCGGGCAGCAGCCCGATCATAACCGTGGCGGCACCCATGATCACCAGCGTGCTGACGAGCGTCTTCTTGCGCCCCAGCCTGTCCCCGAAGTGGCCGAACAGGACGGCCCCGAGGGGGCGGGAGACGAAGGCGACGGCGAAGGTCCCGAAGGCGGCGATGGTGCCGGCGGCCGGGCCCAGGGCCGGGAAGAACACCTGGGGGAAGACGAGGGCCGCTGCAGTGCCGTAGATGAGGAAGTCATAGAACTCGATGATGCTGCCCATCGAGCTGGCCACCGCGATCCGGGCCCTCGAGGTGCGGCGCGGGCCCGTCCGGGCCGCGAGTGTTGCGATAGTTTCGGTCATGCGATATCTCCTTTGACATCGGTCCCGAGACGATTTCGTCTCGACGCTTAGATGTCATCGTGACAGCGCGGCGCGATCGCCACTACCTCCCGATGGAGGTGCTTTTTGCGCCGCGGCGGTCAGGGCAGGAGGCGGAGCCTGCGCGCGACCACGACGGCCTCCATACGGCTGTGCACATTCAGTTTCGCCATGATCGACTGCATGTAGCTCTTCACCGTGACCGCCTTGAGCGACAGCCGTTTTCCGGTTTCGGCATAGGAACAGCCGAGCGCCACCTGGGCGAGCACATCCGTCTCCCGCCGCGTGAAGCGCGGCGAACCGGCCGGCGCGGCGCCGGATCCCTCGAGCTGTGCCGTCACGGCGAGGATGCGCCGGGCGAGTTCGGGATCATCCGTGATGCGTGCCACGGAGAGCAGTTCGGCATGCGCAAGCCGGACGGCCTCGACGAGGTCACGGTCCGGTGGCTCCGCGGCCACGCTGTCGGCCACCCGGAGAATCGAGACCCGATGGTCCACCTCGTCGCGAAACGCCAGCTCCCGCGAGATCTTCGAGCCGTCCGCGCTGAGTTCGTTGACCACCCACTCGCCGATGGACGTGCGCTCGCGCGTCGCCACATAGAGGATGCACCGGGTCTGGCCGCCCACCAGGATCGGGACCGCGACCATCGCCCGCAGACCCTCGATGCGCACGGCTTCGTCATGATGATGCGTGATGCGGTCGGAGTCCAAGTAATCGGCCACCCCGATGGGGCGTGCCTGGGCGAGAGCCCTGCCCCCGATTCCCTCGCCGGGCTGCACGCTGAGGTTCTTCAGGCCGTGTGTCATGGTGCCGAAGAACTCTGTAATGGTGAGATCGGTGCGGTTCACGAGGCCGGCGAAGAACACACCGTTGCCGGTCCGGGCAGCGGTCTCCCGGATGGCCCGCTTCAGCAGGTCGCGGTCACTGGGACGGTACACATCGTCCACGCGGCGCGGGTTTCCGTTAGGCGGAGTGTCCATCGAGTTCGCTTTGGATGCGGCGCGCGATCTCTGCGGTGGGTGTCCAGCGGGAAAAAACGGCCACGACCAGGTCATCCCCGGCCGGCATGGACGCCGGGTCCTCCGGTGGCAGTACCCCGAAGATGCGGCGCACCGCCAGGAGTTCCTGTTCCAGATTCTGGAGCGAGCCTGCGGGGGAATCCAGCATCATTTCGCGCAGCACATAGTTATGGGTTGATGTGACTGCGGCGGCGAACCGGATGGCGTCCAGCGTTGATATGCCTGGCAGGGCACGGCGGAGGTAGTCGGAGAATAGCCGTTCATAGCGGGAGACCATGATGGTTTCCCGGTCCCGGAGCGCGGGCACCGCCTGCACCACATGGTAGCGCTTCTGGGCCAGTTTCCGGCGTTCGGAAAACTTCGCAAAGACCAGTTCCGCGGCCTGGCAGACGGCAGCCCAAGGATCCGGGTGGCTCACGGACAGGTAAGCGGTCAGCTCCTCGAGCAGGGCTTCGTGGTCGGCGAAGATCACGTCTTCCTTGGCACGGAACTGGCGGAAAAAGGTACTGCGCGAGATCCCGGCCGCCTGGGCGATATCGTCAACGCTGGTGGGATCGTAGCCGGTGTCGGTGAACAGCTCCAGGGCGGCTTCGGCCACCTTGGAGCGGAAATCAGCCACGGATGCCATCCCGGTACAGTAGCAGCGCGTCGCCCTGTCCGCCGCCGCCACACAGCGCGACGGCGGATTTGCCGCTGCCGCGCCGCATCAGTTCATGGACAGCCGAGACCACCAGCCGCGCTCCGGAGGCGCCGATCGGATGTCCAATGGCGATGGCCCCGCCGTTGACGTTGACCTTGTCCAGGCTGAGGCCCAGGGCCGCTGCGGAGTGCGCCACCACTGAAGCGAAGGCCTCGTTGATCTCCACGAAGTCAAGCTCCCCAGCCGTCCAGCCGGCGCGGTCAAGGGCCGCGGCCATTGCCTGCGCCGGCTTGTCCGGGAGCGTTGTGTCCGGCCCGGCGATCTGCCCGGAGGGCCCGACGACGGCCATCACCTCGAGCCCGTGGGCATCGGCGTAGGCGCGGGTCACCAGCACCACGGCGGCGGCGCCGTCGCTCAGCGGCGAGGCGTTGCCGGCTGTGACGGTCCCCGCCGCTGTGAAGGCAGGCTTCAGCCCGGCCAGCAACTCGTGGGTGGTCTGCGGGCGGACGCCCTCGTCAACGCGCACCAGCGTGGGTGCCTTGCGCTTTTGCGGTACCGACACCGGGGCGATCTCGGCGCTGAATCTCTCCCCGTCCTGGGCCGCGGCTGCCCGCTGGTGGGACGATGCCGCGATGCGGTCCTGTGCCTCGCGGGAGACCTGGAGCTCCGCATTGGCGCGGTCTGTGGCAACGCCCATGAGCTCGTCTTCGAAGGCATCCGTGAGTCCGTCGTGGCTGGCCGAGTCCAGCGCCGTGATGCCGCCGTAGAGGTAGCCGGCGCGCGAGCCGGTGAGCAGGTGCGGTGCCTGGCTCATGGATTCCTGGCCGCCGGCGATGACCACGTCCGCCTCGCCGAGTTTGAGCAGCCTGGTGCCCTGGATGATAGCGCTCAGGCCGGAGAGGCAGACGTTGTTGACGGTGACGGCGGTGGTCCTGAGGGGGATGCCTGCAGCGGCGGCGCTTTGGCGCGCCGGGTTCTGGCCCGCCCCGGCGGTGAGGACCTGGCCGACGATGACGGCATCGACGGCGTCCGGCTCAATCCCGGAGCGTTCCAGGGCCGCGGCGATGGCGGCGGCGCCGAGCTGCACGGCGCTCATCGAGGACAGCTGCCCCATCAGTTTCCCTTGGGGTGTGCGGGCGGCGCCCACAATGACGATGTCCTGGGCGCTCATTTGGAGATTTCCTTGCTGCTGCCGAGGGCGCGCAGCCGCGCCTTCAATACCTTGCCGGTGGAGTTGTGGGGGAGTTCCTCGGGGAACAGGATCCTGTCCGGAACCTTGAATCCGGCGATGAGGCCCTTGACGTGGGAGCGGATCTCCTCGGCCGTGACGGAGCTGGTCTTGCTGCGGATGACAAAGGCAACCGGCCGTTCGCCCCATTTTTCGTGCGGGACGCCGATCACGGCGACGTCCAGGACCGCCGGGTGGCTGATGATGGCCTGCTCCACCTCAATGGTGGAGATGTTTTCGCCGCCGGAGATGATGATGTCCTTGGCCCGGTCCTTGAGCTGGATGTAACCGTCCGGATGCATAACGCCGAGGTCCCCGGTGTGGAACCAGCCGCCGCGGAAGGCCTCGGCAGTGGCCTCAGGATCCTTGAAGTAGCCGAGCATCACGTTGTTGCCGCGCAGCACGATCTCGCCCAGGGTTGCGCCGTCGGCCGGGACGTCACGCATGTCCGGGTCCACGATGCGCGCAGTCTCGGCCTGCAGCATCCCCACGCCCTGCCGGGAGATCTTCACGGCTCTGTCCTGGGCGGAGAGGTCATCCCACTCGGTTTGGTACTCGCAGATGGTGTAGGGCCCGTAGACCTCGGTCAGCCCATAGACGTGGACCACGCTGATTCCAAGGGAGTCCAGGGCGGTGATGATCGAGGGCGACGGCGGGGCTCCCGCCGTCGTGATCCGCAGCGGAACCTTCAGCCCGTGGGCCTGGGGTGCTTCGGCAATGATGCTGCACACCGTGGGGGCGCCGCAGAGGTTGGTGACGCCGAGAGTGTCGATGGCGTCCCACACGGCGTCCGCGCGCACGGCCCGCAGGCAGATGTGGACGCCAGCCACCGCCGTCACGGCCCACGTGGTGCACCAGCCGTTGCAGTGGAACATCGGCAGCGTCCAGAGGTAGCGCGTGGCGCCGGTGAACTGATTGTGGAAGGTTTCCCCGAGCGAGTTCAGGTACGCCCCGCGATGCGAATACAGCACGCCCTTGGGCTTGCCGGTGGTGCCGGAGGTGTAGTTCAGCGTGATCGGGGCGCGTTCGTCCCGGACACCCCATGGAAGATCCGGGTCCCCGCATCCCGGTGCGGCGAGGAAATCGGCATACTGCGTTGCGGACACGCCCGCCGGGACCTCCGGAGAGCTGATGGTGCTGTCCGGCACCTCGACGATCTCCAGCAGTTGCGTCAGCTTCAGGTCGAGTCCGGCCACGGTGCCCAGAAGTTCGGAATCGGCAAACAGCAGCTTGGCTTCGGAATGCTCCAGGATGTACTGGAGCTCCCTGGCGGTCATCCGCGAGTTCAGTGCCACCAGGACGCCCCCGGCGAGGGGGACGGCATAGTGGGCAATCAGCAGTTCCGGCACGTTGGGGCACAGGAACGCGAC
This sequence comes from Pseudarthrobacter cellobiosi, assembly GCF_023913815.1. Classification (NCBI taxonomy): domain Bacteria; kingdom Bacillati; phylum Actinomycetota; class Actinomycetes; order Micrococcales; family Micrococcaceae; genus Pseudarthrobacter; species Pseudarthrobacter cellobiosi. The sequence continues at coordinate 185,099 of NZ_JAMXBK010000027.1, forward strand.
CCGGTCCCCGGGCTGGATCCTGCTCTTGATCACTTTGGCAAGCCGCTGGGCTTCGGCAGCGAAGTCCCGGTAGGTGTAGGAGCGCACACCGTGGAGGATCGCCGTCTTGTGCCCGAATACCTCGGCGGAGCGTTGCAGGAACCGCAGGGGGCTCAGCGGAGTTTCATTGGGGAGCTCAATTGTGGTCATGGCGAATCCTTAGGCGAAGGCGCTTTGTCCGGTGACATCGCGGCCGATCAATAGGGTCTGAATGCTTTGCGTGCCTTCATAGGTGTGGATGGATTCGATGTCCAGCAGGTGCCGGATCACGTGGTTTTCCAGCAGGATGCCATTGCCGCCGAGCATGTCACGGGCAATGGAGGCCAGCTCGCGGGCTTTGCGGGTGTTGTGGTATTTCGCCATCGAGGCCTGGGTGGGGCGCATCTGGCCGGCCGTATCAAGGGCCGCCACGTGGAAGCAATGCAGCTGCATGCTGGTCAACTCGGAGAGCATGTAGGCCAGCCGGTCCTGGACCAGCTGGAACTTGGCCAGTGGCTTGCCGAACTGTGTCCGTTGCTTGGCGTAGTTCAGCGCGGCTTCGTAAACGGCGGTGGCATGGCCAAGGGCGGACCATGCCACACCCAGGCGCGTGGCCACCAGGACCTCGGAAGCGTCCTTGAAAGTGCGCGTTCCGGGGAGCAGATTCGCCTTGGGAATGCGGACGTTGTTGAGCGTGATCCGGGCCTGGTGGATCGCGCGCAGCGAGGCCTTTCCGGTGATGGTCTCGGCCTCGTACCCCTCCCGGTCCTGTTCCACCAGGAAACCTCGGACGTCGCCGGCGTCATCGCGCGCCCAGACCACCGTGATATCTCCGACCGAGCCGTTGCCGATCCACTTCTTCTCGCCATTGAGGACGTAGTCCTCCCCATCGAGCGTGGCGGTGGTTTCCAATGCCACCGAATCCGAGCCGTGGTCCGGTTCCGTCAGGGCGAAGGCGCCAAGCTTTTCGCCGCGGGCCAGCGGACCCAGCCAGGCCTGGCACTGGGCTTCGGAGCCAAAAAGGGCAATGGAACGCAACGCCAGCCCGCCCTGCACGGCGATCACGGTCCCCAGTGAACCGTCCCCGCGGGAGACCTCCATGTTGACCAGGCCAGCGGCCAGGGGCGACATCGGCTCCAGGCCTGCTACCTCAATCCCATCGGCCAGCAGGTTCAGATCGCCCATGCGCTTGGCCAGGTGGGCTGGGAACTCGGCACGTTCCCAGTAGTCGTTCATCTGCGGCAGAGCCTCCCCGGTGAAGGTCCTGGCTCGCTGCCACGCTTCGCGGTCGGGTGCGGGAATGTTCGCGAAGACGGCGTAGTAGTCCGTGTCCAGTGGTTCAGCGACGTCGTAGTCGGGCATGTTCATTGCATCCTTTGGGGGAGTGGTTGAAGGAACGGCGTGGAGCATACCGGCGTTGTTCGGGGCGGTAACGCGTCAAGCTAGTGGGCGAATCCGGCGTCGGGATGGAAATCTTTTCCCCAGACGCGCCGGGAGGCGCCGCTCTGGTCAAGCATTGGCGTGAGGCCCCCCAAGTGGCGCGGATAATTGGCGCCGAGGAGCATGCACAGGTCGATGTCAGCCGGCCCGGGCACCACCTTTTCGGTCAGCATCAGGCCCACTTCCTCTGCCAGGGCGTCCAAGATCCGTCTCTTGATGACGTCGGCGTCGGCGTAACTTCCGGCGTCGCTGCCGACGTCGGCAGCAGGCAGCAATGCGGCCGCTTCGGGAAGCACTCTGCCGGACTTGTCCAGGTAACCGCGCAGCCGGGCATCCGCAATGGCTGCCAGGCTTGTGCTGACATAAAAACGGTCTGGGTAGGCGGCGTGCATGGCTTCGCAGATGTGCAGCTGGACTGCGGGCCCGATGAAACCCAGCAGGGTCAACGGAGTCATGGGCAGCCCCAGCGGGTCGAGGGCATGGTCGGCCAGTTCAATATCCGTGCCGTTATCAATGAGCTGCAGCAGCTCGCAGAACAGCCGGGTCAGGATGCGGTTCACTACAAAGCCCGGCGTGTCCGCAACCAGGACCGCAGTCTTGCCCAGCAGCCGGGCGAGCGAACAGGCGGTGGCGAGGCTGACGTCGTCGCTGTTCCCGGTTCTGATGATTTCCACGAGCGGCAGCACAGCCACCGGGTTGAAGAAATGCAGTCCCACTAGGCGTTCCGGATGGGCCAGGCCCTGCCCCATCGCCGTCACCGACAGGGACGAAGTATTTGTCAGCAGCAGCGCATCAGCTCGCAACAACGGCTCGAGCTCCGCGAAGACGGCGCGTTTGACGTTCAGCTCCTCGAAGACTGCTTCGATGACCACGTCGCAGTTTGCGTACTCACGCTTGTCCACCGTTCCGCGGATGAGACTGCCAAGCTCCCGCGCTGCTGTCTCGTTGAGTTCACCGCGGCTCACCAGCTTCTCGAGGTGTGCGGTGATCCAGGCCAGTGCGCCATCCACTTTTGCCTGGGACAGGTCCGTGATCAGGACGGGAACGCCAAGCTGCCGGGCAAAGACCATGGCGAGTTGGCTGGCCATCAGCCCGGCCCCGACCACTCCAACGCTGCGGACGGGGAGCGGTGCTGCGCCAGGAGCGCCCACCGTCCGCTGCCGCTCCGTGTCCAGCAGCGCTTTGGCATACGCGCCGGCCGATTTTGTGGGGATAGGGCAGGCATCTTCGCCAGCGCCCGCGGGCGGGCCAGTTTCTACGACAGTGTCAGGAATCACAACCCAGTTATATCGTGAACCTTAGTATCACGTCAATAGAAACTGAGTTTCAACCGGTGGTGCAGTCGCGTACTGCGCACCTGAGTGGAGCCGCTTTGAATCGAGACAAATTTGGGCGTCACGAATCCTGAAATGTTCGCCTCCGGGGTCCAAGGACTTCTAGCAGGTTGGGAGAGCGCTTCCGCAGCATAATCAGATTACTGACCTGCACGGTGTCGAGAAACTCCACCACTCAGCGGGGGCGTAACCCCACAACGATGCCGGACAAAACACTAACGTCGGATTTTCGACTAATTCACAAGCCACCCCGATTAGTGCTTTTGGACGGGCGCTTTGACAGGCTTCCTGCAGTCGTGGCCGAAGGCCGCCAGGTCATCGCCAACATTGAGCGGGTCTCGGTGCTGTTCCTAAGCAAAACAACCTACGCGGTGGTCCTGTCGATAGTGTTCGGAGCGCTGATGTGGAGCTTTCCGTTCCTGCCCCGGCAGCTCTCCGCCACTGACGGTCTCACCATCGGCATCCCCGCGTTCTTTCTGGCCCTGATGAGCAATCCACGCCGCTACAAACCTGGATTCTTGAAACGGTCACTGGCCATGGCCGTCCCGGCCGGAATCATCGTCGCGACGGCGGTACTGGCTGTGCAAGTGTATTCCGTGGCGGCGGGCGGCTTCAGCGCCGGAGCCAGCCGCACCGCCTCCGTGGTAACCCTTTCCCTGGTTGCCCTGAGCGTGCTGGCGGCTGTCAGCCGCCCGGTCAGCGCCCTGCGCATGGCCATCATTGCAGCCATGTGCCTGGGCCTGGTCCTGCTGATGACCGTCCCCATCCTGCAGGAATTCTTTATGCTCGAATGGCCACCTCCTGAACTCACAATTGCCTCGTTTGCCGCCGCCTCCGTCGCCATCCTTGCGGTCCTGGCACTAAGCCAGGTCCACGCACGGCGGTACCCTGTCGATAGGCCTGCGAAGGTGACACAGAACTCAGTGGCGCGGCCCTAGAGCCAGTCCGCCGAAAAATCCTGCGGCGGCCACCAGCGCGTGCGCGGCGAAACCGCAAACCTTCGCCCGGAGACCTCCGTAGGGACGATCTGCACCAGGTGCTCTTTGAGTCCGGCCTGCCACGGTTCGCGGTCAGGACCGGCTTCCTGGAGGGCCGCCGGATCTCCGTCAAACGGCCCAGGCATTCCCTTGACCACAACGCTCCACACTTCGGTGGCGTATGCATTCAGCCCGTCTGTCTCAAAAGCCACGGCGGCGCCGCTGAGGAGGGCACGAAGTTTCGTGCCGGGCGCCGTGCGGAAGACCACCGTTTCGCCGACAGTCATGAAGTTCAAGGGAAAGATCTCGGGGACCGCACCGTTGATCACGGCCAGCCGCCCGATATAGGAAGACTGGAGATACTTCCAGCAGTCAGCCGGGGCGAGGACTTCCGTGTGAGACTCTGAGGGGGAGCTGCTCATGCAACTGATCCTAGCCCTCCAATGCCGGCTCGCATTGAAGCGCACCATCAGCGCAACCTTCCCGGCGGTCAGGACCAAAGCCTCTGGGTCCTCCCGGCCCTTTGCCCGACCCTTAAGGAGTCGGGCACGTCATGCCCCGACGGTCATCCAAGCAAGGAGGCAGCCATGGCTGATTTGATGAAATGGTTTGACACCCGGCGCTCCCCCGTCGAGATGATTGAAAGAATTTTCGAAGGTGATACAGCGGCGTCGGGGATCCGCGTCGAAGAATCGGTTGAAGGCAACACACTTGTGGTCCGGGCCGAACTGCCAGGGATCGATCCGGACAAGGACGTCAGCGTCACCATCGTTGACGGCGCCCTTGAGATCAAGGCCGAGCGCAGGGAGCAGTCCGAGCAGAAGGAAAAGGACAGTTACCGCTCGGAGTTCCGCTATGGTTCTTTCGTGCGGAGGCTCGCTTTGCCCGACGGCGTTCAACAGGAGGACATCACTGCTTCCTACAGGGACGGGGTGCTGGAGGTCAGGACGCCGGTGCCGACGGCCGCCCAGCAGCCCCCGGCGAGGAAGATCGAGATAACGCGCGGCTAACAGCAGGATCCGGCCACGGATCAGCCGAACAGGACCGCTGCCTCACGGTAACGGTCCTCGGGAACGGTCTTGAGCCGGCCCAGCGCAGCGTCAAATCCGACGTTCACGATGCTGGTACCGTGCAGGGAGACCATGGTCCCCCAACGGCCGGTGGCGGTGGATTCGACAGCGGCCATGCCCAGCCGTGTGGCGAGCACCCTGTCAAAGGCGGTGGGGGCGCCACCCCGCTGGATGTGCCCCAAAACCGTCGCCCGGGTTTCGATTCCGGTCAGCGACTGCAGCTCGTGCTCCATGAGCACACCGATTCCGCCCAGCCGGGGCCTGCCGAAGGTGTCCAGGCCGCGGGGCGAGTACGGCGCGTCCTGGCCCTCCGGGACGAACGCCTCTGCGACAACCACCAACGGTGCCCGCCCGCGGTCGTGTGCGGACTGCACCCACCCGGCAACCTGCCCCAACGGAACCGTGTGTTCCGGAATGAGGATGGCGTGGGCGCCGGAAGCCATCCCGGCATGAAGGGCGATCCAGCCGGCATTTCGGCCCATGACTTCTGCGATCATGCAGCGGTGATGCGACTCCCCCGTGGTGCGCAGCCGGTCGATGGCCTCTGTCGCCGTCTGGACCGCGGTGTCGAAGCCGAAGGTGAAATCGGTGGCGTCGAGGTCATTATCGATGGTCTTTGGAACGCCCACCACCTTAATTCCCTGGTCTGACAGTTTCTGCGCGGCCGCCAGGGTGCCCTCTCCCCCGATGGCGACCAGGCCGTCCACTCCGAGACGGCTGAGGCTTTCGCGCACCGCCCCCACTCCGCCTTCCTTTAGCGGATTGGTCCTCGATGTACCAAGGATGGTCCCGCCAAGACGGGAAAGTCCCCGCACGGCGTGCCGCGGCAACGGGACCACGTCCCCGTCAAGCACCCCTCGCCACCCGTCCCGGAAACCGACAAAGTCATACCCGTGGGAAATGACGCCACTCAGCACTGCACCGCGGATCACCGCATTCAGCCCGGGGCAGTCTCCGCCGCTCGTGAGAATGCCCAGCCGAGTCACTTTTCGGACTTTTCGGCCGCAGCGATCACGGGAACCGTCTTGAGGTACGTGTCGGGGTTGAGCGAAATGGAATCGATGCCCTCCTTCACCAGGAATTCCGCCAAGTCCGGGTGGTTGCTCGGGCCCTGGCCGCAGATACCGATCTTGATCCCGGCTGCATGCGCCTTGCCGATAACCTCTGCGATCATCGACGTGACCGCTTCGTCCCTCTCGTCAAAAAGCCCGGCCAGCTGTTCAGAATCGCGGTCAACCCCAAGGACAAGCTGTGTCAGGTCATTCGACCCTATGGAGAATCCGTCGAAGCGCCGGGCGAATTCCGACGCGAGGATGACGTTCGAAGGAACCTCGCACATCATGTAGATCTGCAGTCCCTCCTCACCACGGACCAGGCCGTTTTCTGCCATCACCTTGATCACCAGGTCTGCCTCGTGGAGGGTGCGGCAGAACGGCACCATGACAATGACATTGGAGAATCCGAGTTTCTCGCGTACCCGTTTCAGCGCCCGGCATTCCAGGGCGAATCCTTCCCGGTAACGCTTGTCGTAGTAACGCGAGGCCCCGCGGAATCCCAGCATGGGATTCTCTTCGGCAACTTCGAAGGAGCCGCCTCCGATCAGGTGTGCGTATTCGTTGCTTTTGAAGTCGCTGAGCCTGACGATCACGGGGTGCGGGTGATAGGGTGCCGCGATCTTGGCGATGCCCCTGGCGAGGACGTCAACGAAGTATTCCTGCAGGTCGGTGTAGCCGTATGTGAGCTCCCTGATGCGTGCAGCCTCGCCGGCGTCTGTGACGCGTTCGGGATGGACCAGCGCCATGGGATGGATCCGGATGAGGTTGCTGATGATGAATTCCATCCGTGCCAGGCCCACGCCGGCCGCGGGCAGGCGCCACCACTGGAAGGCGGCTGACGGGCTGGCGATGTTGACCATGACGGCGGTCCGGGTCGCAGGCAGGGCCCCGAGGTCAACCTCTTCGACATCGAAAGCGAGGGTGCCCTCGTAGACCTCCCCGTCCTCACCGCCCGCGCAGGAAAGCGTGATGGGCGTTCCTTCCTCAAGGACCGAGGTGCCGTTTCCTGTCCCCACCACGGCGGGCACGCCCAGCTCCCTGCTCACAATCGCGGCATGGCTTGTCGGGCCGCCGTGGTCGGTAACGATGCCGGCGGCGCGCTGCATGATGGGAACCCAGTCAGGGTCGGTCATTTGGGTCACCAGGATGGCGCCGTCCCGGAATTTGTCGATGTCCCGGGCGTCCCGGACCACACAGGCGGAGCCGTGCGCGATCGATTCACCGATCGCCGCACCGGAGACAAGCGGAGGGCCCGATTCGCGAAGGTGGTAGACGCGGAAAACGGACCCGCTGCGCCGCGCCTGGACAGTCTCCGGCCGCGCCTGGACCATGAAGAGTTCGCCGGTGGACCCGTCTTTGGCCCACTCCATGTCCATAGGACACCCGTAGTGGTCCTCCACCGCCACAGCCCAGCGCGCTAGGGTCAAAATCTCGGACTCGGTGAGTACCAAGGAGCGCCGCTCCTGATCTGTCGTGTCAACTGTCCTGGTTCGCGCGTGCCCGCCCCGGCTGTAAACCATCTTCCGTTCTTTCGAGCCCATTGTTTTCTCGATTATCGGTGCAAATTGTGTGGCGGACAGCAGTGGCTTGAATACCTGGTACTTATCGGGGTTGATGGTGCCCTGGACCACCGTTTCGCCCAGCCCCCACGCGGCGCTGATCAGCACGCTGCGCGGGAATCCTGATTCTGTGTCGATGGAAAACATCACCCCGGATGCCCCAAGGTCTGAACGCACCATCCTCTGCACGCCGATGGACAAGGCCACATCCAGATGGTCGAACCCCTTGATTTCCCGGTAGCTGATGGCCCGGTCGGTGAACAGCGAGGCATAACACCGCCTGCAGGCCTCCATCAGCTCCCGCTCGCCGGCAACGTTAAGGAAGGTTTCCTGCTGGCCGGCGAAACTCGCGTCCGGAAGGTCCTCTGCCGTGGCGCTGCTGCGCACGGCAACCGAGGCCCGGGCCTGTCCTGTCCGTTGGGACAAGGCTCTGTAGTGTTCCCTGATGTCGGCGGCGATGTCCGGCGGAAACTGCCCTTCAAGGATGAGTTCCCGGATGGATTCGCCGGCTTCCCGCAGGCTTGTCCGGCCCGCCCGGTATGCATCGATCGAGGCACGCATCGCCGGTTCGATGCCGTTGGCGGCGACGAACGCCCGGTAGGCGGAGGCCGTGGTGGCAAAGCCCTCCGGTACCCGGACGCCCGAACTTATCAGGGAGCGTGTCAGCTCACCCAGCGATGCGTTCTTGCCGCCCACGGAGGGCACATCGCCCATCCCTACGTCTTCCAGCCACACCACGTGAACGTCGGTCATCGTCGTCCTTGCATTCATGGCTCGATCCTCCCGGGTCAGCCGCGGCAGCAGCAGAGGCTTTGGTCCTGCGGACTCCGGCGTGAGAAGGGTGCTATCCGGCTTTTGTTCCGTGCCGTCTTAGCCTCTTGTAAGCCCAGTCGGCTGCCAGCACCGCGGGAACAGCCAAAGCCGCAACGGCGAACCCGAGGAGCGGCGGCGGGAGGTGTCCAAGTACGGCGGAAACAGGCACTGCGTAAAGGCACACGGCCAAAGCGCCGATTTCTGCCAGCACCGCCCAGAGCAGCAGGCGATTAGTGAGCCAGCCCTGCTTCCAGGGCGGCAGGGTGGCGCTGCGGCAGGCGAAAGCATTGGCCAGCTGGCCAAGCACGACGGCGGTGAAGGCTGCTCCGGACGCCGCCATCACCAGATCGGCATCCTGCGGGTCTCCGCGCGTCCACCCGCCGCCGAACAGCACCACGGAAAACGCCGTCATTTCCATGGCCGCTTCCACGGGACCCAGCACGCAGAACACCCGGAACATCAGCCGGCGGTCCATCAGATGCCGTCTTTCGGGTGGCCGCTTCAGCACACCTCTTCCTGGCGGTTCGCCGCCTAGGGCGAGGGCGGGAAGGAGGTCGGTGCCGATGTCGAGGGCGAGGATCTGCAGTACACCGAGGGCGAGCGGGAACTGGCCGCCGGACAGTGCCCAGATGACGAAGGGCGTCAGTTCGGCAACGTTGTCTGTCAGGTGGTAGGTCAGGAAGCGGTGAATGTTGGAGTACGTGGTCCGGCCCTGTTCGATGGCTGCGACGATCGTGGCGAAGTGGTCATCCAGGAGCACCAGATCGGCAGCTTCACGGGCAACGTCAGTTCCGCTGAGTCCCATGGCCACCCCGATATCGGCCTCCTGCAGCGCGGGACCGTCGTTGACGCCGTCGCCTGTCATGGCCACGACGTGGCCGCGGCTCTGCAGCGCCTTGGCCACCCGCAGCTTCTGTTCCGGCGAGACCCGGCTCACCACAATGCCATCCCGGTCCAGCAAGGCGCCAAGGATCTGTTCGTCCTCAGGAAACTGCGATCCTTCCAGAACCAGTTCCGGGGATCCCATCAGACCGATTTCCCGGGCAATCGCCGCAGCCGTGGCGGGATGGTCGCCTGTGATCATCCCGACCCTGATCCCGGCTTCGCGGGCAGTCTGGATCACCTCCCCCACGCCGGGCCGGGGCGGGTCGTGGAGGGCGATCAGCCCCAGCAGGGTGAGCTCCACTTCAGCCTCCTCGGGAAGGCGCCCCAGCCAGTCCTGCACCGGACCGGGCAGCTCACGCATCGCGACCGCCATGACCCGCAGCCCCCGGGAAGCCATCGCTTCAACTTCTTCCGCCGCAGCGCCTGCGGACTCTCCGCAGAGCGCCAGGACCGATTCGGGCGCCCCTTTAACAAAGAGGGTGGCGCCGACAATGGCCGATTCACGCCGACGGCGGGGATCAAACGCGAACCGCCGCGCAGGCATCGCATCTACGGGAGCGGACCCGGAAAGACGGCGCGCCAGAACGTCAATGGCAGCCTCCATCGGATCCCCCGCCGTCCTCCACTCAACTCCGTGGAGGACAGCCCTGCCCTGGGAGGCGGCCCGTGCCGCGAGCGCGGTCCTGGTGGCCGCGGAGATCCCGGTTCCCTCTATGTCGGCCTCCGGCTGGTAACCCTCCCCCGTCACCTTCGCACGGCCGTCGGCTGTAAAGACTTCGACGGCGTTCATCCGGTTCTGCGTCAGGGTTCCTGTCTTGTCGGTACAGATGAAAGTGGTGGATCCCAGAGTTTCCACGGCCTCCAGATTGCGGACCAAGGCGTTCCGCGCCGCCATCCGTTGGGCCCCCATCGCCAGTGAGAGAGTGACGGTCGGCAGGAGCCCCTCGGGGACCAGGGCAACGGCGACGCCGATGGCGAAGAGGAAAGCGCCCTGCCAAGGGATGCCTACCAACAAGGACACGAGGAAGAAGAACCCGGCGACGGCCAGTGCTACCGTCGCGATGATGTGGACGATCCGGCGCAGCTCACGGGCCAGCGGTGTCGGCGGAGATACTGTTCCACTGGTCAGCGCGGAGATTCCGGCAAGCCGCGTGTTTCCACCTGTGTGGGACACTACCGCGTCTGCGTCTCCGTTGACGAGGAACGTCCCGCCCCAGGCGCTGTCGCCGCTGGCCTTAGCTACCGCTTCACTCTCGCCTGTCAGCATTGACTCATCCACTGCACAGCCGGAGGCAACAGTCAGGACGACGTCGGCGGGCACCCGGTCACCTGCTGTCAGGACCACGGCGTCACCCGGGACCAGTTCACTGGTGTGAACCCTCTGGATGTGTCCGTCCCGGCGGACGGAGACGTCAGCGGGCAGCAGCGCGCGCAGTTTTGCGGCCGCGTGCTGGGCACGTTCCTGCTGGATGTGGGCGAAAATCCCGTTGACGACGACCACCACGATGATAGCAACACCAAGCTCCGGGAGGCCTCCGACGAAGGCAAGTGCAGCGGCGCACCACAGCATCAGTGCAAAAAAATGCGTCAACTCGCCCAGGAGCTTCCGCCACTGCCGTACCGGCTTCGCGGTGGGAAGAACGTTTGGCCCCGACTCCCTGAGCAATGCTGCGGCGCGTTCAGAACTCAGACCGGTTGCATCCAGTCCGAATCGGGGCGGACCCCCTTGTTGCGTCACTGCTACTCCAAATTCGCCGAAGTCTGGTTCGTTGACAGGCTTCACCAGGTGGGCCGTAGCGTCTAGGGCCAAAGGTCATGGTGGGGTCCGGGACGTTGATGCGGACGCTGTGCCGGCGTCGTGACCTTGGACCCTGTTCGTCCTTAACCGCCGGGTACATGCTTTGAGGAAGCCTGTGCACGTAGGGTCCGCGAGGAGAAGATTATGGCCAAGGCCGCTGAGGAGAAGGTCATCGTCGGCGTGGACGGTTCTGACGCATCCATCGAAGCACTGCGCCAGGGGTCTCGCTTGGCGCTGGCCCTTGGGACCCGCCTGGAAGCTTGGGGGTGCTGGGAGTATCCGGCGGGTTACGAAGGTTACCTGGCCATGGGAGTGGAAGGTTTCGCCCGCGAAGCGGAGGAGAACCTGGAGCATGCACTCGGGGAAGCCTTTGGCCCCGAACGTCCCCGCCATGTCAGTGCCAGGCTCGTCCACGGATCGGCACGGACGTCGTTGGTTGATGGAAGCAGGCGCGCCTCTCTGCTTGTGGTCGGACGCCGCGGGCATGGCGGTTTTGCCGGCCTGCTGCTCGGGTCGGTCAGCGCCGCCTGCGTCGCCCATGCGCACTGTCCTGTCCTGGTGGTGCACTCCCCCCGGGCGGAAGAACCCGCTTCGTAGGTGATTCCCGCCGTCGTCCTGACTTTTTCTTAGCCTGCATCAAGCGGGAATTGCCGTGTTTCGCCGGCGCCCAGAAGGACCTGTTCGGAGCCGACCTGCAGGCGGATGGCGGGAGCGTCCCCGGGAGCTGCTGAGACAGTCAATTTCCCGTGCTCGAGGTTGATTGCGAGCAAATGATCCCGGTAGCGGACATGGAATGACACCTTTCTTATCCCTTTGGGCATCTTCGGAGAGAATAGGAGCGCGTCACTGGTCATCCTGAGGCCGGCAAAGCTTCGTTGCACAACGTCGATGGTTCCTGCCATCGCGCCAAGGTGGATACCTGTCCGTGTGGTGCCGCCCTGCGTGTCGTCAAGATCAGCTGCGAGGGCTTCACGGAAGGTACTCCAGGCCCGGTCCGGGTCCCTTGACGCCAACACTGAGGCGTGGGCCACCCGGCTGAGGGTGGAGCCGTGCGCCGTGCGTGCCAGATAATAATCGACCGTCTCTTCGAGCTGCGCGGCGGACACTTCATAACCCAGCCCGGCCAGGAAGAGCGTCAATTCCTTCTCGCCAAGGACGTAGAGCAGCATGAGGACGTCAGCCTGTTTGGCCAGCCTGTACCGGTTCGTGCTGTCTCCCTCGGCTTCGAGGATCAGGTCCAGGCGTTCGATGTTTGTGTAGGCGTTCCGGTAGTGCTCCCAGTCCAGTTCCTGGAGTTCTTCGTATCCGGCGAACTGGCTGATGATGCCTTCGTGGAACGGTACGAACATCCGTTTGCTGACGTGTCGCCAACTTGCGATTTCCGAAGGCTCTATCGTGAGGCATGCCTGGAGGTCCTCAAGGTCGTGACCGTGGAGCAGTGTCATGATCCCACAGGCTTGGGCGCATACCCATGCGGCCATGACGTTCGTGTACGCGTTATCGTCAAGCCCTGCGCCGAGGTTGTCCGGGTAGCCGGTGTGATATTCATCCGGACCCATGATGCCCCGAAGATGGAACCTGTCCGCTGCCTGGTCGTATTCGGCCATGGAGGTCACGAGCCGTGCCACCTCCAGGATCAGTTCGGCGCCGTGGCGCAGTAGCCATTCCCTGTCCTGCGTGGCCAGGAAATACTGCCAGGCGTTGAAGGCGACAGCGAGGCCTGCGTGCCGCTGAAGATGGGAGTAATCCGGTACCCACCGGCCGGAGCGCCGATTGAAGAGCCAGCGGGGGGTTTCCTCCCTCCCGTCACTTCCGCTCTGCCAGGGGAAGAGCGCTCCGTGGAGCCCTGATGCGGCGGCGGCTTCCCGGGCTGCCGGAAGTCTGCGCCACCGGTAGTTGATGACGGAGCGCGCTACGGAGGGCATCCTTGAGGTGAGGAGGGGCAGGACGAAGAGCTCGTCCCAGAAGATGTGTCCACGGTAGCCCTCCCCGTGCAGCCCGCGCGCGGGGACGCCGGCGTCCAGTTCAGCGGTGTGCGGGCTCAGCGTCTGAAGCAGATGGAAAACATGAAGGTTCAGGATCAGCTGCACCTGTGGGCTGCCGTCGATATCGATGGCGAACAGGCTCAGCAGCCTCCTCCAGGCGTCCTCGTGTTCGGAGAGCAATTGCTCAAAGGTTTGGCCGGCGGTCTTCAGCACGTTCTCCACGGCCAGTGCCGGCGAGGAAACTGCCCGGTCACGGGAGGTGACCATGGCCGCAGTCCTGGTGACCACCACCGGCTCGGCGTCGGTCAGCTGAAGTTTCCACGAGCGGTAACTAAACCCCTCCTCGTCACCGGGATCGCCGTTGCCGGTCTGTCCGGAGATTTCCGTGCGCAACGCGGTGGCGATCCTGATGTGGCTTTGGCTGGTTTCCACTTCAACTATCGCGATCGGTTCGGCGGGGTCCGATACCTCCAGCCTGACTAGGTGATGGTGGGCCAGGAGCGCATCTTCCGGCACGTTCTCGTTGGTGATGCCGCAGTCCACTCCGCTGCGGATCACTACGGACCCGCTCCAGCCCAGAGCCGTGAGGGATGTCCTGAGGGCCATCAGGTGTGGTTGGGCCATCGACACGAACCTTTTCTGGCCCACTGCCAACCGGCGCCCGTCTGATGCCTCCAGCATTACTTCCCGTTCCAGGGTGGCCCTGCGCATGTCGAGCACCCGCCGTTCCCGGAGAATCTTCAGGCCGCCCCTTGACCACCAGTCCGTTCCGTCCAGCCGGACGTCCAGCACCAGCCAGTTGGGCGCGTTCACCATATGCTCATCTTCGACATCCTCGCCCTGCACCCTGCTTATCAGTCGGTTGTAGACCCCGGCTAGGTACGTTCCGGGATAGTGGACTTCACTCTTCCGGCTCTCGGGAGCGGCACCGCGGACAGCCAGATACCCGTTCCCGAGCGTCGTCAGTGCCTCCCGGTGTCCTTCATGGGCGGGATCGTAGCCCTCATAGTTGAGGCGCCATGGGTCGGTGAGGACCCGGCCCAGATCCAGTTGGCCTACGTCAGTCAGTACGACGTCGGCTCCCGCCGCCTCCAGTTCTGCTCTCCTGTCCGCCCTATCGATGCCAACGACCAGGCCGAAGCCGCCGCTGCGTGCCGCCTCCACACCGGCAATGGCATCTTCTATCACCACTGCACGCGCGGGCGGGACTCCCAGGCGGTGCACGATTTCGAGGAACACCGCAGGGTCAGGTTTGCCGGGAAGTCCTAACTCGCCGGCGATGACACCGTTCATGACCAGGTCGAAAGAGCCCGAGAGGCCTGCCGCTGCCAGGACTGCGGATGCATTGCGGCTTGACGTCGCTACAGCCACAGGGATCCTTGCCGAGCGGAGCCTTTCAATCAGTGCGACTGTTCCCGGAAAGGTCCTTACGCCGTCACGTCTCAGCCTTTCCTTAAACAGCTGGTCCTTAAATTTGGCCAGGCCGTGTACCGACCAGTTCCCGGCGGCGTCCGCACGGCTGCCTGCGGGCAGGGTGACGCCTCGGGACGCAAGGAAGGCTTCCACGCCGTCTTCCCGGGGCCTGCCATCCACGTACTTCAGGTAATCACCCGTGCTGAACGCATCCTTCTGTGCTTCCACGGGAATCCGCGGATCCTGCAACACCGCGTCGAAGAGTTGCTTCCATGCTGCCTCATGCACAGAGGCTGTGTCCGTCACGACGCCGTCCAGGTCAAAGATCACAGCGTCAAAGGGGGACAATGCCGCGGAAGCGGTTGGAGACTGGGTCATGGCCGGTCCCTGCCGGCCGCCAAGGCGCGGACGAACGGTGCCTTGCCCAGCAGTGTCCGTTCCACGTGTTCAACCACCCTTACCTCCAGCGGAGTCTGGGCAGCGCCTGCCGCGGTGAGCGCGCCTGCCACTGCTGCCCGTACCCCCTCAGCGGAGGTCCCCGGAGTAAGGCCCGCGACGAGTATCCGCAAGCCGTATGGCTCCTGGATGACCTGCCATCCGGAGGAGGAGGCCTGGTCCAGAACGTGATGGAACACAATCGGGTGGATGTTCACCGTGTCCTGCCTGCCTGGCAACTGCAGGATGTCCTCAAGCCGCCCTTCAATATTTTCCAGCATGGCAAAAGACCGTCCGCATGGGCAGCCGCGGCCGCCCAGGCTGATGGAGTCGGACATCTCATAGCGGATCAGCGGCAGGGTCCGGGAGAACAGGACGCTGACCAGGATCCTGGCCCCGGTGGTTCCCGGCGGCACCGCTTTGCCGGACTGGTCCACGGGTTCGATGATGAGCAGGTCTTCATAGATGTGCCTGTTCCGGTATTCGCAGGGGGAAGCGATCCCGGCGGTTTCAGTTGCGGCATAGACATCGAATGGGGCCGTTCCCCACGCTGCTTCAAGGTCCGCCGCCGCCTGCGGCGTCAGCACCTCCGAGGCGGACATCACCCCCTGGGGTGAGATGCGGAGGCGGCCGGTGAGCTGTTCGGCGGCGAGGGGCAACAGGCCCGAGGCGTATCCGACAAGCACCCGGGGCTGGAAGCCGTTCAACGCGGCCACGGTCTCATGCATCGGGGCGGTGACGTCGAGGCGGAGCATGGGGACCAGCGCGGAACGCAGCGAAGCGCCGACTACAGCGGATTGGTGGGTGGGCACGAGGGAACTGACCAGGGCCACCTTCAGGGGTCGGCCGAAGCCGGCCGGGATTCCGGCCCAGTCGTAGGCGCGTGCATAGGAGGCCAGGACGGTCGCCCACTCCGAGCGGTTCCAAATGAACGTTCCGCGCCGCCCGGTGGTTCCGGCTGTCGCTGCCGCCCACCAGCGTCCCTTCCACGGTATTCCCGGGTCTCCCCCCTGTGTCAGGGCCAGCAGATGGTCCTCAACGGCGGCAAGTGTGAGTCCCCGTGCAGTCACGGCGTCGTCGAAGTTCTCCATCAGGTCCGCTTTGGTCACAGGCGGCAGTTGATCCAGGGGGGCATCAAACAAACCTGCGTGATGACGGCGGTAGAACGCCGATCCCATATAGGCAGCATCGCGCAGATCCTGCAGGGCCCGCTCCTGGTGTTCCTTGATACGGGGCGGATCCCAGTTGTCCCGTGGCCGCCAGGCTGCGCGCCGGACCAGCACTTGCGGTACAAGGCGGATGTCCATGGCCCGGTTACCTAGCAGCTTCCGGCCGGCGATAGGGGCAGCGGCACCCGCGTCCTAGCAGGCGGCTCGGTTACGGGTGTAAAAAGGCTAAGCGTCATCTGCGGGGGCCGCGTCGGAGCACGTCGAGCCTGGCGGTGTATTCGTTCTCGTCGATTTCTCCGCGGGCAAACCTTTCGGCCAGCAGATTCTCCGCATATCCATGGCCTAAGCTCAGGTTATGGCTCCGGTTGCCGGGTCCGAGGGCTCGGGCCAGCAGAACGACGACGGCGATGACAGCGCCCCAGAACAACACGAAACTGATAGTCATGAGGACGTAGCCCCAGCCGCCCATATTACCGTCCCAATACATCATCTTGAGTCCTCCGGTCACCGCCGAGGCAGCGGTTGCACCGGCGCTGAATTTACTGTCCCCCCGGACGCGCTGCAATGCCAGAGGCATTGGTCCCGGCGCCGGGACCGGCATCCCCGTCCTTGCTCGTTGCGGGATTCAGCGCCGGCACCGTCCGATTTTCGAGACAGCCAGGCCAGGGCTTCAGCCCGTCACGGCCCCCCCATCCGCCGTTCGTCACAACTGTCAAAACCGCGGTGGAGCAGAATCAGTGCGTCGTTTCCTACTCTCTGGCAGCCGAGGTGCCGCCCGAGCCGCCGTCTGCGCTGTCGGTGACGGACTCGTGCCGGGCCTGCCGCTGGTGTTCTTCGAGGTTCTCCTCAGCATCCCGGCGACGGCGGCCCGCTTCGAGTACTTGACGGGTTGTCGGTATCCCCCGCTGTCCTGAAGCGTGTACCGCATGGTCCTGTTGGTGCTGGCTCATGTAGACATCGTTCCACAGCACCCCGCCGAGCGAAAGAGCCAGTGTCCCCGCACAGCCAAACCCACTGGTCCCGGTCTGGCGGCTCCAACGCACGACATTGATCAGGACGCCGACGACGATCCTAGGCCGCCCCAGGATGGCGCTTCCGGCCACGATCGGCACCGGGTTGCCTCCGCCGCCTGCCGCGAGGATGCTGGTCGCCAGCTCAGCGGCCGGTGCGCATCCGATCGCGTGCGCAGCTCACAACGGCGGACAGGTCGAGCCCGTAGGTCGGCCCTTCGCCGGAACCGTACTCCTCGAGTCGGGCTACACCGCGCTCGAAGAGCCGGTGCGCGCCAACGCTGTTCCCCCGGGCGGCGTGGGTGAGCCCGACGCAGATCTGGGCGAGACCTTGCCAAAGGTTGCGTTCTTCGGCCGGCCCGGCTTTCCAGCGGGCCTCGAGTACCTCATGGGCGGCGAAGGGCCGGCCAGCTTCCACCAGGCTCCGGGCCGAGACCAACGTCTGCGCCGGCGGCAGCGGCTCCTCCGAGACCGGCTCGACGCCAGCGCTTCCGTACGGCCGCGGCCGCCCAAGAGCGTCACGGGGCCGGGCCTGCCGCGGGCGCCTTGAAGCATCCCGATCCCTGTCACCGGTCATTGCAGTTTCCGCCCTGAGCGTCCGTGGACCTTACTAACCTTCATCTGCCCAATGCTAAGACCCGGCCCTTCGAACATCCGTATCCACTGCAAAGGATGCCGTCGGGACGGCCGCCCGCGAGAGAAAAAATGATCACCGCTGGTCGCGCCGCAGGGGGTGATCCTTCGGAACCTCAACGAGCACGATGCGCACTCCGTCGGGGTCCGCGATCCACATCTCCACCAGCCCCCACGGCTCCTGCTGCGGCTTACGGATCACCGGTACCCCGGCCGCCAGCAGCCGATCGTGCTCGAGCTGCACGGCGCGAACCTGAATCCAGATCGCCAAGGCGCTCCCCAGAGGAGGACTCCTGTGCTCGTCGGATACATGCGCGTCTCAAAGGCCGACGGATCCCAGACCACCGATCTGCAGCGCGATGCACTCCTCGCGGCCGGCATCGACGCGGAGTCCCTCTATGAGGACAGGGCCTCAGGGAAGAAGGGGGACCGGCCGCAGCTGGCAGCCTGCCTGAAAGCCCTGCGTCATGGAGACACCCTGGTCGTCTGGAAACTCGACCGGCTCGGCCGTGATCTGCGCCACCTCGTCAATATCGTCCACGACCTGACCGAGCGCGGCATCGGACTCAAGGTCCTCCACCGGCCAGGGGGCGGCCATCGACACCACGACCGCCTCCGGGAAGCTGGTCTTCGGGATCTTCGCCGCCCTCGCTGAATTCGAACGCGAACTGATCTCCGAACGCACACTCGCGGGCCTCGCCTCCGCCCGCGCCAGGGGCCGGAACGGGGGACGTCCCTACAAGATGACCCCAGCGAAACTCCGTCTCGCTAAGGCTTCCATGGGCCAGCCTGGAACCAAAGTCAGTGACCTTTGCACCAAACTCGGCATCACCCGGCAGACCCTGTACCGGCACGTGTCACCCACCGGCGAACTGCGCCCGGACGGGGCAAAGGTCCTCTCAAGAGGCTAGACATGCGGAACCAATTTTGGAATGGAGGTTTTCGAGCGGGTCCGCCGGCGGATGGCCGGGCCCGTCACTCGCATGCTCGGTGCCCAGCATGCTACCCCGGCTCCGAGTGCTGCTGGCCACCGCAGCACTGGACTGATCGGGGCCAGAGGCGGGTAAAGCAGGCAATGGAGCAGGTATTTGGATCCCCGCAGGCGGCTCGTCAAATCTGCTGCTTCGAGCAGGGCACGTAGTGTCAGCCGCCGCTAAACTGTTCCGCCGATGGCCAACGAGTTCATATGCCTGGTCAGCCGGTCCGGTCTGCATCGGACGGGTCCGCCGCTGTCAGGGAGCCGGAGTGGGCGCGTGCGGTGGGGTCCCTGCGGACCTTGATCAGGCTTGCGATTGTGGTCACTGTTAGGACGACTGCGATGACGATGAGGCTGATGTTGGTGCTGATCTCCGGCACGCGGCCATCGATGCCGTGCCCCCAGTGCAGAA
The DNA here is from genome assembly GCF_023913815.1 of Pseudarthrobacter cellobiosi. NCBI lineage: Bacteria > Bacillati > Actinomycetota > Actinomycetes > Micrococcales > Micrococcaceae > Pseudarthrobacter > Pseudarthrobacter cellobiosi. The sequence continues at coordinate 204,081 of NZ_JAMXBK010000027.1, forward strand.
CCAGTTTCGCGCCGATGAATGCCAGAATAAGCGCCAGACCTGTGGAGAGGTAGACCAGGCGGTCCAGAAGCCCCTTAACGAGGAAGAACAGTGCCCGCAGCCCTAGCAGGGCGAAGGCGTTGGCGGTGAAGACGATGTACGGTTCGGCGGTGATACCGAAAATAGCCGGGATCGAGTCGAGCGCGAACAGCAGGTCGGTGCTGCCGATTGCGAGCAGCACAATGAACAGCGGCGTCACCGCCCGGCGGCCGGCGCTGCGAGTGAACATCCGCCCGCCGTCGTAGTCCTTTGTGACGGTCAGGGCGCGGCGGGCCACACGGACCATCACATTGTCGTGCACATCCGGGTCGGCGTTGCGGTGCCGGTATAGCTGAACGGCTGTCACGATCAGCACCAGACCGAAGATCAGGAACATGAAGGAGAACAGCTGGAGCAGTGCTGCGCCCAGGGCGATGAAGATCGCGCGCAGGACCAGGGCCAGTGCTATGCCGAAAATCAGGACTTTCTGCTGGTACTTCTCGGGGACGGCGAAGGTCGACATGATGATCACGAAGACGAAGAGATTGTCTATGGACAGGCTTTTCTCGACGATATAACCGGCGAAGTATTCTGCGCCGAAGTCCCAGCCCACCTGGGCGGCGAAAACCAGTCCAAAAGCTATGGCCACTGCAATGTACAGCACGGATGAGATTACGGCTTCGCGGAACTTGACAACGTGCGGCCGCACAGCCGCCAGTCCAAGATCCAGGGCGAGCAACCCAAGAATAAGTCCAATGGTGAGCGTCCAGCGGAGCGCACTGACTTCGAGCATCGTAGACCTTTCCTGTCGTCAACTGAGACTGATTAGGCGTTTTCCCTGAGGCAAATGGAACGGCGCCCGAACGCGAACCACACGGCTGCGGGACCCGGGGCGCGCGCTCCCGGACATCGACCGGGCGCCTGCGGACCCGATGGACTATTGTCCTTGAAATGGCAACCCAGGATTCTGAATCAAAGACACCCCCCGCGCCCGGCAGCGAGACGCGATGGACGTTCCTCACCAACCACGCCCACGTCCTGCTCACCATCGCCCGCGACCCGCAGATCCGGATGCGCGACGTGGCCACCCGGGTGGGGGTTACGGAGCGTGCTGCGCAAAAGATAGCTGCCGACCTTGTGGAGGCCGGCTATATCACCAGAACCCGTGCCGGCCGGCGCAATAGCTACACCGTCGCCACCGGCCGCCCCTTCCGCCATCCCATCGATGCCGGCCACGAACTGGACGAACTCCTCGCGGTCCTCGTCCCGGAATCCACCCCCCAACCCTAGACACCTGAACTATAGTTCGCTAATCTCAGTTCATTAGTTGAATCATACGTTACCTGCATTGGGTGGCGGGCTGGCCGGCTGCAGTGTCTTCGGCACGGCCGAGCTGTCGGTCCGGAAGGAGCTCGCTCTTGAATAATCGAGAGGCACATGTCAGACCGCCACCTCCAGCCGGTGTTCCCGCCACCACCGCGGATTCCGCAGGGCCGGTGTATCTCGTTGTCGTGGCCGAGTCCGACGCCGCTGACATTCTGGCCGCGGCGGCCGCACAGGCGCGCAGCGCCGGGGCCCGCCTACTGATCGCTCTCGCCCGGCCCCGTTTGGGCTTCACAACCGACGCCGCCCTGGTCCGGCTCGTCACCGCACGCAGGCAACAGGAGATGCTCCGGTTGGAGCGCCTCGGGCACCAGGCCTTGGACCACACCGGAGTCACATTTGAAACTGTCTTAATGACCTACCGGGCCGGCGGCTCTCAGTCCGGGCGGACCCGTCGCATTGCCTCAGCAGTGAATCGCCTGGCCCTCGGCCGCGGGGCCATCGCCTGCCGGCAGCCGGCGTTGTTGCGACCTCCGATAGCATGGAGAACCATCAGTGAGCCATGAAAATTCGGTTGATGGACTGAATCCGGCACCGGGCAACAGCATCGTGGTCGGGCATGATGGATCTGACGGTGCAGATTATGCATTGGCCACGGCTCTTGGGCTCGCGGACCAGCTGCAGGTCGCTGTCGTCATCGTGCGGGCCTGGTCTCTCGCTGCTGCCCCTCGCCCGCCCGATTGGGAGTTTGGGTACGTGTCGTCCTTTGACGAGTATGCCGCGGCCGTATATGGGGAGCTCGTGCGGGATGTGCACACGAGGGTCGACAGATACTCCACGCTCTCCGTCAGCTACAGGGTCGTTCACTCCAGCGCAGCCAAAAGCCTCATTGACATCTCACGGGACGCCCGCATGCTGGTTGTCGGATTGCGCGGTCATGGCGGGCTCGTCGGGATGCTGCTCGGCTCCGTAAGTGACCAGTGCGTCCGGCATGCGGACTGCCCGGTCCTGGTCGTGCGCCCTCGGAGCTGAAGCCACGGCACTCCGGCCACCGTTGGCTCCTTTGCCCGGTGCTGGCGGCCCGATCTGGGCGGGCCTAGAATTTCTCCGGCCGCAAAACGTCTACGTCACTCACGAATAGGATCATGGCGTAGTCCTTGTAGTAGTGCTCCTGGAGGTAGGCGGCAATCGCGTCTGCCGTCTCTTCGTCGCACACCACCTCGATGCGGATGTTGCTGTTCGCTTCCCAGCCGGCACTGCGGACGCCGCGGTGGCCTTTGCCGCGCGCGTCGGTGATGGTGTATCCGTGGGCATTGAGCCGGTCGATGTCCCGAACGAGAGTGCCCTCAAGTACGGCTTCGGTGACGACGGTCAACAGCTTGCGTGTATGGCTTTGCATCAGTCTCATCCTTTCGCGAAAGTATGTGCCCACACCGCGAGGGCGTGGTAAATCGGGATGCCCAGCAGGACATTGAACGGGAATGTGATCCCGAGCGAGGCGGCCAGTGACAGGGTGGGGTTGGCTTCCGGCACGGAAATGCGCATGGCCGCCGGCACCGCGATGTATGAAGCACTCGCCGCCAGTGTCGCAAGAACGGCTGTACCGCCGATGGAGAGGCCCAGCACCCAGCCTAGCCCGGTCCCCACCAAGGCCGAAAAGAGCGGCATGCCAATTCCAAAGGCCATCAGGAAGGGTCCGTATCGGCGCAGGCTTCCTACCTGTGTTGCCGTAATCAGCCCCATCTCCAGCAGAAAAAGGGCCAGGATTCCCTTGAACAGATCGAAGAACAACGGCTCAATCGACGACAGCCCATCCGGCCCGGCCGCCCAGCCGATGAGCAGCCCGCCCAGGAGCAGCACAATGCTTTTTCCGAGGAAAACCTCGTGGGCGACCGACTTCCACCGGGTCTCTCGAGAGAGACCCCGGGCCAGGACAATTCCCACAATAATGGCCGGCACTTCCAGCAACACCAGAAGCAGGGGCATGTGCTCTTCGAACGCGATCTGGCGGCTGCCGAGATAGGCGACGGCCACGGCATAGGTGCCTACGCTCACCGAGCCGTAGTGGGCGGCGATGGAAGCGGCATCCGCGCGTTTGAAGCGGCCCAGGTAGCGCAGCACGGGGAAGGCAGCCAGCGAGAGGAAGAAGCCCAGCGCCACCACGGCCAGCATTTGCGGCAGCAGGCTGCCGAAAGGCTGCCTGGCCAGTTCGATACCGCCCTTGAGGCCGATGGCCAGCAGCAGCACAATGCTGACGAACTCGTAGATCGCAGCCGGTAGACGCAACTCCGAACGCAGGAGGCCCGCCGTGGCGCCAAGCAGGAAGAAAAGGATGATGGGATCGATCATGCGGTGACTCTCTTGTTCGTTTCCAGCTGTTGTGAAACCGGAGCGCGGTCAATGGCCCGTACCTGCATCGTTTGGCTGTAATCCGTTCGACGCCACCGGTATGCCGGCAGTCCCATTAATACACGCCATATGATTCATGATCCACAATTCATGTATTCTGGTACGTAACATCTGCGGTTGCGGGACGGCCACCGAGACTTTTCCACCTCATCGCGTGCACATGACAGGTGTGCCGTGAAAGACGTCGGCATGGGGGTGAGGAAAATTGCAGGAGCAGCAGCCGTCACTGGATGTGCCACTCATCCCGCAAACCTGCGGTTCCCAGTCGTTCCCCCTGGAGTGAAAGGTCAGTTGTGATCAGCACTGAGTCCGGCAATTCAACCCCGCTTTCCGTCTATTCCGGTGAACAGATTTCTCTGCTTACCCAGCATGGCAAGGAGCGGGTGATCGTCCCGGTGCTCGAGGGTGCGCTCGGCTGCCGGCTCGAACACGTCACGGGCTACGACACGGATCGGCTCGGTACTTTCACCCGCGAGGTCCCCCGCGCCGGCTCACAGCTCGAGGCTGCGCGCAGGAAGGCGCAGGTGGGCATGGAATTGTCGGGATTGCCGCTGGGTATCGCCAACGAGGGTTCGTTTGGCCCGGATCCGTACATGGGGATGTTCCCCTGGAACATCGAACTCATGATCTGGATCGATCGTGAGCGCGAGCTGGAGGTCGTTGGAATAGCCGAAGGCAAGACGAATTTCTTCCACCTGCTGACGGCGGACTGGGCGGAGGCCCAAACGTTCGCCCGTGAATCGAAGTTCCCCGAACACCATCTGGTCGTTCGCCCGGACGGCGAGCACGACCCCCACATCCGTAAGGGAATCGCCGCCTGGCCCGAGCTGGAGCTCGCCTTTTCGAGGGCGCTGGCCCGATCGGCCAAGGGCAGGGTTTTTCTCGAGACAGACATGCGTGCCAACGCCAATCCGACGCGCATGGAAACCATCCGTCTCGCGGCCGAAGACCTTGCACAGAAGCTTCGCTCCAGATGTCCGGCCTGCGGCACCCCGGGATTCTGGAAAGTGGAGCGAGTGGCAGGACTCCCGTGCACGGGCTGCGGCGAGCCAACGAGCGAGACCCGCGGTGAGATTCATGGATGCCTCACCTGTGTGCACCGCTACACTCGCGACTTAACTGACCCACCACGCGCTGACCCGCGTTTTTGCGAATATTGCAACCCTTGACCCTGCCCAAACCTCGAAGCGTTCCATTACCCAACGCGTTCAGAGCGATACGTAGCCTGAAATCAAGACCGGAGCAAAGAAATGGAACCATCAAATTTAGTGGACCTCAAACCCCGCAGCCGGGTGGTTACCGATGGAATCCACGCGGCCCCCGCGCGTGGCATGTTCCGTGCGGTCGGCATGGGCGACGACGACTTCGCCAAGCCCCAGATTGGCGTGGCAAGTTCCTGGAACGAGATCACTCCCTGCAACCTGTCCCTGAACCGGCTGGCCCAGAGCGCCAAAGAAGGTGTCCACGCAGGCGGCGGGTTCCCGATGCAGTTCGGCACCATCTCCGTCTCTGACGGCATTTCCATGGGCCACGAGGGCATGCATTTCTCCCTGGTCTCCCGCGAAGTCATTGCCGACTCGGTGGAAACCGTGATGCAGGCCGAGCGGATCGACGGCTCGGTCCTCCTGGCCGGCTGCGACAAATCGCTGCCGGGCATGCTGATGGCAGCTGCCCGCCTGGACCTCGCCAGCGTCTTCCTCTACGCCGGCTCCATCATGCCCGGCTGGGTCAAGCTCGAGGACGGCTCAGAAAAGGAAGTCACCCTCATCGACGCCTTCGAGGCAGTCGGCGCCTGCGCCGCCGGCAAGATGAGCAGGGGTGACCTTGACCGCATCGAACGCGCCATCTGCCCCGGCGAAGGCGCCTGCGGCGGCATGTACACCGCCAACACCATGGCCTGCATCGGCGAGGCCATGGGCATGTCCCTCCCCGGCTCGGCCGCCCCTCCTTCGGCGGACCGCCGTCGTGATGTGTTTGCCCGCAAGTCCGGCGAAGCAGTGGTCAACCTGCTGCGCCTCGGCATCACTTCCCGCGACATCATGACCAAGAAGGCGTTCGAAAATGCCATCGCCGTCACTATGGCCTTCGGGGGTTCCACCAACGCGGTTCTGCACCTGCTGGCCATCGCCCGCGAGGCTGAGGTTGAGCTGACACTCGATGACTTCAACCGCATAGGCGACAAGATCCCGCACCTGGGCGACCTGAAGCCGTTCGGCCGCTATGTCATGACCGACGTGGACAGGATCGGCGGCGTTCCGGTCATCATGAAGGCGCTGCTCGACGCCGGCCTGCTTCACGGCGACTGCCTCACCGTTACGGGCAAGACCCTCGCCGAGAACCTCGCCGCGATCAACCCGCCGGACTTGGACGGCAAGATCCTGCGCGCGCTGGACAACCCGATCCACAAGACCGGCGGCATCACCATCCTGCACGGTTCCATGGCGCCCGAAGGTGCCGTGGTCAAGAGCGCCGGCTTCGACGCCGACGTCTTCGAAGGCACCGCCCGCGTGTTCGAACGCGAGCAGGGTGCCCTGGACGCACTGGACAACGGCGCCATCCACAAGGGCGACGTGGTGGTGATCCGCTACGAAGGCCCGAAGGGTGGGCCTGGCATGCGCGAAATGCTCGCCATCACCGGCGCCATCAAGGGTGCCGGATTGGGCAAGGACGTCCTGCTCCTGACCGACGGCCGCTTCTCCGGCGGCACCACCGGTCTCTGCATTGGCCACGTTGCACCGGAAGCGGTGGACGGCGGACCCATTGCCTTTGTCAAGGACGGGGACCGGATCCGTGTGGACATCGCTGCACGCAGCTTCGACCTGCTGGTCGACGAGGCAGAGCTGGATGCCAGGAAGGTTGACTGGGAGCCGCTTCCGGCCAAGTTCACCAAGGGCGTTCTCGCCAAGTACGCCAAGCTGGTGCACAGCGCCTCCACCGGCGCATACTGCGGGTAGATCACAGGCACCCATTTGCAGTCCACGGACGGTGACTTCGCTGAGAATCAGCCGAAGACTCGTCGGCTACTACAGAATCATTCAAGACGACCGAGAACAGCTCGGAACTTTCCGTTCCACTCATCGCACTACGACCCACCAGCACCCTGCATCCCCAGGTCCCGTGATCCTCTGGACACCCTTCCAGTAGGGCGGGCCCTCCAACGGACAGCGAAACCTGCGGCCGCGCGGGGCGGGCACTGCCTCTGTCGGCGAAGGATCCACGTGCGACATTTGCCCCACCCGGAAAAGTTCTCGCTCAGCCTCCGGATTGTGCGCACGGGAACCCCAACTGGGGACGAGTGCAGAGGACTTCTGAAATTCCGTGCAGACGACTTCTGAAAGTGACACTGCCTTCCTGGCGCTCTAATATCCTGCCTCTCGGCGAACACCCCCACGAGAGCCCGCGGCGACATAGCATCAAGGTAGGCGGCAGCCAGGAGTGTGGTGAAATGTTTGAGCGATATACGGACCGTGCCCGTCGCGTGGTTGTGCTTGCCCAGGAAGAGGCACGCATGCTGAACCACGGTTACATCGGTACCGAACACATCCTCCTGGGTCTGATCCATGAGGGTGAGGGCGTTGCCGCCAAAGCTCTTGAGTCCTTGGGCATTTCGCTCGACGGCGTCCGCGGGCAGGTGCAGGAGATCACCGGCCCGGGCCAGCAGGCCCCGTCCGGCCACATCCCCTTCACCCCGCGGGCCAAGAAGGTGCTGGAGCTGGCCCTGCGCGAGGCCCTGCAGTTGGGCCACAACTACATCGGCACGGAGCACATCCTGCTCGGACTCATCCGCGAGGGTGAGGGTGTGGCCGCGCAGGTGCTGGTCAAGCTCGGCGGGGACCCGGACAGGGTCCGCCAGCAGGTCATCCAGCTCCTCTCCGGCTACCAGGGCAAGGAAACCACCGGCGCCGGCGTCGGCCCCGGTCAGCCCGAAGGCACTCCTGCCGGCTCCGTGGTCCTGGACCAGTTCGGCCGGAACCTGACCCAGGCTGCGCGGGAGAACAAGCTGGATCCCGTGATCGGGCGCGAATCCGAAATGGAACGCGTCATGCAGGTCCTTTCCCGACGCACCAAGAACAACCCTGTACTGATCGGTGAGCCCGGCGTCGGCAAGACCGCCGTCGTCGAAGGCCTCGCCCAGGCCATCTTCCGCGGCGACGTGCCGGAGACTCTCAAAGACAAGCAGCTGTACACCCTGGACCTCGGTTCACTGGTGGCCGGCTCCCGGTACCGCGGTGACTTCGAAGAGCGCCTGAAGAAGGTCCTCAAGGAAATCCGCACCCGCGGCGACATCATCCTCTTCATCGACGAGATCCACACGCTTGTGGGTGCCGGCGCTGCTGAAGGCGCCATCGATGCTGCGTCCATCCTGAAGCCCATGCTGGCCCGCGGCGAACTGCAGACCATCGGTGCCACCACGCTGGATGACTACCGTAAGCACATCGAGAAGGATGCTGCCCTTGAGCGCCGCTTCCAGCCGATCCAGGTCAAGGAACCCTCCGTGGCCGACGCGATCGAGATCCTCAAGGGCCTGCGTGACCGCTACGAGGCACACCACCGCGTCACCATCACCGACGGCGCCCTGGTCGCCGCCGCGAACCTCGCCGAGCGTTACATCTCGGACCGCTTCCTGCCGGACAAGGCCATCGACCTGATCGACGAGGCCGGCGCCCGGCTGCGCATCCGCCGGATGACCGCCCCGCCGGAGCTCAAGGTCATGGACGAGCGCATCGCCGCCATGAAGCTGGAGAAGGAGTCCGCGTTGGATGCGCAGGACTACGCGGGTGCCGCAGCGCTGCGCGACCAGGAGCAGAAGCTCATCACCGTGCGCAGAGAGAAGGAACGCGGATGGAAGACCGGCGGCATGGACGACATCTCCGAAGTTGATGAGGAACTGATCGCGGAGGTGCTGGCAAATGCCACCGGCATCCCGGTGTTCAAGCTCACCGAAGAGGAGTCCTCGCGCCTGCTGAAGATGGAAGACGAGCTGCACCAGCGCGTGGTGGGCCAGGATGAGGCGATTAGGTCGGTTTCGCGGGCTATCCGCCGCACCCGTGCAGGCCTGAAGGACCCCAAGCGTCCGGGCGGCTCGTTCATCTTCGCCGGCCCCACGGGTGTGGGTAAGACCGAACTCGCCAAGGCTCTTGCCGAGTTCCTGTTCGGTGAAGACGACGCCCTGATCACCCTGGACATGTCCGAGTACTCGGAGAAGCACGCCGTGTCGCGGCTCTTCGGTGCCCCTCCGGGCTACGTCGGTTACGACGAGGGCGGGCAGCTGACCGAAAAGGTCCGGCGTCGTCCGTTCTCCGTGGTCCTCTTCGACGAAGTGGAAAAAGCCCATGCGGACCTCTTCAACTCACTCCTGCAGATCCTCGAAGACGGCCGCCTGACCGATAGCCATGGCCGGGCGGTGGACTTCAAGAACACCGTGATCATCATGACCACCAACCTCGGCACCCGGGACATCTCCAAGAGCGTGGCCACCGGCTTCCAATCCGGCACGGACACGCAGACCGGCTACAACCGGATGCGCGCCCGCGTCACGGAAGAGCTCAAGCAGCACTTCCGCCCCGAGTTCCTCAACCGCGTAGACGACGTCATCGTCTTCCCCCAGCTGACCCAGGAGGAGATCATCCAGATCGTGAACCTGATGATCGGCCGCCTGGAGCAGCGCCTGGCGGACAAGGACATGGGCATCGAGCTCACCACCGCAGCCAAGGTTCTCCTGGCAACACGCGGTTACGACCCGGCCATGGGTGCCCGGCCGCTGCGCCGCACCATCCAGCGCGAGATCGAGGACCAGCTCTCCGAAAAGATCCTCTTCGGCGAAATCAAGCCCGGCGAGATCATCGCGGTCGACGTTGATGGCGAGGGCGAGGACGCGACGTTCACCTTCGCAGGAAACACGAAACCGCGGATCCCGGACGCACTGCCGGCCGCGACCTGAACAGCAACCACGTCTGACCGCCGTTGAGGCGGGCTGAAGTCCGGTGTCACACCTCACTGTGCTGCAGGCGAAGGATTCCATGACGCCCTCAGGATCCAGCCGGGGTGCGGCTACGGCGTGGCCAAGGCGGGGGTGCGGCTACGGCGTGGCCAAGGCGGGGGTGCGGCCCGCCCGGCCTGCAGCCCCGTTTTCCGGCCTAGTGGATCAGTGTTTCCTGAAGGCGCCTTTGACTTTTTCGCCGGCCTGCTTCAGGTCGGCTTTGATGTGCTGGCCCTTGCCCTCAGCCTTCAGCCGGTCGTTGCCGGTGGCATCGCCTGCTGCTTCTTTGCCCTTGCCGTGGAGCTTCTCGGCAGCGTTATGGATCTTCTCACCCAAACCCATGGTGGGTCTCCTTAGTTGGCCGCCCCGTCGACGTGAATGCCGCAAGAGGCCGACAATTCATTGTACGGACAGACCCGCGATAAGAAGCAGAACTGGACCCGTCCGCCATTTGAGGTGCCGCTGTGCCTCCGGCAATGGTGGGTTTGGATCCAGGTCGGGGTGCCGTGTGCGGTCCCGGTGGCAGCCCGGGAGATCAGTGGTCTTCGCCGCCTTTGTGTGTAACTTCTAGGGCGCCAGCCGGTGGTAGGCAGAAGCAAAATGTATGAGCGGGTCCGGTACTTCCGCCGCTGGAGCGTCACTACCCATCGCAAGCACCTCTCCCACGATGAGCACGGTCCAGGGTGTGAACCACGATGACATCCCCCTCGCGGGCCTGGTCGAGGGCTTCATGCAGTCCTGGCCGGTTTGTGGTGGATCCTGATTTCTTGTCCAGGTAGATGTGCCGGGCGGGGATCCCCTCCCCGCCCGGCACATCTACCTGGACCTGCCTTGGGATTGCCTAGACCGCGACCACGACGGGAACTATGTCCTGGTCTACGACGACCTCAAGAACAACAGGCCCGGCCGGCGGCTTCCGATCACCCAGGCGACCGCCGAGCTAATCACCACCCAACAGAAAGCAATCCGGCAGCGGTTCCCCGACAGCAACCCGGCCTCGCTGGTTCTTCTGCCCTCAGACCAGCCAGACCCGGATGGCCGGCGTCCGATGGCCCGACATCACATCGGCCGGGCCCACCGCGGCTGGATCGCTGCGCTGCCCTCTCCTCTCCGGCGCTCCGACGGCAGCAGCTATGACCTGACCACGATCACGCCCTACTCCTATCGACACACCTACGCGCAACGGCACGCTGACGCCGGCGTCGCGCTCGATGTACTCGCCGAGCTGATGGGCCACGAGCTGTTGAGCTCGACTCAGGCCTATTACCAGGTCGGCGAGAAACGCCGCCGTGCCGCGGTCGACCGGCTGGCCGACCACCGGTTCGACCGGCACGGCAACCACCTCTGGCGAGACGCCCAGGCTTTACTCGAAGACGAGCACGCGCGCCACACGCTCGGCCAGGTATCGGTGCCCTACGGCAACTGTCACGAACCCTCTAACGTCCAGGCAGGGGGTGGCTCCTGTCCATTCCGGTTTCGCTGCGTCGGCTGCGATCACTTCCACACCGATCCCTCGCACCTGCCCGAGTTGAAGGCATACCTGCATGACCTGCTCCGTGACCGCGAACGCGTGCTGGCCACCACCGATCTCGAAAACTGGGCCAGAACAGAAGCTTTACCCTCAGAGGAAGAAATCCGCCGGGTGAAAGAACTCGTGCACCGGGTCGGGGAACATCTTGAACAGCTCGCCCCGCCGAACAAGCCGACATCGCCGCCGCCATTTCGGCCGTTCGGCGCACCCGCCAGGTCACCAGTCTGGGTATGCCCGCGATCAGGGGCCACCCCGATCCCAGCGCGGGACTGGAGAGACCGTGAACAATAACACCAACGGCATCGCCGCGGCCCGGCAAGCCCACAGCACAAGATGCCGGCAACGTGTCCTCGCCGCGCTCGAGCAAGCTGTTCGTCTGGGCACCGAAATAAGCATCTCCGCGATCGCCCGCCGCGCCGGGGTGGACCGCAGCTTCCTCTATCGCCACCGCGACCTTCACGCCGCGGTGCTCCTCAAGGCCGCCGAACCAACCACCGCAAGGACCGGAGGACCGAGCGTCAGCAGGCCATCCCTCGTAGCCGACCTGGCCAACGCTCATGACCGCATCACCCGTCTGACCCGCGAAAACGCCCAACTCAGCCAGCGCCTGTCCGAGCATCTCGGCGAACAGGTGTGGCGGGAGTCCGGCCTCGGAGCCCCCGACGATGTCGACCGTCTGCACCGCCGCGTCACCGAGCTGGAACAACACGCCGCAGAACAACACCGGCAACTCTCAGAACGCGGCGACGAGCTCGACGCGGCACGGGCAGCCAACCGCGAGCTCATGACCCGGCTTAACCGGCCACACCCCGGCGGGTGTAAGCACTAGGACCACACTCCTGTGGCCCACGCCAGAGTGGCGCCCGACGACGCCTGACCTGCACAATCGAGGTCTGTTCCTTGCCGGAGTCCCGTCGGACCCCGAGGTGACCTGGGATGTGGACAGGCCGTGGGACGTTGCCGGAGTCCGACAAGCCTTTGGCAGAGTCCTACGGGTGGAGACGAACGCATGACTTCGCCTGTCTGGTGAAGGCGCGACCGGGACCGGTATGGGCGTTCGCGAAGACCAAGCCACACTCGTGTCAGCCTGGCGCGGCTGCGGCTACAACAGTCAGCGGATCCACCTCTGGTGACACGGCCTCTGGCCAGCTTCAAGACAAAGCCGCTGCGTGCGTATAGGCTCCCAGCAGCGTCCACCTTCAAGGGAGCACAATGAAGCGCACTGGGGTCTGGAACTATGGCGTTCCTCTCATCTTGATCGGCACACTAATGACATCCTGCGGAGCCCAGACTTCGGACGGACAAGGTCCTTCCGTATCGGCTCCTTCCTCGACCAGCCTCAGTCCCGCCCCGACCATCCCTGTGACTTCCGCTACCTCCCCGACCAGCTCCACCCCGCCCCAGGAAACATGTGCGGCGTTCCTGCCATCGGCCCCGTGTGCCATCTATACGAGCACTTCCGGAACAGCGGGTGGGAGGAATCTGCCGTGGGTGGCGTCGGGCAGCCTCAGGGTTCAGCTGAACTCCGTAAACGGGGACCTTTACCTGAGCGTGAGGACCAACTGCGCGCCCATTAGCGGGCCAGTGGAAATCACCGGGAACACCATGACCGCCGGTGACCTTGCCATCGGCGCTATAGGGTGCCCGGAGGAGCTCAGCCGGCAAGACCAGTGGGTCCTGGAAGTCCTGAAACGTCCGGTAGAAATGACCTTCAGCCAGGACTCCCTTCAGTGGAAGAGCGGAGCAGACACACTCAGCTTCAAAAGCGCAGATTCCTGAACAGCTGGAGGTGCCGTTGTGGGACTGGCCGGCGGGACTGCCCCAGCGCGAGCTGATGACCCGACTCAACCGGCCACACTCCGACGGGTATAAACACTAGGACCACACCTGTGGCCCACGCCAGAGTGGCGCCCGACGACGCCTGACCTGCACAAACGAGGTATGTTCCCTGCCGGAGCCACGTCGGACCCCGAGAGAACTTTGGAACTGAGCCTGGCTCCGTTGCTCCAAAAAAAGGTGGCCTCTGGCGCCGCCGCTACACTCTCAAGGGTCGAGTGGTTAATACCGGAGGTAGTCGTTCAGGAGACTGTGCGTCACCACAACGAAGCTTATGAGGCTGCGGTCAAGAAGACGATCCCGAGCCTGCGGAGGACTGAGCGCGCTCTTGTACAGCTTGGCCTCTCGGTGGGTCTGAATGCTGAGGAGCTGGTCCGGAATTCTCAGATTGAACACGACTATGAGAACAAGCTCCGCGCGCGTATTGACGAAATGGCTGGCGTTTTGTCGAAGGACGGCCAGCGGCGGAAGTCATCCAGGTAGTGAATCATGTCGGACATGATCTTCTCCGGCCCACGAACGGCCGCCCATCGAACCATATTTCGGACATCGACAAAACGCGTCATTTGGTCCCGGCTTCCGCTGTTTCGGAAGCAACGGAGAACCGTGAGAGCCCAAAGCTCTCAAGGGACTCGTGCCTGGTTCCAGTGAGCACTTCCTCGGCAACGGTTTCAGCGAGGTGAGCTGCCAGTGTGACTCCGCTGTGGGTTGCCACGGCGTAGAGCGAATGGTCGTCGATGATCCAGTCGGCGATGGTGAGTCCGTCTTCCGGAAGTACGCGAATACCCAAGCGGACGTTTTCGGTGGCAGCGTCTTTCATGGATGGGTACAGTTCGCGGACCCTATCCAACAGGAGCGCCGGTACGGTCCAGATCCTCGGGTCGTCGAGATCCCATTTGCCCCCGGTTGGGTGGTCGGCGAACGTGATACCTCCATTGCGGGCCGGTCGCATTGCGATGCCTTCGGCTCGAACGATGTGCCTGATGCCAGAACGAACGGGACCGGTGGTACTGATGATTCCGACTCCGGAGTCTTTGCCGGAGCTGCCACTCCGTGTAGGTTCGAGCGTCGGGAAGTCAATACCGGCCGTGGAGAGGATGCCGCGGTTTCCGTTGCCGGCGGCCAGGACGATGACGTCTGCAGTACGGTGTCGAACATCTCCGTCAGGGGTTCGGGTCGTGACCAGATTTGGCTGAACGTTTGTGACGGTCTCGTAGGGAGCAAAGACCGCTCCTGCTTCGACGGCGCGGTTGACGAGGCTGGAGCACATTGTCAGTGTGTCGACCCAGCCTTCTTTCGGGAACAGGGCTCCGCCCTTGAGCCTGGGGGCTTGAAGCGAAGGCTCCAGGGCGCGGACGTTGGCGGCGCTCAGGAGCTGCGCTTCGTATCCTTTGGCGGCGTGCTGCTGGACTTGGAGTTCTATGGCTGCCATCTCGTCGTCGGTTTGTGCGATCTGCACGTTGCCGATCTGATGGAACCATCTGGAGCCGCCCTTGCCTGCCGAGCGGGCTGCGCGTTCATGTGCTTGGAGCCCGAGCAGGTTGAGGCGGCTGTACTCGTGAGGTGATTTGTCGTTGGAGTTCACCCAGGCGAATGTTGCCGCACTCGTCGCGGATCCAACCTCTGCGGCATCGACAACGGTGACGGCGGCGCCGCGGCGCGTCAATTCATCCGCCAGTGAGCATCCGATGATTCCGGCGCCGACGATGAGAACTGTCTGCTTCACTGTGCGTCAAGCCTTTCTTGGGGTGCGAGGGTCCCGACGGAGGCGAAGAACTTCTTGGCTCGCGGGGTTGAGGGGCTGTGCAGCACGGTTTTAGGTGCGCCGCGTTCGATGATGCGGCCGGCGTCCATCATGATGACCTCGTCGGCGACGTCTTCGGCGAACCGCATTTCGTGGGTGACGATCATCATTGTTGATCCGAGGTCGGCAAGGCCGCGCATGACCGTCAGCACTTCGCTGACAAGTTCAGGGTCCAGTGCACTGGTTGGTTCGTCGAACAGCAGAACCTTCGGTTCCATCGCCAGCGCGCGGGCAATGGCCACGCGTTGTTGCTGTCCGCCTGATAGTTCACTTGGGTAGTGATCCATCCGGTTTCCGAGCCCCACTTGCTGCAGGACTCTGCGGCCAATTTCCTTGGCAGCTTCCTTTTTGACGCCTTTGACGATCATGGGGGCGATGGTGACGTTTTCAAGGGCGGTGTAATGAGGGAACAGGTTGAAGTGCTGGAACACCATGCCAAAGTTGAGTGTCTGCTTGCGCGCTACTCTCTTCGAAACCGGCACTCGGTGTCCTTTCCGGACTTCGTGCCCGATCATTCTTCCCTCGAAGAAAATCGCGCCGCCGTCGATGGCTTCCATCATGTTCACAGTGCGCAGCAGCGTGCTCTTGCCGGAGCCGGAAGGGCCTACGAGACAGGTCACTGACCCCGCATTGATGTTCAGGCTTACATCGTCCACGGCGCGGAGCTCACCGAAGTGCTTGCTGACGCCTACAAGTTGGAGCAGCGGGGTTTCTGTTTTCAGGTCGGTTGTCATTTCACGCCTCCGGCGAGGTCTTCTTTGGCTGCAGCTGCCAGGGCCGCTTTGGGACTGCCGGGATTTCGACGCGCGAATCCTCGGCCGAAGCGCTTTTCAAGCCGCGCTTGGCCGAACATGGCAATACTGGTGAGCACCAGGTACCAAATGACGGCCACCACGAGCAACGGGATAGTCTCAAAGTTCCGGGCATAAATGGTCTGCACGGTGGTCAACAGTTCGGTATAGCCGATAACAGAGACCAACGAAGTGCTCTTGAAGATGGTGATCACGTCGTTCGCCAGCGACGGGATGATCACACGGATGAGCTGGGGGCCAAGGATCTTCTGGTACGCCTTGAACGGTGGCATGCCCAGCGATTTGCAAGCCTCGAACTGACCGGAGGGCAGGGACAGGATCCCCCCTCGGAAGATTTCGGCAGTGTACGCGCCGAGATAGACCGACAGTCCAATGATCGCGGCGCTGAAGCGCGTGATGACGTCATTGGTCGGCACTTCGGCGAAGCTTGGTCCAAAGGGGATTCCAATGCTCAGGGTAGGTGCCAGGGCGCCGAAGAAGAAGACAACCAGCAACATAACCAACGGCGGCATGGCTCGCATGAGCCAGATGTAAAGAATGGCCAAAGTCCGGAGAACAACGAAGGGCGACATCCGGCACCATGCCGTGAATACTCCCAGGATCAGTCCCAGGACTGTGGTGAGTACGGTCAGATATATGGTGTTCAGCAGCCCGTTCATAATCACTTGGCTGAACAGGTAGGAGAAAACGACGTCCCATTTCCAGTTGTCGTTGAAGACAACAAACTGGATCAACGTCAGGCCCAGATAGACGGCCAGGGCAATGGTAAGCCAGTGCCCCAGCCCGATCCTGGGCCTGATCGTCAGTGAAGCAAGGTCCTTTGGAGAGCCGTGCGCTGAAGGAGGGCTTACCTTCCGTCGCATTAGCAGGCTGGACATTTCTACTTGCCTCCGAGCTTGTTCTTGCTGTTAATCGGCATCTCGGGAATGCCGAAGTCCTGCAGTCCCCATTTAGCCAGCAAGTCCTCATAAACCCCGTCCTTGACGAGTTTGAGCAGAGCAGCCTGCAGGGCATCCCGGAGCTGCGGGTTGTCCTTGTTGATGCCAATCCCCAGCACGCTCTTTTGTTCGGTATAGACGATCTTGAAAAGCTCTGGCTCCTTCTTCACGTTGTAGAGCATCTGCGGAAGGTCTCCCCAGAACGCATCTGCGGCACCGCTCTTCACGGACAAGATGCCAGCGCCGGTATCTTGGTAGCCGTTGATCTCCAGCTTGGCCGCACTGGTGGTTTCACACTGCGTTGCTGTCTTCTCCAAATTGCCTTGCTGGGACGTTCCCCGGGCATATCCGATCCTGAGGCCGCAGAACCGCTCAGGTGTGAGCGAGTCTTGCTTCAAGGACTTGTCGGCCATGACTGCAGTGCCGTTCTTGAGATAGTCGATGAAATCGATCTTTGTTTGGCGTTCGACGAAGTCACCGATAGAGGCAATAGCGTCATAACGCTTGGCCTCCAGGCCAGGGACCATGCCATCAAACGTGCCTTCCTGCAAGTCGATTTCAGTTCCCAGCACCTTCCCTGCTGCCCGAAGGAGATCGGGATTGAGCCCGCTGATCTTGCCGTCGGAATCAATGAATTTCACCGGTTCGACATCCGCGTTAATGGATACGACTATCCGGCCATTCTTCTTAGTCTCTTCCGGGAGCATCCCGGCGATAGTGTCGTCCTTCTGGACGGAGGCGACGATGTCCGCGCTTCCCGCTTGCTGGCCGCCGTCGTCCACGGTGGGGTTGGCGCAAGCGCTGACTGCCAAAAGCCCCACCATGGTGGAAAGGGCCAGAATTGTTACTCGCTTCATGGCGTTGTTCTCTCTGACTGAGTTGTTATTGGGGGATCTCACGAACCGCACTGTTCATGAGCCATCAGTGGTTCTGTTCGCTGTACTCGACGTAGAAGTCGATGGCGTCCGGCCGTAGGTAGTAGGCGGTGGACTCAGCGATCTGACCGTTTGGCTGCCACATAAGCCTTCTTCGCCTGAGGACAGCCACTCCGGGATCGATGCCTAGCAGGACCGCGTGTCGCTGTTCCAGCAGGATCGGGTCGAAGTACATTCTGGATCGCGCGATTTGCACTCCGGTGCTGGCGAAGTAGGCTCGCACCGCCAGTTCCTCCAGCTCTTCTTCGAGCAAGCGGGGAGCCAAGCTGAAGGGAATAGCGGCGACCTCGACCATGAACGGTTTCTCGTCCTGGTCGTAGTTCACGCGGACGAGCTGGATCACAGCTTCGTCATCGTCGATACCCGGCACGTCAACCTCAGCCTTGCCCGCAGGCATTACGCCCGCTGACACGACCGCAGTCCTGCCAGGGATACCAGCGCTGCCAATCCTCGGGTCAATCGAGCGCAAGAGGTTCACCTGCCGAGCACCTTCGGCAACGTGAGTTCCCAAGCGTTTCTGCCGCACGACAAGGCCAGCATGGGCCAGGTCGTTCAGGACCCGTTGGGCAACAGAGCGGCTTACACCATGCTCGGCTTGCAACTCTGCCTCCGTAGGCATCCTCGCGCCAGGAGGAAGGTCGCCCGAATGGATCCGTGCCTCCAGGCCGGTGCGAATCTTCACGTACAGTGGGGTGCTCATGTAATTGACCGTACAATTATGTCTATGACCGGTCAATGGCTTTTTGGATCTTTTTGTTGCATGGGTCACGTCCCCCTGCGCACAGAAGCCAGAGCCGGATTCGGCGGATCCATCCCCTAGTCAGGCGGAGCCCGGCCCACACCAGACATGCGGACTCAATGGGCGTGTCCCTGAGCTATCCAACCCAACAGCCAACCCCGCCGAACCAATCAGCGGGCACATCAGCTGGCCGCCGTGGCAGAAGCTACTGGCCATTGACAGTGGGACCGTTGCCGCGACTCAGTCCGGTGGGCCAACCTGCGGATAAACGATCTTCCGCATGGAAGCAAAGGAGGAGGTCGGGGGATCCCGACCTCCTCCTTTGCTTCGCGGGGGTATTAGCTGCGCCGATGACTGCTTTCTCGATTCCAGACCTCTTCCTGATTCCGCGCATCAGCGAGCCGTTCGTTGGTGGGACATTTCCTACGAAAAAGGATCCGTTAGACGGCGCGGCGCGACGGTTAAGAGCGAATTTGGATCTCGCCTTCGCATTCAGTAAACGGGCCAGTCATCCCCGCTGAGGGATTCGATGTGCCCGTCCGCGGGGGTTTACAGGCTCTCCTCGCTCCATCGCTGGCTCTCTCGACCCCAGTGGTTCGATCAGGCCGGCTGGTATGGTCCGGGCGGTGCAAGTCCATCACTCGGCCTATTGACAGGCAAACGCTAGGGGCATATCTTGAATCTCATTCGGTAATATCGAATGTTCTTCGACATCGTCGTCATAAACTCGAAGGAGAGTTTTTATGGAAGATTCCAAACTGTGGCAGAAGCTGTTCTCGGAAGTCCTCGGCACCGCCTTACTCGTTCTTGTAGGTGCCGGGTCCGTCCCGGCGACCCTAATCCTTAACGGCGACCGCGGGATTTCTATGGCAGATCTCGGGGTTATCGCCCTTGCATGGATGTTGATTGTTATTGCCCTCGTGTACACGCTCGGTCATATCAGCGGAATGCACGTGAATCCGGCGGTGAGCCTCGGGCTTGCAGTGTCTGGTCAGATGCCTTGGAGGTATGTGCCCGGGTACGTCGTTGCGCAGTTAGTTGGCGCGGCCATCGGAGCCCTCGGCATCGCTGCCGTCCTCGGCCAGGCCGGTATCACCAACGGGTTAGGGACGACCGCCTACGGGCCGTCGCTGTCTCCGTGGAGCGTCATGACTGCGACCTTTATCGGCACTTTTGCGCTCGTATTCGTCGTCCTCGGCGTAATTCATCGCAAGGCCGCTCCAGGCTTCGCAGGTCTGGGCATCGGCGCCGTCGTCGGGGCCCTTGTCATTACGCTCGGCGCTACGTCCGCAGCATCGATCAACCCCGCTGCCAACTTCGGCCCCATGCTGGCACTCCAGATCTTTGGAGGCAGCGTTCTCTGGGAGCAGTTGCCTGGTTATGTAATAGCGCAGCTCATCGGCGGAGTTGCAGCCGCGCTGGTTTACCAGACTCTTCCTCCGCGCGAGTTGCCAGCAGTGTCCGTCGCTAAGAACGAGGTTGCAACCTTGGACGCGTGAATACACCAGTCCAATCGCCTCCGAATCCAGAAAGAAAGACCGGAATGACTGACAATACCTTCTATACCGATGAGTCCATGCAGGGCCAATACAAGCTGTTTGACCTTGGAGACTTCGTCCTTGAAGAGGACCACGAGACGCTCAGAGGAGCAAAGCTCGCCTACCGCACCTTCGGGCATTTGAACCAAGCTAAAGACAATGCCGTGCTCGTTACCACCTGGTTTTCCGGTACCGGCAAGATCATGGAAGACGTTTACATAGGCGCCAATCATGCGTTGGACCCGGCAACGTACTTCATCATCGTTGTGGACCAAATCGGCAGCGGAACGTCGTCGTCGCCGAACAACACACCAGTTCCTCAGTCCCATGCTAGATTTCCGAAAGTTCGAATTGGCGACGACGTGCGCGCACAGCACAAGCTCGTCACTGAACTTTTTGGGATCGATTCACTTGCTCTGGTCGTGGGCGGATCAATGGGTGGCCAGCAGGTGTACGAATGGGCGGTCCGGTATCCGTCGGCGGTCCGCCGCGCCGCCCCTATTGCCGCAACCGCGCGGATCTCACACCATCAGGTGATCTTCACCCAGTCACTTCAGGAAGCACTCACTTCCGATCCGAATTGGAACGATGGTTGGTATAAGGCGGGCACGGACGTACGTACTGGAATGGGCCGCATGGCGAAGATTGTCGCTAACCTCGGATGGAGCGCAGAGTTCTACCAGGAGGAACGCTGGCGTACGGTTCTCGGCATGTCGTCCCCGACAGACTTCATTAATGGTGTGATGAAGGCATACTTCGATCCCATGGATCCGAACACCCTGCTCGCCCAGATATGGAAATGGCAACGTGCAGACGTCTCCCGCCACACCGGAGGCGACATTGCAGCGGCACTGGGCAGAATAGAAGCCGATACGCTTGTGCTCCCGATCAGCCATGATCTTTTCTTCCCGCCCCACGAGCACAGCGCAGATCATGCACTGATTCCAAATTCAGAACTCCGGGTCATTGAATCCAAAGAAGGCCACTTCGCCTTGAACGGGTTCGAACCGAACTACATGGGCCAAGTGGACGGACACCTCAGAGACCTTCTGGCCCGCTAACCCGCCTCACGAAAGGACTCCTCAGCCGCCGGAAGCTTCGTGATCCGGCGGTTGAGGTCCCTAGCGACAGGGTTGTCGAGCACACCAACTAAGTCTTTTCGCCGCTGAATCGTTCTGAGTATTACTCTACGTAAACGCAACGCTAGCGGGCCTGAGGGGACCAGGCAGAGGCTCCGAGTTCCCGTGAAATAGTCCACGCCGCGTCGCGGAGTTCGCGGATAGTGCCCTCGCCTGCCGGCCACTCACTGACGGAAAGCACTACCGACAGTGCTGCGACCACCGTGCCACTCTCACCATAAATGGGGGTGGCGACTGAGGCCTCGCCGATGATTGCTTCCTCGTACTCGAACCCGAGCGCATTCTTCCGCACTTCTTCCAGCTGTGCACGGAGCGCAGTAGGATCGGTCATCGTTTCGGCAGTGAATTCGGCCATCGGCCTGCCGAGCACCTCATCTTCTAGCTCAGGGTTGTAAGCGAGCAACACCTTTCCGAGGGCCGATGCGTGGGTCGGGAGGTTTAGGCCTGTTTCAGGCATCTGTTCAGTGCCGTCGGGCCGACGGTCGTGATGGATGATCAAGACTTCATCGAGAAGGTTCACGCCCAATCGGCTGGCATAACCGGTCCGACGGGAGAGTTCATGCATCCACCGCATCGCACGGGAGCGGACATCCAATGTGTCGAGATAGACGCTGGAAAGTCTCAGCAACGCCGGACCAAGGACGTAACGGTTGCCGGCACTTTCCTGGGCAACCAGGCCGTGCGCCTGCAGCGACTTCACAAGTCCATGGACAGTGGAGGGCGGAAGCTCCAACGCCGCGGCAAGTTCGGAGATCCCAAGGCGTCGCGCCCCTTGAAGGAGCCCGAGGATCCTAGCCGCGCGGTCAATCGACTGGATCACAGCGTTCCCCTCCCATCATCGGTTGCTTCTGTACTTAACAATCAAAATTAGCCTCTTGACACCGAGGAACCTAAACGGCATTATTCGATAATAGCGAAACGCAATCGATAATGTCGAACTCGTTCAAAGGAGAACTTTAGTTATGGGCGAAAACCGCTCCTGCCACAAGCTTGCCACCGACTTCCTGGAAAAAACCACCGTCCCCGGCCTGGGCGGAGTCGTAGCTGTTCCGGCCCCCGCAGAAGCTCTCGTGGAGCAGGACTCCCGGGCATGAAGAAACTGATCAATTCCCCACAGACGTTGCTGGCCGACGCACTGCGCGGTGTCGCCGCAGCCCACAACCAACTGTCCGTGGACTTCGAAAACCGCGTCATTTTCAGCACGGCACCGCGGGAGGGACGCGTCGCACTGGTTTCCGGCGGCGGTTCCGGACACGAGCCCCTGCACAGCGGCTTCGTCGGCGCTGGAATGCTGGACGCAGCCTGCGCCGGTGAAATCTTCACCTCCCCCACTCCCGACCAGATCCTCGCCGCAGCAAGCGGTGTGGACTCCGGCTCCGGTGTCCTCTTTGTCGTCAAGAACTACACAGGTGACCTACTCAACTTCGAGATGGCGGCCGAACTCGCCCGCGAACAAGGAATCGAAATTGCCACAGTCATCGTTGCCGACGACGTCGCAGTCGAGGACTCAACCTGGACAGCTGGACGCCGCGGAGTCGGCACCACGTTGATCCTGGAAAAAGTCGCCGGCGCCGCAGCAGCCCAAGGCTGGCCGTTGGAGAAAGTCCGCGTACTGGCCGAACGGATCGCCCATGCCGGACGTTCCATGGGCGCGGCACTGACAAGCTGTACGGTTCCTGCCGTCGGCAGGCCCAGCTTCGAACTTCCCGGAGGGGAAATGGAACTTGGTGTTGGCATCCACGGCGAACCGGGCCGTAAACGCGTGCCCGTCATGAGCGCCGCCGAACTGTCCGAAGCACTGGTCGAATCGATCACCACCGACTACGACTTCACAGGCAAACCGGTCATCGCCCTGTTGACAGGTCTCGGGGGAACCCCGCTGATCGAGCTATACGCCATGTTCGGCGAGGTGGCCGACCGGCTCAAGGAACGCAACATCACGCTCGCACGGTCCCTGGTCGGGGACTACATCACCAGCCTGGACATGGCCGGCTGCTCCCTGACCCTCGTCGAAGCTGACGAGGAAATCCTTCACCTCTGGGACGCCCCTGTGGACACTCCCGCCCTGCGCTGGAAGGCCTGACATGACCGAAGAAGAACTCACCGTCGAAGCCCTTCACGCCTGGCTGCAACGCTTCGCTGCAGACATCACCTCACAGGCGGACTGGCTCACGGAACTGGACTCCGCCATCGGCGACGCTGACCACGGCACCAACATGGTTCGCGGCACCACAGCGGTCATCGCCAAACTCGACGCCGGAACACCGGCCACCGTCCAAGACCTGCTCAAGAGCGTCGGCATGACACTCGTTTCCACCGTCGGCGGGGCCAGCGGCTCCCTCTACGGCACCTTCTTCCTGGAAATGGGCCGCAACAGCCCAGCATCGGGGCAGTTGAAGGCCGCGGAGTTCGAAGGAGCTGTCCGCGCCGGTGTGGACGGTGTCATCGCCCGGGGACACGCTGGGATCGGCGACAAAACAATGATCGATGCCTTGGAACCTGCCACCACGGTTCTTGCGAAGTCACTGGCCAACGGTACTGACCTGCGTGGCTCCATCGCCACCGCCGCAGCCGCAGCGTCCAAAGGCAGGGACTCCACCAAACCCCTCGTGGCCCGGAAAGGCCGCGCCTCGTACCTCGGCGACCGCAGTGCCGGGCACATCGATCCCGGAGCCGCATCCGCGGCCATCCTTGTCGCAGCACTCGCTGCCAGCGTCGAGGAAGGAAGTACCCGATGATCGGCATCGTCCTTGTCTCCCACAGCGAAGCATTGGCCAAGGCTGCACGGGACCTGGCCCTGCAAATGGTCCACGAAACCCAGCCGCCCATCCGCATCGCCGCAGGAGCCACAGGAGGCTTCGGTACCGACGCCACGGCCATCGCAGCAGCGATCGATGAGCTGGCCGACACCGACGGTGTCCTTCTCATCACCGACCTGGGCTCGGCCGTTCTTAGCTCATCACTGGCCCTCGACCTGAGGGAAAGCACCCACCCAGTCGTCATCAGTGACGGGCCCTTCGTGGAGGCGACAACGGCAGCCGTCGTTGGCGCCGCAGCGGGCGCCACCCTGAAAGTTATCGCCGCTGACGCCAGTAACGCCCTCGACGCGAAAAAGACACAACCCGTCACCGGGCCAACAGGAACGCCATCGGCGCCCGCATCGAACGATCACCAAGCAAGCGCCGAGGAACGCCTCATGAACCCCATGGGCCTGCACGCCCGGCCAGCGGCACTGCTGGTCCAGACCGCCGGAAAATTCAGTGCAGAGATCGAACTGACAAACACCACCGCAGGACGCGGCCCGGTGGACGCCTCCAGCGTTATCGGGATCCTGTCCCTCGCCGCGAGCAAGAACGACCAGATCCGCATCGACGCCAACGGTCCCGACGCACCTCAGGCCGTGAACGCCGTCAAACAACTCGTCCTCCAAGGATTCGGCGAACTTTCCTAACAACCCGATTGATCTCTCTGACGCATCATCAACTAGCAGAACCGGAGTAATCCCATGCCCACAGCCGTGCGCCGTCACATCATCAACAACCCCCACAACGTCATCGACGAAGCCCTCGAGGGCTTCGTCCTGACCTACCCGGAACTGGTGACATTCAACAACGAAAACAACCTCATCTCCCGCAAGAACCTCACACCCGGCAAAGTCGGGCTGGTCTCCGGCGGCGGCTCCGGACACGAACCCCTGCACGCCGGATTTGTCGGCAGCGGCATGCTCGACGTCGCCGTGTGCGGGGCTGTATTCGCCAGCCCGACAGCCGACCAGGTCCACGCCGGCACCCAGCTGGCTAACACCGGCGCAGGTGTCGTGCAGATCGTGAAGAACTACACCGGGGACGTCCTGAACTTCCAGATCGCCGCCGCCCTGGCTGATGAGGACGGCTTTGCCGTGGAGCAGGTCCTGGTCGATGACGACCTCGCCTCCGATAATGGCAACGATGGCCCCGGACGCCGTGGAACCGCTGCAGTGGTCACCGTCGAAAAGGTCTGCGGCGCCCTAGCCGAACGCGGCGCCGACGCCAGCACCATCGCAACCCTTGGCCGCGGAGTTGTGGCACGCTCCCGCAGCCTCGCCATCGCCCTGGACGCTGGCGCCCACCCGGGAGAATCCGCTGCCGCATTCGAGCTCGAACCGCACGAGGTCGAATTCGGCGTTGGAATCCACGGTGAACGCGGCACCGGGCGAATCCCCTACGCACCGGCCGATGACCTGATCGAACAACTCGTCTCCCCTTTGGCAGCGAGCCTTGACCTCAAGCGCGGCCAGTCGGTCATCGCGATCGTCAACGGCCTCGGCGGCGCATACCCGCTGGAACTATCCATCGCCGCCCGCCACGTCCACAACCTCCTTAACGGCCGCGGTATCGCCGTCGCCCGCATCTTGGCCGGAACCTACGTGTCGTCCCTGAACATGCATGGCCTTTCGGTCACCCTGACGGTGGCCGACGACGAACTGCTCAGCCTATGGGACGACACCGTCCGCACCCCTGCTCTTACTTGGTAAACGAAACAACAACTAAAGGAAATACCATGAACAACCTCATCGACGGCACCGCTGCACTGACGTGGATCACCTCATTCAGCGAACGGTTCGGCTCGACGCAGGCCTACCTGACTGAGCTGGACCGGCTCGCCGGTGATGGTGACTTCGGCACCAACATCGCTTCCGCCCTGGAACGGACCCACGCGGGCCTGCCCGACGCAGCCGAAGCCACCTGCATCAACGTCTTCCAAGCCGCCAGCCGCGGCTTCATGGCCACCGGCGGCACCAGCGGCCCCCTGTTCGGCATGTGGTTTCGTGACATCGCCAAAAGCACCAAAAACGACGCCGCAGCCGTCCATGAAATCGCCCAAGGCATCGCCGCTGGCTTGGCCACCATCCAAAAACTCGGCGGAGCCAAAGTCGGTGACAACACCATGATCGACGCTTTGGAGCCAGCGTCGGTGGCCCTCACCGCAGCAGCAGAACGTGGCAGCACCCTGGCAGAAGCCCTCCTGGACGCGGCACTGGCCGCACGCGCAGGTGCCGAATCAACCACTGAGCTCATCGCCACCCGCGGCAGAGCCACCTACGTGGGAGAGCTCGCCCGTGGCGTCCTTGATCCGGGCGCCGTAACCATCGCGATCTTCTTCGAAGCCGGCGCCGACGCTACCGGCAACTCCCATACTTGGCAGCCTCTGGGTGCTTCCGTGCAGTGAGTTCCTCAATTGTAAAGCTGACGGGAGAACCTAGACCGGACCCGGGAAGAGCCCGACGGAGCGGAAATCGATCTGCTGGACCGCAACATTGCGCTCGAGCTCGTGCACGCCACGGAAGCTGCAGTCCGATCACGTCACCGGAAGGCGTTTAGGATGACCGTGCGCAGCGATGGGCGTCTCGGGCTGGGGCTGGCAGCCATTGGCCGTCCCGCGTACATCACCGCCGGCCGAGGCGACGATCTGGGTGACCCATCCCACCGGACACCAGCTCGCATGGAGGGCCGGGCGCATCAACTGCTCGATGCTGCATGGGATTCAGGTGTGCGGTACTTCGATGCGGCCAGATCCTACGGGCATGCCGAAAAGTATCTCGGATCCTGGCTCGCCGGGCACCCCGGGCAACGCAGGGATCTCGTCATCGGCTCCAAATGGGGGTATGAGTACGTCGGTAACTGGGAGATGGACGCGGAAGTGCATGAACGCAAAGAGCACTCCGTCATCATGTTCGAACGCCAGTTGCCCCAGTCCGTAGAGGCACTGGGCACCAGACCGGACTTCTACCTGATCCATTCGGTGACCCCGGACAGTCCCGCGCTGACGGACACCCACCTGCTCGACCGGCTCCGGCAACTTGCCGGTACCGGTGTGCGCGTCGGGATCTCCACCAGCGGTCCGGCACAGGGCGAGGTCATCGATCGTGCACGTGCAGTTCCGGACTCACCGTTGACGGTCGTCCAGGCAACGTGGAATGTGCTGGAGCAATCGGCGGCACCGGCGTTGGAAAGGGCCCACGCCGCGGGTTGGTTGGTGGTGGTCAAGGAAGCGTTGGCCAATGGACGGCTCACCGATGGTGGTCCCGTGCAGCATGTGAATGCGCTGGCCTCATTGGACGGGCAAACGACGGACGCGTACGCACTCGGTGCGGCCTTTGCCCAGCCTTGGGCGGACATCGTCCTCAGCGGCGCTGTCACACCTGCCCAAGTGCAGGCGAACCTTGCCGCGCGCACTCCCACGGACCTCAGTAAACTCCCAGACTTTGCCGTGGAACCGGCCGGCTACTGGTCCGGGCGGGCTGCTCTGGCCTGGGCCTAGGATCGCACTCCCACAAATTTCTATCCGGTCCATGTGGGGAGGGTTGACCTGCTCTTCCATCTGACCATGATCCCGCCAATTGGGGTGTTCCAGTTCCTTGAACGTGGGAGACGCGTGGCGGGACGTTGATTTCGCACTTCGGTGGCGACTCAATCGACGTGAATTGAGGGAGCAAGGACCGGAGTCGCCGCCCTGTTACGGCGGCTACTCCGGTCCTTTGTTTGGGGATTGTGAGAGTTCAATGCGCCTGGGGACCCGGTCCCCGTTCGAACGGTGCACACACGACGAGACCCCCGCAGCGCAGGCTGGGATCTAGGACTCGGTCAGGTCCACGATGTCTGATCCTGCGTTGCCTTTCACGGAATCGATACCTTTCATCGCAGCTGCTTTGCTGCTGTAGGACTCTCCTGTGGCAATGACCTCTCCGTTGCCGGCCTTGAGGCGGAATCGGAAGCCCCCGGAACTGTCCTTGTACACTTCAAACTTGCCTGCCATGCGCCTGTCCTCCTGGTCATCGCCGACCGGACGTGTCCGGTACGGCACGGATACTGCCCAACGTGCACATCCTAGCGAGCGGGATGGCGTCGAGCATGCCCACTTGGAATGACAATATTTTGGCGTCCGCGCCGCGTAATCATCTTGTTTCAGAAGTTGTTCCGAAAGTCGTGCCGCCTGATCGCGTGCCGAACCGACTTTCGGTACCGTGCTGGGGTGGGTGTTGGGATGGCTGGACTACGAGACGGGAACGCCGAGCAGCGGCGGGCAGAAGGCATTGATGACGGAAATAAGACGATCGGCCCCGCACCCTGAATGGGTGCAGATGTACCGCCAGGGAATCCCGTCTCCGAAGATCGCGGCCGCACCGGCGTCGCAGCGAGCACGGTCCACTACCACCTCTATATCGCTGCCCAGGCCGAGCCAGCTATCCGGGAGGAACACAAGGCAGCCACCGCTTCAACCTCAAGGAACCTCGCCGCAGGGGTGCGCAACATGTACGACACGATCGCATTCCACAAGGCTGAAGGCAGGCTCCCCACCATGGGCGGGGCTACAGCTCGGGAGCGGGCGATGGGCGTCTGGATCCACCGGCGCCGACAGGAGGCCGTCCTGGGGACCCTCTCCCCCATCTACAGGCAAGGCGTGAGCGTCATTGCCGGATGGGAGAAGCCATCCACCCGCAAATCCGACGACGAAGCCCGGTGGCGCCAGCGCCTGGCCGAGGTCACCGATTACAGGGCCGCCGGCAACGACTGGCCCCGGCACAAGAAAACCGACACCGAGAAGGAACGGGTCCTGGGCGTCTGGCTCCACGTCCAACGGATAAAGCACCGCCGCAACCAGCTGGACCAGAACAAGGAAGCACAGCTGAACACGCTTCTCCCCCGGTGGCGTACCGGCAGGGTCAGGGGCCGGCGTGCCGCGAGCGGTCATCGTCCGCCTCCGAACCGGATGTCGAGGCGAGCCGCGGCGAGTCCCATCAGCTCCGGTGTTGCGGACAGATACCAGTACGTTCCTGCGGGATTGATATGGCCGAGGTAAGTCGACAGCACCGCCATTCTGCCGCTGACGTCGATGCCAGAGCGATGCCAGCCGGTCAGAGTGCGGACCGCGAAGGAGTGCCTCAGGTCATGAATTCGGGGTCGCACTGTCGTGGTGCGCATTCCGATGGAGGTGGTGATCTTATTGAAGAGGTATCGCGTGTTGGCGCCGGTTGCCGTAGCGCCGTCTGCGGTGATGAAGAAGGCCTTCGAGCTCGGCTTCGGACACAGCTGGTCGCGACATGAGGCATAGGCCTGCAGTGCCGCGCTCACGCTCGGGTGGACCGGCACCAGCCGGGGGCGGTCGAACTTGGCTTCCCGGATCGTCAATACTCCCTCGACGGGGTCGACATCGTGGCGCTCCAGGCGGAGGGCCTCTCCCAAGCGCATCCCTGTCACGGCGAGCAGTCCGAGGAGCGCCGCGAGGGTCGCTGCCGTGAGCGGCGGCTGGATCTGACGCGCCGCCGCCAGGAGACGTCCGATCTCCTCGTCCGACCACAGATACGGTGCCGGGCGCGGCTGACGCGGACCGAAGACTCCCAGAGGCGGGGCCGCCTGCGGGGGAAGCAGCCCAAGCTCTCGAAAATACAGGAAACACATCTGGTCTCCGTTCACCGGGCAGGGACGCACACGACGGTGGAACTAGCCGAACTCTTCTCAGTGGCGCGCTCAACCGTCTACCGCGCCATTAAACGCGCCGGCGACACCACGTAACCCCTAGCCTAGATTTCCGTCCCGATCCTTTTCAGACCGCGGAGTAGCCACTAGGCCCACGCCTGTGGCTCACGCCAGAGCGCCGCCCGACGGCGCCTGACATGCACAAACGACGCCGTTCCGCGCCGGAGCCTCGTCGGACCCCTATAGAACCTTGGATGTGGAACGCCAGAATTGGTCCTTCGGCCGGGGCTGCGCACAATTATCTGCGCAAGGCTGGGTTCGCCCGATTATGGATGGCTAGCAGGGGCATGATGGGACATGATCGGAATATGAGCCGATCCGGAAAGACTCCATTCTCGGCGGTCCCGCCAGCCCTGCGTGGCTACAGGATCGAGTGGCTGCGCCACGACCTGGTGGCCGGCGCCGCGCTCTTCGCGATCTTGGTCCCTGCGGGCATGGCGTACGCCCAGGCCGCCGGTCTTCCACCGGTGACCGGCCTGTACGCGACGGTAGTGCCCCTGATTGTCTACGCAGCGGTCGGGCCATCGCGTGTGCTGGTGTTGGGGCCGGATTCCGCGCTCGCGCCGATGATCGTTGCAGCATTGGTCCCCCTGGCCGCGGATAACGAGCAGAAATCCGTTGCGCTGGCGGGTCTCCTGGCCATACTGATCGGCGGCATCTTGCTGTTCGGGTCGGCGCTGAGGCTGGGAGTCGTCACGGGACTGTTGTCGAAGCCCATCCGGCTCGGCTATCTCAACGGCATCGCCTTGCTGGTAGCTGTGTCCCAGCTTCCCACCCTCCTGGGGATCACCGTGGAAGGCGGCACACCCTGGGAAAAACTCTTCGCCGCCGTGCCGAAGGTGTTTGCCGGCGAGTCCAATTTGACGGCGCTGCTGCTCGGCTTGGTCTCGCTGGCGCTCATCTGGGTTCCCCGCTGGCTGAAATGGAAGGTTCCGGGCGTGCTCATTGCGGTAGTTGTGGCCTGCATCGCAGTGGCCCTGTTGGGACTCCACGAGCGTTTGGAGGTCACAGGTGCCCTCCCGCAGGGGCTCCCTGCACCGGCCCTGGGCGGAATTGGCTGGGCCGACGTACTGGCACTTTTGCCCGCCGCCGCCGCGATCGCCCTCATCGTCTTCGTTGATACCGGAACCCTGTCCCAATCCCTGGCGGCCGCAGAGGACGGCAGGGTATCCGGCAACCATGAAATGGCAGCCTTGGGTGCGGCGAACGCTGCCAGCGGGCTACTGGGTGGCTTCCCGGTGTCGGCCAGCACGTCCCGCACGCCGGTGGCAGTCGAGTCCGGGGCGAAATCCCAGCTCACAGGGGCCGTAGGCGCAGTACTGGTGCTCGGATTCATGCTCGTGGCGCCCGGCGTCACCGAGTTCCTGCCCGCCGCAACCCTTGCAGCCATTGTCATCGCCGCAGCCGCAACAGTAGCCGACCCGACCGGTGTGCGACGGCTTATCTGCATGAGCCGCAGTGAATCGTTGGTGATGCTCGCGGCATTTCTGGGGATCACCATACTGGGCGTCCTCCCGGGCATCGCCGTTGCCATCGGCTTGGCAATTCTGGACTTCCTACGGCGGGCCTGGGACCCCTACCGTACTGAACTGGTGGACGTGCTCGGGGTACCGGGGTATCACGACGTGAGCCGTCATCCGGAAGGGAAACGCATCCCCGGCTTGTTGATCCTGCGCTTCGACGCACCGCTGTTCTTCGGCAACGGAGCCTTGCTGGGGTCCTTCGTGCGCAACGAACTGGACCAGGCGGCGGACGGCACAGAACGCGTGGTGCTGGCGGCAGAGCCCGTGACAGGAATCGACACGACTGCACTGGACGAGTTGGTGCAGCTTGACGAATGGCTGGATCGGCACGGCGTGGACCTGGTGTTCGCCGAGCTCAAAGGCCCGGTGAAGGACAAATTGTTGCAATACGGCATGGGCGCCCGCTTCTCTTCCGAACATTTCTACCCAACAGTGAGCGAAGCAGTGAGGGCGTTCCAACGGGAGGATGGGGAGGCGTAGGGAAACGGTTATCCCCGGTCATCAACCATTTCCTCCACGAGGCGGGACCGGTTCCGGCCGCGCTATCCCGGGGGACCGGTAGTGTCAGCGCTCTGCCGATGGCGGCGCGGCCTTCCCGCGCAGTCTGTTCTTAGCGCCATGTTCTATCAGAGTCGGTATGTAGGTGCGGATCCGGCTGGTGTCCAGCCGGGCGTACTCTTCGGCCACGACACCGGCGATGTAGTACCGGGATGTTTCGGGGTATCGCGCGGAGAGGCGGTCCGTGACCTTGGCGATGGTTTCACGCTTTTCCGTATCGTCCATCAAATCATTTTGAGGCCCGGGAACGGCGGCGTCCATCAGCCTGCTTACTGCATTTGGCGGCCCCTGCCGACAGGCCGGTGCCCGGCCTCTGCCCGGGAATGTCGGCTGCTCTTCGGCCGGGCGTGAGCCTGGCATTGAAAAATCACGTTGTGGAAACTTTCGGGCAACCTTGGGGCGTGCACAGTGTAGTCAGGGAACGCCTCGGAAAGGACCCGCCCATGAACGTAGCTGCGAAGAGAGTCGTTGATTCCTGCCATGAGTTGACGGACGGGGATAGGATCGACGCCCGGTATAAAGAAGCTTTGGTGCACCGGGGACGGATGCCCGACCACGGGTTGTTCTGGATCATGGATGAGATTACCGGCGGCCGGAGGCTGCTGGACATGGCCGAACTGGAAATCGTCCTGCTGCAGGCCGAGGCAGGACCACAAGCTGCCGACATCGAAGCTACCGCTGCGTAACTTCGGGACGGACTGGGTGTGCAGAGACATCGGCTCCGGGCTTTCATTGAGGGAGCCCGGCTCGCCCGTTCCGTGGACGCCCATTTGGTGTGCGCGTACGTGGACCCGGCGGGCTATCTGGCGGAATGGGATCCTCCCCGTTCCGGCACGCGGCGTCGCTGGACCCGGCAAGCAGTGTCGAGGCTCTGGTCCCTGCCACGAAAGTGCAAGAGGGCCTCGTGCTCTGCCTGGGAACTCCAGGGGCTGGGTGGTCCTTCCGGGTTGCTGAGCGGTGCCGCCGCACCGGCCCTGGCCCGTCTCACGGCGAGCACAGGAGTGTCCCTGCTGATCGTCGGCGGTCCCCGGCCCGGCGTCCTCGCCAAGCCCAGCGCGTGTTGGAAGGAGCCGTTCCGGATTCAGGACCGTCCGGTGCTCGTCCTCCCGGCAGGGTAGCCCTGACTATCCGGTCAGCCGAACAGTTCGGCGCGTTCCTTCACGGCTCTGATATGTCGGCGAAGGATCGTTCCGTGTCCTAGACGGTTTTTCCCATGAGCCCGGCCAGAGGGCCGGCGAATTCTTCCTGCACGCGCAGGTGCGTCATCGCGTCCTGGGAGGGAGGAGATGGTGAAGGTCCGGACGCTTTGAACAGGCCCAAGGGGCAGACCGCCGGTCCAGGTCATCACCTCGCCCGGGATCTGTTCCACGCGGAGACGGTACCTGCGGTTACCGCTGGTGGTGGTGCGGATCCGGATGGTGCCGCCGTTGCGGACGTCACCGTCGATCTCGGTGATGCCCGAGTCCCACACGGTGTAGCTACTGGCATCGGTGATGCCCGAGTCCCACACGGTGTAGCTACTGGCATCGGTGATGACGTCCCACACGGTCGAGCTGCGGGCGTTGATCAGGATCCCGGCCTCAAGGATCTGCATGGCCTTCGCAGTGTCCGCCGACTCCTGCCGGACCGCCGGTTTTGGCCGCCCTGCGGGTTAACGTCACATGTCCTGGTCGACACATTCCGGGACATAGCGGGTTCCCGCCGCCTGCTCGACGGTTTGAGGTCAGGTTTGGAGGCGGCGGCCGCGCGTTTTTTTACGCAGTTTCCGGTAGGCCGTCTCGGTTTTTGCAGCCGTTTCGGCTTCCTGTTCGGTCAGGGCCTTGTAGACGGCGGCGGTTCCGGCGGCCATGTCCGGTGCCGAGGCGAGCCGATTCAGAAGCTCGCGCGCAACGACGGTGTCCTGGTGGTCGCCGAGGACACTTTGGATCCGATGCCCGGTTTTTTCCAGGACACGTGCCCGTTTCCTGTTGATGGCGGTGGCGGATTCTGCGGCGTGACGCAGCCGTTTGGCGTCTTTGCGGACCTGGTGGAGCGTAGTGTCGTATTCGGCGGTTCCGGCTGCTTTCCGGGCGGCTTTGTGGGCCCGGTCCAGGCGGCGGGCAGCTTTGTTCACCAGCCGTGCGCTGGCTTTACGGGCCGGCCGGGAGGCTTTGGATTTCGCGAGCGGGTTGTCGCGGAAGTGTTCCAGGGCAGTCACGATCCGGTAGTACCGCGCCGAGCTGAGCGTTGCGAGGGCGCGCTGGTAGCCGGTGTTGTAGGCGGTGCCGAGTTCGTGTTCGATCTGTCCGAGTGCCGGCCCGGAAGCCTGCGCTTCGGGGAGGGCGTGCAGGTTCGCGAGGATCCGCGCGCGCATCACTTCGGCGTCGCGGGGACGGCCCAGGATCCGGCCGAGCCACTGCAGGTCCCGTTCCAGTCCGACGACGGCACCTTTTTTGAACAGGGTCCGGTAGGTCCGCAGCACGGACCGGAGCCTGCGGGCGGCGGAGCGCATCTGGTGCACGGAGTCCGGCACGCCTTGCCGGACTCCGGCGTCATGGGTGAGGAGTTCGTTGATCTGCGCGCCCACATAGGCGGTCACGACGTCCCGGACCGGGCCCTTCTTCCGCGGCGCCACCGGGCCGGCGGTCCGGGCCTCGGGCCAGGAAGGGCCGAGGGCGCGGGCGACTTTGGCGGCGTAAGCTGACGGCACTGCCCCGGCAGCCTCCAAGGCCGGCTGCGCGGAGGTGAAAAGCTCCGGTGTGCCGTGGACGAGTTCGAGTTCCCATTCACGCCAGTGCGTTACCGGGCCCAGGTTATGGAGGGGGACGGCGTGGACGCGGTCATCGGTGAAGTCGGCGAGGTGTTCCCCTGCGGACCCGTGCAAACTGTAGGTGCTGCGCCGGGTTGAGAGGCGGGCCACAGGCGAGAGCTCCTGACCGCGGGTGAAGACGGCGAGGTGGTCGAGCAGTTCGGCCGGGACGTGGTCGGGCTGGCCGAGGGGCGCCTGGAGCTCCCGCCGGCTGTCCGGCCCTGCCGGCAGTTTCAGGTGCCAGCCCTGGTCGGTGCCGCCCGTGCGGCGGCGCAGGGTGATGCCCCGGGCCGCGAGTTCCAGTCCGGCGGTGTCATAGTAGACGGCCTCCAGGAACGTCTCCGAGGGTTCTCCGGCCGGTTCGACGCCGGCAATATCGGCGAAGACCGGGACCCGGGCGGTGTGGCCGGTGTCGTACTTACGCTCCGTTTCGGTGCTGTCCCGGGACGCCATGATGCTCAGGCCGCCAGGGCCGTGCGACAGGCTGTGGGGGCGGTGGTGGCTGCAGGGGTGTTCGTCATGGTGCACGTCCTTGCCGGGCGCCGTGGCAATGGCCGGGGCGGGGCGCCCCGCACATCCCGGTCGTGCACTGATTCTAGGGCCCGCCCTGCGCGCCGGGCCAGTGCCGTTGGCCCGGGTCTAGCGGCTCGGGGCGGTGCCGGCCCATGGTGAAGGCCCGCCATGGGGGACGGCGGGCCTTCGGGAACGACCTTACCGGTGCGCGTTTCGAACATCGAGTGGAGAAAGCGGCAGGAGAGGCCGTTGGCTCCACGGCGCCGGACGTCCCGAAATGCGGAGTGGCCACCTGGTCCGCGTGCAGACGACTTCTGACATTCCGTGCAGTCGACTTCTGAAACTCACACCGAGACATAAGCGAGCCCGGCTTTTCAGCCGGCCACTAACCCCTCCCCAAGCTTAAAGTGCTGTCTTGAAAAGCTTATGTTTTTCGAGACAGGCGTGGTTACAGCCCTCTGGCCGCAAGGCTTGCGACGTGGGTGGTCTGAGTCTGCGATGCAAGCGGCTGGGGTGGCAGTCAGGGCCTGACGTAGGCCCAGCCCTGCCATTGGCGCTCCGCCAGGTGCGCCACTGCTGCTGGAAAAGTGCTGATGCCGGCGGTAAGGTCTTCTGTTTCCAGTCCTGCCGAGCGCATGCTGTTTGCACAGGCGAGAACTTCTACGTCCAGTTGCCGGGTGTGGGTGATGGTCTCGCTGACCGGCGAGTCTGCAGTGAGCAGGCGTACGCCAGGGCCTTGAACCACTACTTCGATGGCTGCTCCGGGCTCGAGTGCGGCACGGGCATTGGCTGAACTGCGCAGGATGCCTGCCAAAGTGTCGGGC
This sequence comes from Pseudarthrobacter cellobiosi, assembly GCF_023913815.1. Classification (NCBI taxonomy): domain Bacteria; kingdom Bacillati; phylum Actinomycetota; class Actinomycetes; order Micrococcales; family Micrococcaceae; genus Pseudarthrobacter; species Pseudarthrobacter cellobiosi. The sequence goes on from NZ_JAMXBK010000027.1 coordinate 239,805, forward strand.
TCAAGTGGACCTGCTGCATGGATGAGCAGACCTGGACCGTTTGGTGCTTGTGGCACTACAGGGGTGCCCTCGTTGTCAGACACTACTTATTCCGTTAGTCGCTCAAGGCGGCAAGGGCCTTGCGCAGGCGACTGCCGGCGTCGTCTGCGACCTCTTTAACAGCCGGCGAAGCGCTGAGCTGGACCATGGTCTGCGGGTCGATGGCCTCGATGATGGTCGTTCCTGCATCTTTGCCTTGACGTACGACGACGTTACAGGGCAGGAGCGCACCGATTTCGGGCTCGGCAGCAAGGGCACGGCTGGCTAGGCCGGGGTTGCAGGCACCAAGAATCACGTAGTCGCCGACAGCGTCAGCGGCTTCAGCGCCAAGCTTGGCCTCGAAGGTGGAACGCACGTTGATCTCGGTAAGTATTCCGAACCCCTGGGCCGACAGGGCCTCCCGGGCACGGTCAACGGCTTCGGCCCACGGAAGAGCGATGGTCGTGCTGAGTGTGTACGTCATGGTTCTCCTTGGGTGGCTCGAACGTGGGGGTTGGTCAGGCGAGGGAAAGGAAGAGCTTTTCCAGGTCTTTCTTGTCCATCGTTGCGTCCTTCTGGACGATGCACTGCTCCAGGCCAGTAGCGATGATGGCGAACCCGGCCCGGTCGAGTGCCTTGGACACGGCCGCGAGCTGGGTAACGACGTCCTTGCAGTCCCGGCCTTCTTCAAGCATGCGGGTGACAGCGGCCAGCTGGCCCTGGGCGCGCTTGAGCCGGTTGATCACGGGTGTCAGTTCTGAGGGATTGAGTTCCAAGAGTTTCTCCAAATGTCGATGACTTCCCTAAACCCTATACCCCATAGGGTGTTTTGACTACCCCCGGGGGTATCTGTAATACTCGGTGGGGTATCCACCTGACGACCTTTTGAGAGGCCAGCAATGACTTCCCCTTCCACGGCTCCTGCCGTTACCGCCCTTGCTCCCGAGACCCTGCGTACCTGGATTGACCAGCACCAGGACCTCGTGATCGACGTCCGCTCCGCCGCGGAGTTCGAGTCCATGCACATCCGCGGCTCTTACAATGTGCCCCTGCCGTTGCTGTCCGAGCACACCGACGAGCTCGCCGCCCGTCTGGGCTCCCGCGTGGTGCTGGTCTGCCAGTCCGGAGCGCGCGCCGAGCAGGCCCGCCAGCGCCTTGCCAAGTCCGGGATCGACTCCGCCTACGTCCTGACCGGCGGGGCGCCCGGCTTCGCTGCCGCCGGCGGCGACGTCGTCAGGGGCAAGGACCGCTGGGACCTGGAGCGCCAGGTCCGCCTCGCCGCAGGCTCCCTGGTGGTCCTGGGCCTGGCCGGCGGCAAATTCGTCTCCCCGAAGATCCGCATGCTCGCCGGCGCCATCGGCACCGGCCTGACCTTCTCCGCAGCCACCAACACCTGCGCCATGGGCCAGGCCCTATCGGCAATGCCGTGGAACAAGGCCGCCAAGGAACCCACCCGCGAAAGCGCCATCCTGACCCTTCCCGTCGCAGGCGCCCGGGAGGAGGCCAAAGCCTCATGACCGCCACCCTGATCCTGGTCCTTGCCCTGTCGGTGGTCATCGGACTCTCGCTCGGCGTCCTGGGCGGCGGCGGATCGATCCTGACAGTCCCGATCCTGGTCTACGTCGCCGGGTTCGAGGCCAAGGAAGCCATCGCGGCATCCCTGTTCGTTGTCGGCGTCACCTCCGCGGTGAGCGTGCTCAGCCACGCACGCGGCGGCAGGGTGATGTGGCGGACCGGCCTGATCTTCGGCGCGGCCGGCATGGTCGGCGCGTTCGTCGGGGGCCTGCTGGGCGGGCACATCCCCGGCCAGATCCTGTTGATCGCCTTCGCGGTCATGATGGTGGCGACCTCCGTGGCCATGCTTCGCGGCCGGAAGAAGAAGTCCGACGCCGGCGCAGCGCCGGTCAAGCATGAGCTGCCCCTTGGCAGGGTGCTGCTGGACGGGGCCGTCGTCGGGCTCGTGACCGGTCTGGTTGGCGCGGGCGGCGGATTCCTTGTGGTCCCGGCACTGGCACTCCTGGGTGGATTGCCGATGTCCGTCGCCGTGGGCACCTCCCTGGTGGTCATCGCGATGAAGTCCTTTGCGGGGCTCGCCGGATACCTCACCACCGTCCAGCTCGACTGGGGCATCACCCTCGGCGTGACTGCTGCCGCCATCGTGGGCACCCTTGCCGGCTCCAAACTCGCCGGCCGCATCCCCGAGGCCGCGCTGCGCAAGGCCTTCGGCTGGTTCGTCCTATTGATGGGAACCTTTGTCCTCATCCAGCAGGCCCCCGCCGACCTCCGATGGTTCATCGCCGCCGGAATCGCAGCTGTCACGGCAGCCACCGCCGGCATCTGCTGGTTCTTCATCCGCTCCTGCCCTCTGCGCAACCGCAGCGGCCGCCGCAGCAGCAGCGTACCCTCACCCGCCTGACCCACGACCACAAGGACAACACCATGGGCCTCATCAGCTCCCTGAAGAAAGCCTTCAGCAAGCCCTACAAAACAATCTCAGTCGCTGAGGCAAAAGACCTCCTGTCCTCAGGCGCCTCGCTGATCGACGTCCGCTCCGCCCAGGAATGGCGCTCCGGGCGGGCACCCCAGGCAAAGCGCGTCCCGCTGGACCGGCTGCAGACCAGCACCTCCGGAATCAACAAGAACCGGCCCGTGATTGCCATGTGCCAGTCCGGGGTCCGTTCCGCTTCTGCGGCCCGACTCCTCGCTACCCAGGGTTACGAGGTCTACTCCCTGCGCGGCGGCATGAGCGCCTGGCGCCAGGCCGGCGAACCCGTCCGCTAACAACAGCCCACATTATTTTGAAGGAGAATCCGATGGCTGAAATCACCATCACCGAAGCCGAGCAGCGGCGCTCCAACTCCTGCATTCTCGATGTCCGCGAGGACTTTGAGGTCGAGGAAGGCATGATCCCCGGCACCCTGCACATCCCCATGGGCCAGCTGCAGGCCCGCCTGTCCGAACTGGACCCTGCAGTCCCCGTCATTGCGGTCTGCCGCAGCGGCAACCGTTCAGCCCGCGTCGCCGACGCCCTCAACGGCGCCGGTTTCACCGCGGACACCATGGCCGGCGGCATGATCGCCTGGACCCGCGCCGGCCTCCCCACCACCTGACCCCTGCAGCCCCGCCACCAACCAAGACAACGCCCGAAAGGACACGAAAGACGATGGCAACCATCGACATTACCCAACAGAGCTTCGCAGAGACCCTGGAGAACAACGAGATCGTCTTCGTTGACTTCTGGGCAGCCTGGTGCGGTCCCTGCCGCATGTTCGCCCCCACCTACGGAGCCGCCGCTGAAAGGCACCCGGACATCACCTTCGCCAAGGTCGACACCGAAGCAGAACAGGCCCTCGCCGCCGCAGCCAGCATCACCTCCATCCCGACCCTGATGGCATTCAAAAACAAGACTCTGGTCTTCTCCCAGCCCGGAGCCCTCAACGCGACCGGCCTGGAAGAGGTCATACAGGCCGTCAAGAACCTGGACATGGACATGGACATGGACAAACTCCGGGCTGATACAGCCGAATAGCCTGCCTGACGCACGCAACGGATTTCCCGGCGCATATCCCTCTTTGCAGGATACCCCCAGGGGTATTACACTTAAACCAAGTCCCCAAGACACCCACTCCACGAAGGAGAGCACCAGATGCTTATCGAGCGCATTTACGATGAAGACCTCGCCCAGGCCAGCTACCTGATCGGCTGCCAGGCCAACGGCACCGCCGTTGTTGTTGACGGCCGCCGCGACATCGCGGTCTATCAGGATCTCGCCGCAAAGAACGGCATGAAGATCGTGGCCGTCACCGAAACCCACATCCACGCCGACTATCTCTCCGGCACCCGCGAACTCGCCGCCGCCACCGGCGCGAAGATCTACGTCTCCGGTGAAGGCGGACCGGACTGGCAGTACGAATTCGACGGCGAACGCCTCTACGACGGCGACAAAATCACCATCGGCAATATCACCATCAAGGCCCTCCACACCCCGGGCCACACCCCCGAGCACCTGTCCTTCCTGGTGACCGACGGCGCGTTCAGCGACCAGCCCGGTTACCTGCTCTCGGGTGACTTCGTCTTCTCCGGCGACCTTGGGCGGCCGGACCTGCTGGACGAGGCAGCCGGCGGCATCGACACCCGCTTCGAAGGCGCCAAGCAGCTCTTCGCCAGCCTGCGGGACAAGTTCCTGACGCTGCCGGACTACGTCCAGGTCCACCCCGCCCACGGCGCCGGCAGCGCCTGCGGCAAGGCCCTCGGCGCCATCCCCTCCTCCACCGTCGGCTACGAGCGGCTCTACGCCTGGTGGGGCCCCTACCTCGCCGCGAACGACGAGCAGGGCTTCATCGACGAACTCCTCGACGGACAGCCCGACGCGCACGCCTACTTCGGCCGGATGAAGCGCGAAAACCGTGAAGGCCCCGCCGTCATGGGCGAGCGGACCCCGCTGCCCGAGCTCGCAACCGGCATTGTTGCTGCAGGCCTGGCAGAGGACACCCTGACCTTCATCGACACCCGCCCCAACAGCGAGGTCCACGAAGGCACCGTAACCCGTTCCCTGAACGTGCCGGCCGGAAAATCCGTGGCCAGCTACGGCGCCTGGGTGGTCAACCCGGAGACGGACAATAACCCGCTGGTGCTCCTGGCTCAGGACCAGGAACAGGCCCAGGACATGTGGGACCACCTGGTGCGCGTCGGCATCGACAACGTTGCCGGCTACATCACCAGCATCGAAGGACTCCCCACCTTCACGCCGAAGCTGATCCAGCCCGAGGAACTCGACGGATTCGATCCCGCCATGGTGCTTGATGTCCGCAACAAGACCGAGCACACTGCCGGGCACATCTCCGGCTCCCACCAACTTAGCGGCGGCCGCCTCATGTGGCACCTGGACGAAATCCCCACCGAGGGCACTATCGTGACCTACTGCCAGAGTGGCGTCCGCAACTCCGTCGCCGCCAGCGCCCTGCGCCGGGCCGGGTACGACATCGTCGAACTCGACGGCAGCTACGCGGGCTGGAGCGCCTGGCGGAACTCCGTTCCCGCAGCCTAACCAGGCATCCCCCCAGACCGCCCGGGCTGGTCCCCCCTCCGGCCCGGGCACCTTTATGACCGCACAACGAACGGAGCACCGCGAATGCCGGGCAGCACACTCCCGCGCCATTACCCAGGATCTGCGGGCGCCGTGCTCGGCCTTCGGCAAAACCTTGCGCAGTTCATGCTGCTGGTGACAGTCAACGCACTGGTGGGCGGCACGATCGGCCAGGAGCGCACCGTCCTGCCCCTGCTCGCTTCCCAAACATTCCACCTGGACCTGTACACAAGCGCGCTGACGTACATTCTCGCTTTCGGTCTGTCCAAAGCCGCAATGAACTACTTCGCGGGAACACTCTCTGACCGGTATGGCCGCAAACCAGTCCTCGTCACGGGCTGGCTGGTAGCGATCCCCGTACCACTCATGCTCATCTTCGGGCCGTCGTGGGGATGGATTGTGGCGGCGAACGTGTTCCTCGGTGTCAGCCAAGGCCTGACCTGGTCCACGGCAGTGATCATGAAGATGGACCTGACCGGCCCGAAGCGGCGCGGCCTCGCCATGGGCCTGAACGAAGCGGCAGGCTACCTCGGAGTCGCCGTCACGGCCCTCGCTACCGGGTACATCGCCTCCGCGTACGGGCTCCGCCCCGGCCCGTTCCTCCTCGGAGCCGCATACATCGCCCTCGGTTTGGGCCTATCTGTCCTGACCGTGCGCGAGACCCACCACCACGCCAGGACCGAGGCCTCCCAGCACGTTAGTACACACAGGAGTGCCCACGCCGGCCTCACCACGGGCCAGGTTTTCACACTCACCAGCTTCAAAGACCGCTCACTCTCCGCAGCCAGCCAGGCGGGACTGGTGAACAACCTCAACGACGGCCTCGCTTGGGGCCTCTTTCCGGTCTTATTCGTCAGTTCCGGGCTAAGCCTGAACCAGGTAGGAATCCTGGCCGCCGTTTACCCCGCGGTCTGGGGCGCCGGGCAGCTCTTCACCGGGGCCGCCTCAGACCGGTGGGGCCGCAAGTGGTTCATCGTGGCCGGCATGATCGTCCAAGCCGCGGGACTCGCGATAGTCGCCTCATCCCACAGTTTCGGGCCCTGGCTCATCGCCGCAGTTCTCCTTGGGCTCGGAACGGCCATGGTCTACCCCGCCCTCCTGGCTGCAATCGGAGACGTCTCACACCCCACCTGGCGGGCCCGCTCCGTCGGGGTCTACCGGCTCTGGCGTGACGGCGGCTTCGCCATAGGGGCACTCCTGTCGGGTCTTCTCGCAGACCTATATGGGATTCCCACAGCCATCGCCACTGTCGCGGCACTCACCGCCGCCTCTGGCTTAGTAGTCGCCGTCCGAATGCGCGGCAACGACCACATGACGGGGTAAAAACTGGCCCTTAGCCTGACACGGCAGCCCGAACGATTCCGCATGAACGGACGGCCGTCAGCAGCCACAGCTCATCCGCAATCACGACACACAGCGACAACAAAACGCCGCCAAGCACCGTCAAAACCCACAGATTTGCGTTTCGAGTTCCAACCCTTAGGACCCAACCACGTGTCTCACTTAGCATCATAGAGAGAGACATAGTTACTGATTCTCAGTGCCAAACCATATCGATACGTTCGTGGTTGATGCCTCTCTTTCCCTTCGCGTCGGGTTTAACCCTATTAACCCTCGGAGTCGCCACCGCACGGAGGACGCGGCGCTTGTGGGGTAAGTCCAGTTCGGCCCACCCTTTTCGGGCCGCCCCTTCCCGCACGAGCCGCACCACGACCGGGTCCATCTCAACGAGCTTTTCCAACCGGTTCTGGGCTGCTTTGATCTTCGGCCCGATTCTGGCCTCCTGATCCAGGACCAGATCAAACCTGAGTTTCTGGGCGGCGTCCTCGCGGACCCTGTCCAGGTAGTCCTGATAGCTCGCAATCTCCGCCAATATGGCCTGGCGCTTGGCGTCGGTGTCCGTGTCACGCTCCCCGATCATCGCAAAGAAATCAGGCCGCTCCAGCCGGGTCAACACTAGATCGGTAACAACCTCGTCCAGGTGCGAATCGCGCATCGCGACGTGGAAGCCCGTCTTCCCGGGCACCCCGACGCAGACGTAGGTGTTGTAAAACGGATACGGCAGCTCATTGCCGTGGTCATCAACAGGCTTCGGCAACGGTTCCCCGGTTACCCTGTCCTTCCGTCGTCCGGCGTTTTGCTTACCTATTCGCATCGGAGCCCCGCACACACCGCACACCGCGATACCGGTGAGCAGGTGTTTGGCCGGCCAGTCGTTAGTCCGCTTGCGCTCCGGAGGACTCATGACGATCTGAAGTTTCTCCCAGGTTTCCAGCTCAATGAGTGCCGGCCACATAGCGTCACCGATGATCTCCCCCTGGTGCTGACGTTTTGCCGCATAGGCGGGCATAGTCAGCATCTGCTTGACGGCCGGGGGCGTCCAGCCAAGGCCCTGCCGATGCTCTTTGCGGGTCTCACGCCTCGGCGGGATGCCGCGTCCGTTGAAGTCCTTGGCGATGGCATAAAAAGTCTGTCCGGCAAGGACGCGCCGTGCTGCCTCCTGCACGATAGAGGCCTCATGTTCATGAGGCTCAACCCGGACCAGGGCGCCCGTCTCAGAATCCTTGATGCGCCGGTAGCCGTAGATCTTCTTGCCGTGCGGCCGGCCCTTTTCGGCGTTGGAGCGCATGTCGCGTTGCAGGCGTTTACTCGTCTTGGCGCTCTCATATTCCGAGTCGACCGCATCTTCCAGCAATGATCGGCGGTCCCGGGCATTGGCCGGGTCATACAACCTGCCGTGCGTTGTCACCCATATGCGGATACCACGCTCCTCACAGAGTTCGATGAGATCGACCCACTCCCCTGTCCGTCGTGATCCACGGCTTGACTCCCACAGCCCAAGTGCACCAGCACCAAAGGTGTCTTCTTCCAGGTCCATCATCAAGCGTGCAAAGCCCTCACGCGCCTGCTTCGAGTACCGGCTGGCACTTCGGTCATTGTCCCGGTAAGGCTCAGGATGGAGATCCCATCCCTGCTGCGCAAGAGCTGCGGCATTCTCCGCGTGCTGCTGGTCAGGACTTTTGCCCTTGCCACTACGATCCTTTGACCTGCGCAGATACTCGCGGACGAGCAGATTCTTGGGGTTCATTGACCCACCCTACTTTATAACTGTGTCCACGCTGACGGCCGTGAGGTGGGTAAATTCTGTGATCACGTCCGATCAAATTTGCCAGCCAGCGTCGCTGTTCAGTGCGGGACGTGGCACGACCATCGACGTCATGCCGCAGTGCTGCAACTCCTCCGTGAAGGACCTTTCGGCTCTCACCGGTCGCACTTGCCTGCTGCTTTGGTAACGGTCATGCACCAGATCGAGTCACTTCCATGTAAGGGGTGCCGAGGTCATCCAGGATCTGCCGATCAGGAGGGCACCATGCTCGACGATCAAAACACCCCAGATATGAGCGTTCCGGAGCAAGCCGCAACGCCAGGTCCGCGCCGGGACGTCCCACGCTCACAGGACGCCACTTCCGATGGTCACGGAAGCACGGTCTGGGGCATCCACTGTGACGGGGCCAGGCGACTGAACTATCGCGACTACTACTGGATGATGTCGCTGGCAGATTTTCTGGCGTGGATCCAGAAGGACGATGGCAGCGACCCGCCGATATCGTTCTCCCAGACCTGACTTGCCCAGGCAAACCATCTGATCCGGGCCCAACGTTAATCCCGAACATGCCAAGCCTCCTTTTTGCGCAGGAATCCCAACACCAATCGACCCTTCTGGTCCCCCATCATCGCTGGGCGGTCCCTGCACGCAACCCGCGCGCTACGCGCCGGTCATTCCCCCGGAGATTGTTCCTCGGCGCTCCTACGTCGCTTATTTCCTCACAACAATCTCCTCCCCCTGCCCGGTTCCCCGGGTTGCCCTCCGGTCCCTCATACCCAGCGGTGATTCCTCTACCAGAAGGCCCCACCAAAGCAGAAGCCCAAGCCAACAAAAAAGGGCCCTGCCAACCACGGAGGAGAGATCACCATGGACACCCTGCACATCACCACACCGGCCGACCTCGTCAGCCTCATCGGCCACAGCCTCGGCTACTGGCCCCACGAAAGCCTCGTCTGCATCTCACTCCAAGAAAACAGAATGGGAGCAACCCTCAGACTGGACCTGCCCACCACACCCGACCACGCCCACATGTACGCACGAAAAGTCGGCGGATACCTCCGCAGCGACCAGGACGCGACGGCGGCCGTCTTCGCGATCTTTACCGACACCACCCGCGACAACGACAGTGAGGCCCTCTTCGGCCCTCTCGTCGAATCACTCGCCCAGCAACTGGCATTGGCCGGGATGCCGATCCAGGCCGGCTGGATTGTCGGCCCCACCTCCATGGCCGAGTTCAGGATCCACCCCGTCTCCTATGGCCCGGACATCCCGCTTACTACCGTCCAATCAAGCGTGCTCAACGCCGAACTCATCTTCCGCGGCAGCCAAATCAAGGAGAGCCTAGCCCTGACACTCCCGAACCGAACGGTCACGCCTGAATTCACCGCCGACGTCGACACTCACCTCAAAGCCGCGGCGACGCAAAGTTACTCACAGCGGACAGCCGACGCCCGCGGAATCTGGTCCAGCCTCCTCGACGACGGGGAGGAGCCGACGACGGAGCAGCTCGCCGAAGTCCTCGCCCACCTACAGAGTCCCGAGCTCAGGGACAGGCTCATCGCGGACACACCCGGTCTTGACCTTCCGATGGAACTCCTCCTGTTCGGCGAATCCGACACCGCGCCTGACTGGGACCGGATCGACACCGCCGAAGCACTGCTGCGGCAGCTCTATGCCGTCGCTGCCCCCGAGTATGCCGCGGCCCCTCTCACCGTTCTCGGGTGCATCGCCTGGTGGAAAGGCAAAGGCTCCATCGCTTCCGACCTGATGGACCTCGCCCGGACTTACGACCCGGACTACCGCCTCGCCCGTCTCATGAACCAGATGCTCGGCTGCGGCCTCGTCGCAGGATGGGCCACGAGCAAAACCCAGGCCTACCGCACGCTCTAACCAAACCCCAGAAGGGAGCCGACACCATGAACATCGTTCTCTACGGCAAGCCCGGCTGCCAGCAATGCCGCCTGACAGCCCTCAGCCTCGACAAGGCAGGCCTCAACTACACGAGCGTCGACCTCACCACCAACGACGCGGCCCTCGAATACGTGCAGGACCTCGGCTACGGACAAGCGCCCGTCGTTGTAGTCGACGACCAACACCACTGGTCTGGCTTCAACCCGACCGAAATCGAGCGGCTAATCCGAGCGCTCCAGCACGCCCCTGGCACCCAGCCAACACCGAACGGCATTTTCTAGACCCCTCCACGGCTGAGCAATCCAAAGACCGTCGACCCGCCGTCGACGGTCTTTTCCTGTGCCCGAATCCACCCCAACCCAATCCCCCACTCATGGACCCGCCGGCAATCACGATTTCAGGCCAACCCCTTCAGCCCAGCTGTCTGCCACGTGGCTCACCCTCCCACGCCCCCCAAAGCCCGCGCCGCCTAGGCACAAGAGCGCCTCACACCTCTGGCATCTTGCAATGCGCCGTAACGAAGCACATAACGCCGAGTCATGCCGAGTCCTGCACCCGGACCCATGAACGGGTGTGAAAGACCAAACTTGCCCGGAATGCCACACCGCCTTCACGCCCACCCGCCGTGGGCAGGTCTACTGCACGTCAGCCTGTGCGAGCAGGCGGCGCCAACGACGCTACCGCGCGGCACGTCTGCGCCAGAGACGTAACTCGGGACAGCCCCCGGAAACAGTTCCCCATCGAACTGACAAAGATGAGCGGCCGACGCCGCAGCGCGCTGAGGTCTCACGTCTTCGCACAGGCTACGAGCGACGACTGCACAAGGCCTCGGCCGACCACGACGTTGAACTGGCGACGGCCTACGACCGGCTACACAAGATGGCCGTTTCAGCCGATCAAGCCATCTCCACGGCGACCGCATTGGCAGAACGTTGCCGCCGTCTCCAGAGCGAAAACTGGTCGCTGCGCCAGCACCGCGGGCAGGACCTGAGCGACCTCCAGCTGCTGGCCGCTCGCCTTGTCTCGTTCACGACGGCGGGCGCCCACTTGGGGGAACGGGTCACCGACGTCTTCACTCGCCGGGGATGGAACACAGGCAGGACCGACCCATGACTGTATCGATAGCCAGGCTGTCGAGTGAGTCCGGCGTGAAGTACCTGCTCAAGACGACCCTGCGCGCTGACGTCGCAACCCGCAACCTGACCGATTACTACACGCAGTCCAGCAACCCGCAGGGCAGCTGGCTGGGTGCCGGCCTGGCCGGCATCGGCGTCGAATCCGGCTCCACGGTCACACCATCGGCGGCTCAGGCGCTCTTCGAACGGGCTGAAAATCCGACGACGGGCGAAGCGTTGGGCAGGCATCCACACCAGGATCCGCCTTCGTCGCACGCAGCCCCGCAGAATAGGCGCCCCACCGTGGCAGGTTTTGACCTGACGTTCAGTGTCCCGAAATCGATCTCCGTGCTCTGGGCGCTGGCCGACAGCGTGGACAAGGCCAGGATCCTGCGAGCCCACCACTCCGCCCTCGACGCAACGATGGTCTGGTTGGAAGCAACGGCGATTCACACCCGCGCCGGCCACAACGGCATCGCCCGGCTCAGCGTCCGCGGCGCAGTCGCCGCGTCCTTCGACCACTGGGAATCCCGGACCGGAGATCCCCAGCTTCACACCCATGTCGTGATTGCCAACCGCGTCCAACGCAACTCCGACGGCGCCTGGGGCACGCTGGACTCACGCACCCTCTACAAGGCCACCGTCGCCGCGAGCGAGCACTACAACGGTCTCCTGTTTGACCAGCTCAAACGCGACCTCGGCACGGCCGCCGACGTCCGCCGGCCCGGCAAGACCGAGCTCAACCCCAAACTGGAGCTCACCGGCGTCGACGACATCCTGATCCGTGAGTTCTCCAGCCGAACCCGGCTGATCGACGTTGAAACTGACCGGCTTGTCCAGGACTGGGCCGAAACCCACGGCCGCGAACCCACCGCCACTACCAAGATCCGGCTTCGCCAGCAGGCCACGCTGTCCACCCGCACCGCCAAGCCCGACCTCATCGTCCCACTCTCCACACGGACCCTCGAGTGGCGGAACCGCGCGGCCGCCATCGAGTTCGACGCCGAACGTGTCGTCGCCGAAACCATCAACCGCTCACGCACTGCACCACTGCACCAATCGGACCTCGCCGCGGACTGGATACAGTCCACAGGAAGGCTTGTGGAACACGCTGTTGCCGGCCGACGAGCCACGTGGAGCCGGTGGAACCTGCTCGCTGAAGCGGAACGCATCTGCCTCGAACTCCGCTGCGCGAGTCCAGAGGACCGGCGGCACATCATGGATGCCGTCGCGACCGCCGCAGAAGAGCAATCCGTGCCACTCAGTGAGTTCCGCTACGGCCCAGTGGCCAGCACGGCTCCCGATCTGGCCTTCGATGGGCACAGCGTCTTCGACTGGCCCAGCGACCACCTATACACCGACGTGTCCACGCTGGCCAACGAGGTCCGCGTCATGGCAGCCCACCACACAACAGATGCCCCCGCGCTGTCTCCGTCCGCATGCTCCGCCCTCACCGAGTACACGAACGCCAGGGGCGTCGGGTTGTGGCCGGACCAGCTCGACGCAGCGGCCAGCATCCTGGGAAGCGGGCGCCGGCTGGACGCCGTCGTAGGGCCGGCCGGAACCGGCAAGACCACCACCATGGCTGCGGCAAAGAGCCTCTGGGAAGCACAGCACGGATCGGGCAGCGTCATCGGTCTGGCCCCCGCCGCGGCATCGGCCGACGTCCTCGGACACGAGCTCGACCTGGCAACGGACAACGTCACCAAATGGCTCTACGAATCCACTGGCCCCGGAGCCGCCAACCGCGCCGAACAATACCTCGACGCCGAGCAACGCTACCTGGTAGCCCTCGCCACAGCAGGCCGCGACTCGTCGTCCGCGCGCTACATACAAAGGCTCGCGCAGCAGCTCAGCGTACTCACCGCGACACAATCCAGATGGCGGTTCCGCACCAACCAGCTGGTCATCGTCGACGAAGCATCCATGGTTCCCACGCATCATCTCGCGGCCCTTGTCGATCAGGCCGAGGCAGCCGGCGCGAAACTCGTCCTCGTCGGCGACCCTGCCCAGCTGGACGCGATCGACGCCGGCGGCATGCTCGGGTGGCTCAGCCGCACCGGCAAAGCGGCGCAACTGACAACCATCTGGCGCTTCAGCCAGTCCTGGGAGCGCCAGAGCTCCCTCAAACTTAGGTCGGGCGACTTCCAGGCCATCCAGGACTACAACAGCCGCGGCCGGATCCGCGCCGGCACATACGACGCCATGGTCGACGCCGCCTACGACCGCTGGAACACAGACGTTCAGGCCGGCCGGTCATCCATCCTTATCGCGCCCGACAATGACACCGTCGCCATGCTCAACGAACGCGCCCAGGCCGACCTAGTCACCACCGGCAGCGTCGACCCGGAAATAACCGTCATTCTCAGCGACGGACTACACGCCGGCCGCGGGGACAGGATCCTGGCCCGCCGCAACGACCGTCGCCTTACCGACGAAACAGGCGATTTCATCCGAAACGGCACACTCATCACAATCACAGATCCGCCGGCCTTGGATGGCTCTGTCACAGGCATACGGCTCGACACCGGCGCCACCATCACGCTGACCAGCCGCTACCTTGCCGAGTCCGTCGAACTCGGCTACGCCACAACAGCCCACCGCTCCCAGGGAATCACGGTGGACACCGGGCACACCCTCGTCTCGGAAGGACGCCTCACCCGCGAACTCTTCTACGTCTCCATGACCCGCGGACGCCACTCCAACACCGCCTATGTGTGCGAACCAGACCCGCGCGACCACCACGCCATCGATCCCTCAACCCTCCCGGACTGGCAGCAGATCCTCAGCCAGGTTCTCGCGGCAGAGGGTGCCGAACACACCGCCCATGAGGTCCAGGCCTCCGAAGCGGCGACGGCCGACTCCCTGAGCCTGCTGATGGCGGAGCGGGACTACCTTCTCCAAATCTCCGCGCACGACGACGTCACTCGCCTTATCAGCGACCACTCCCCCGAGTCGCTTGACCGGCTGCGTCAATCACGGGATTGGGGCCCGCTCACCACGGCCTGGAGGAGGGCTTCCGCTGTGAACCGCGCCGCTGCGGAGGAAGCCCTCGTCGACGCACTCGGGACTGCGGCGAGCGGCCACGACTCTGCATCCGGTATCCGCTCACGACTGCTCACTCTATCGCTCCGAAACCGGCCATCAAGCCCGCGCTGAACTGGCCACTTCTATTGCCCCACGGGAAGACATCAAACTGCTGCTGGAGAAGGTCGAACATCGCATTGCCCAACGGCGCCGCAACACCACTCGGGCAGCGCAAATAGAAGATGCCACGTGGAAAGAAACGCTCCGGGCCTTGATTCCTGGCGCAATTGATCCGCACGCATGGCATAGCCTCGTCAGGGAGGTTGCCAGTTACCGTGACCGCTGGGATATCGACGGTGACATCCTCCCCCTCGGACCCAAACCTGACCCGTCCGACGCCGTTCTAGGCGCGGAACACTCGAGGGTCCACGCCGTGATCGCAGCGATGGCTGCTGGAGCGCAGGGGACGAACGACTCAACAACTTCCGGAACGCTAAATCGAACTTCTCGCACGGCCGCCGCTGTTCAGCCTCTAGACCTCGGGAGCTAAAATTGGAGGGTCAACGGGCGGTGCAAATGAACGCTAATCCATTCGTGAAGCCAAAGATAATGACGGGCTGGCTGCTAGTTGCCAGTGCCTCCGCGGTTCTCTGCCTTGCATTCAGCACAACCGCGATCTTGCCGACTCCCGCGTCACTGAGCCCATGGCTGCTGGTTGTTTCATCCCTGGTGTTCGCTGCGGCCGTGGGCGCCGTCTGGCTAGTACGGCTGCGACGGACGAGTAGGTGGACCAGGCTGGCGATCGAACAGTGGCAGAGGCTCGAGACAGCCAGACTTCACGTAGCAACGACGACCGAAGTCACAATCCTGTCCATAGAGGCGGTGGAACCGACCGGTACATGGGTGACCTTGCGCTGGAACCAATTCGATCACGTTCAGCGCGCCTGGATGGAGGCTCTGCCCAATGAGATCTGGGAAGGCGCCGTCCTCCTGATTTCACCTGATCCGGCCCAGATCCAGCTTGGCAGCCCATGGCCGCCGATCTATTACCTGAAAGCTCAGAACTATCACGGCTTCGCGCCGGCAGCCGCATGGGCGGACTACTGCAGAACTCGCGGCTAGCATCGCGGCTACGTCGCGAAGTTTTTTACCGATCGAGTAGGAATCAAGAAGGCTGCAGCTCGCAACAGCCCCACCAGCCACATTCAGGGACACGCATGCCCCCCGCCGCCGGCGAGTCTTTGCGCGTCCCGGGCCACTGCGAAAACTAAGAAGGGCGAGTTGCAATCATCGCTGATGCTGAATACACGGTGCCCACCCAGGCGTTTGGCCGAGTCTTGGACGCTGAATGTCAGACCGGCACGCCAGAATAGGTGCTGGGGTTGCACAGTGACCCCGCGTGCACGAAACGACACTTCACGAAAAACCCGTGCATCCTGTCATCGTCAATCTCTGGGGGAAGTCATCGCTGGTTCCATCTATTCCGAAGTGCTCACGTATTCGCAAGGTCTGCTGCCATGGCAACAGGATGCACTTCGCAGACATGCCGGGAGTATTAGCCTGTCGGATGCTGACTTGGATGAACTTACTGAAATCGCGTTCATCGCAGCTCTGTCGCAGTCACTTGGTCTCGACGACGATGACCATGGAATAGACCCACCTGCACCAGACCCCCTAACACAGGCACACATTCCTAGTAGTTCTTCGGACAGCCCTGCTGTCACCCTAAAAAAGGTCACACATCTCCAAGGCGTCAACCGGATGCGGGCTAACACAGACCTCACCTTGTCCTCGACGGGATTGAATATCGTTTTTGGTCTCAATGGTGTCGGGAAGTCCGGCTATACAAGGATTTTGAAGTCCTCTTGCCACACCCGCCACCCCGAATCCATCCTTGGTAACGTTTTCCTTTCTGACAATGTCGAGCCACGGGCAACCATCGAATACCTGCTGGGGGACCAGGAGAAGAGCCACGAATGGAACCTTGGCAAACCGTGTGGCGACCCGCACCTTTCCCGCGTAGCCGTTTACGATTCCAAGTCGGCACAAAACCACGTCTCAAGCAGGGGAACGACCCTGACCGTCACACCGGACGGACTGGAAATGCTGCAAAGCCTTATCGCTACCTATGATGCCGTGGCACTCCAAGCCAGAATGCGGCAAGCTGCTGTTCAGGGCACGGCATCACCCGGCATATACAGGGAAGCCACCGATGCACAAGTCAGGACTGCGCTCGGCACCCTCGGCAAGTTCGGAGGCTACGGGATTATTGAAGTCATGGGAAGCCTGGATGAGACCGAAGAGTCTGAACTGCAGTCCCTTCCTGTAAACATCAGTGACAGGAAGACGAACAGCCAAGCCACGAGACAGGCTCAGGCACAAACGAAACAGAACATGACGGCGACTCAGGCACGGAGAATCGAGACACTTGCTGAGAAGGTCACCGCTGAACAGATTGTGCAACTGTGTGTTATTTGGAAGCGTCTGCGAGCCACCAGGATTGAGGAAGCCGAACAGACTCAGCATGATTTCTCCCAAGAAGCAGTCCCCGGAGTTCTCAGCCGTCATTGGCACGAGATGTGGAACGCAGCCAAGACCTATGCAGACCAGGTTGGCTTCACGAACGACCAGTTCCCTTCGGAAGACATGTCCAACTGCCCGTTGTGCCACCAGCCCCTGACCGCTGAAGCACACGCGCGGCTTCGGCGTTTCAATAAAGCGATGGAACTTGACCTCGCGGCAGAACGCCGCCGGCTTACCGGGCTAGGCAGTCAGCTTGTCGATGGCATCCGCAACGCAGCGGCTGACGACCAGATTGATGACCACTTGTTAACCGTGCTGGCAGAAGAAAACGGTGACGTCCTCACCCAGCTCCGTGCAGACGTTCTCACTGTACGCAGTTTCCTCGACAACCTTCCTGCTGACACAGACACAGCCGAATCCATTGATACGCTCGTTGCACCGTTCATCCACGGTTCCGAAGTTGCGGAGGGAGACGGCGGATCTGTGGAAGGTTTTACGATCGGTGACAGCCTGACCGGTGGCGTGACCTTCATCGACAAGATGGCGAAAACCTTCGAGGCAGACGTAGAAAAGATCCGGGCTGAGTCCGGGGATGGTTCCGACGTCGCTGACATGGAAGCGAAACTGTTGCACCTGCAGGACCGTGCCAAGGTTGCTAAGGCCCTTCCCGAACTGAAGAAACTCCATAACAGACTTATCCACATTGAGTCATGGCAGACCGTCATCGGACAGTGTGCCACCTCGGGTCCTTCCGTATTTTCGGGCAAGGTATGTTTTGACTACGTCCAGCAAGTTGCCGCGGAGTTTAAGGACAACCTGATGATCTTGGAGGACCGCCCGCGAGGCGGTAGCAGCGAACCCGCCCTGCAGGTTGAACTAGTTGCCAGCAAGGTCAGCAAAGGCACGAGCAACATTGCATTCACCATCAACGGCGCAGCGAAAGCCAAAACGCCGGCTGAGGGTGTTCTGAGTGAAGGAGAGTTGCGCGCAGTATCCATCGCTGCTTTCCTCAGCGATGTCTCCAGCAGTGGTGACGGTTCAGCCATCATTTTTGATGACCCGATGAACTCCCTTGATCAGGCCTTCCAAATCAAGGTTGCCCAGCGGCTGGTAAAGGAAGCACGCACACGGCAGGTCATTGTGTTCACTCACTCCATGGCATTCGTCGGTGCACTTTGGCACGAGGGCGTAAAGAAAGACCTCTCGGCTCAAATCAAGGAGGGGATACCCAGCCCCATCGAGGTTAAGAGTGCCTTCATCGAGATAACTCAGCGTGCAGCAACCGGTACGGGTCAGCAGGTTGCCGGAACCGGAACGCCCAAGGGCGGGTACACGCCCCTCTACGCCCTCTTGGAAAAGGAGCTGTATCCTGCCGCGAAAGCCCTGTTTGAGGCTGTGGACGACTCAGGCTACCAACGGGCCTGCGAAAACTTTGCCAACAACCTCAGGAAAGCCTGGGAATATGCGGTGGAGGAAATCGTCATTAATGGAGTTGTGGCACGGAACAAACCGAGCATTTCAACCATGAAGCTTGGCGGACTCCTGGCTCTGACTGCTGAGGACGTCACCACCATCAACGAGGGCATGGAGGTCAATAACTTTTACGTTCACTCCACGGGAGAAGGAAACGAAAAGCGCCTGCCTGAACCTCCAGAGCTCTTGGAGCGATTGAAGGACATAAGCGCCTTCGTCAAGGGTTATAAATCCCGCAGGACCGCTGCCCTCGCCCAGTTCTAGCCAGAACCCTCACCTGCCGTGGTCTCCTTGCTGGCATCCCTGAGACCACGGCAATGTGTCGGACTTCTGCTGAGATTCGCGTGCGCAGAAGGCTTGAGATTTTTCTCCGTCCTTCGATCCAGAACAAGCAGACTGAAGCGGGTCCACCCGCGCCTGCAGACAGCGATCTATGCAACTGACGAGGTTCGGGCAAATACGCCTAGCCCGTCTCAGCCTGCTTTTACTTTTCCTCGATCACCAGAGCGGCATCCGAGCCAGCAGCGCAACTACAGCGTCCTCCCAGCATTTAGAATCCAGGTTCCACTCGTGCGAATGCCCCACAGTGTCGAAGGCAACGAGCTGGATTACATCGGGACAGAGATCAGCGACCTGCTGTGACACATGGAATGGCGTTGAGGGATCCTGCCGTCCATGCAGCACCAGCGTGGGCTGGCTGATCTCTGCGGCCCGGTTCAGCCAAGCCATCTGCGCAAAGTCGATGGGATCTTTCATGCCCGTGACCCACCGCATTTTCGGCGATTGCAGCAAGCGCAGCCCGAGCGATGAGATCCAACGCGGCAGCCCGCTGGCACTGGCGTTCTCGGTTAGCGTCGTCGTCCAGTCCATGACGGGCGCATCCAGGACCAACGCGACTATGCGGTCCGAATGGGCCGACAGATCGGCAAGTCGAAGCGCTATCGACGCCCCCAGTGACCATCCGAACAACACAATCTGCTGTGCCCCGTTGTCGACGGCGTACTGCACAGCCCCCTCGACGTCGAGCCATTCTGTCTGCCCGAGAGTGTACCGCCCATCAGCCGACGGCGGTGCCTCACCGTCGTTCCTGAACGAAACAACCAATGACGAGTAGCCCAGCCTGACGGCCACCGGCACTCCGCGAAGGGCGCCGGCCCTCTTTCCACCCATCCCATGGATATGGATGGCCCAGGAGTTGGGCATCGACGAGGCCTCCGCCGGGTCAAACCTCCAAGCCGGCGCTATCCCACCTTCCACCGGTATCTCGACCTCAGAATGGGGCAGCCCCAGCTGATCCGGCTTGGAAAAGACGTACGCGCTCCAGATCCCAGCCGTAGCGGCAGGCAGGTCACCAGAGTCGACCCGCTCCACTAGGCGGGTGACAGTGCCGGCTTCCAGATCGCTTGCGACCACTGGTCCAACACAAGCATGACCGGTGCCGGTGGCAAACCAAATGCTGTAACGGCCCGGCGCTGATGTCTGCGCCGAAGCTGGCAGTTCAATCAAGAGCTCGCCGTCAGGTCCGCCAAACACCCTTCGGATAGGTAGGTCTTCCCTCCTCGTGGTCTTGGGAACGACAACCTCGCGCGCGAAATACGCGGCACCTAGAAAGGCCATCAAGGCGCCGACTCCCCCGACTGCACCCAGCCCGAGCAGGACTTTACGAACCACCGTCGTCACCCCCACCACCCATCCGTTCGTCGATTACCTTCCGAAGCTGAACCAAAGTTTCCGGAGAGATGCCCTGCAGCTGCCTGGCTGCAAAGTTTCGCACGCGAGCTTCTCGCATGGTGCGCAGCAACTGCAGCTGAGCATCAACGAGCCCGTGAACATCACCAGTTTCGTCCAGCAGGTAGTTCGAGTCGACGCCGAAGAACTCTGCGAGATTCCGGAGCAAGGCTGCATCCGTCGCTAAGGAACTGTCGCCGCTGCGCATGTAGGCCCACCGCGAGCGCGACAAAGGCGTCCCGAGTTGTGACATGTGTTGGCTAATCTGCGGATAAGTCAGCGATTCTGATCCCTGCGCCTCAAACAGATCAAGCAGGAGGTTGAGCCTCCGAGCAAGTTTGGCTTGAGGCGTTTCTTGAGACTCGCCGGCTGTATCTCCCACGAGGTGCCGTCCTCCTTTCGATGTCCCCTAACCGTTTATGCGGACCCGCCCGTTGGTGCACCGCTAGGTACTCCTCCGCTTGTGCCAACATCTCGACTTCCTGGTTGCTCAATAACTTAGCAAGGGGCGGATCAACGAGCAGCGCGTCTTGGGTTTCTACGAGCATCCTATGAAGCCGCCATCTCGCGGAGTCACGCTGATCGGCAACGTTCACACCGGACTCAAGCCGAAGCTCCGTCCGTGTGCCGGTGGTTTTATCCCAGATGTCCGTCAGCCCGTTAACCAGCAAGGCTTCTGTTTTCGCATCGCTCCTTCGAGTAACACGACGGGCTACCGGCGGAAGTGCCAGCCCTGCGCACAAAAAGATCATGGCGCCCAGCACGGCGCCGTCGTAGACCACAGACAGTGCGCGCATCGAGTGCAGGTCGCCAAGCAGATGGAATATGTCCATCCCAAGCACTGCCAGGACCAGCACTACCGCCAGCGAACAGCCCACACCAATCAGCGTGAACGCGAAGCGGAAGTAGGGCCGGGTCATGTCTCCGCGGAATCTGAAACACGTGTAGCCTGTCACGCCCACAACTACTCCCATGTACACAAACTGCACCGCAGAATAGATCGCCGCAGACCATTGCCCGCCGTAGTCCAACATGAAGCTCGTAGACGATTGGGGCGCGTCTATGACACTAAAGCTCACAACGAGTCCCACGACCACCAGGCCCAGGACGGCCAAGCCGAACCTGTCCGGCGTCGCGGGCAGTTCACTCGGATCCGCAGCGCGAAGGATCGCCCTCGACAGGAAGTAGATACCGACGACCATCAGCGTGTTGGAGCTCAAGTCCAACACGTTGCGGCCACCCAGGATCGCGTCCCCGGCGATATACACGGGGTCGATGTTCAGAGTGAGTGAAGACGCAATGGTCACGGCTGCGACGACGATGCTCTGGTCGCTTCGGCGTCTCACCCCTGGCAACAAGCAGAGCACTAATCCCCAAATGACAGCGGCGGCGATGGTCTGGATCATCCGAACACTCTTTCGAATGAACGGGGTTCAAGCGTGCTGTCCCGGATGGCGGCTGCAAAGAGATCCGCCAGAGTTTCTGCGGCTGCCTCCAGCCGATCGACAAAACTGCTCCGCATCAGGACCCGCCTGACCATCGCCTCGGGAATGTTAGCAAAAAGAATGCTGGCATAGTCCTTAGGAATGCCCACCTCGTCGTGCCGCAGGACCATGTGGCTCAATTCGTGGAGAACGAATTGTTGGCGATGAAGTCCCGATGGTGTGGCCGCGTGAAGAATGATTTCCTTCGTGTCTGTCGAGAGCCAGAGCCCGCAGAGAGTAGATCCGTTGAGCCCGTCGGCAACATCGATGGTTATGGGACGGTTGCGGATCGACTCCACCACCGCGACAAGCCGCTCTAATGTCAGATGTGTCGGCAGCCGAAGCGAGCTGAATGCCAGCGCCGCGCTGTCCGCTGGCATTGAATTTACGACGAATGAAGGATTTTCCATTGGTATCCCGTCATTGCATCGGCCGGCCAAGGTGAGGCGACCGACCCGACGTCGAGCGGTCCAAAGGGCCGCAGGAACGTCGTATCTACTATTGAACCGCTCTTGCTCTGGACATGTCCAGAGCAAGAGCACAATGCGGCCCAAGGACTTACATCTGCAACCCATTCGATGTCCGGCCCGCTCCGACAGCAACCGAAGAAAGTCCTCCCTGCGGTGCAGCTCCCCAGTCCTCCCCTGGTCCTAAGTCCCGCTGTGTAGGTCCTGTGGGGCCCGCAAACACCTCGGCGCTCGCCTTGGGCGTCCGCTGGAATGCGACCGTCCCGTAGCGCAGGTCGGGCCCCACGCTGTCGGCCAGGATGCGGTGAGCCTCGTGCTGCACTCCGTCCCTGTCGTAGTGGCGGAATTCCATCTCCCCGCCGATAACAACCGGGTCGCCCTTCTTCAGGGAGTTGGCGACATTCTCTGCCAGCGCGCGGAACGCGGACACGTTGTGGAAGATCGGCTCTCCGTCCCGCCAAGAGCCGTCTGCATTCTGCAGTCGCTGATTTACGGCCACACGCATTTTCGCGTGGGCGACCCCCGACTCACCGAAGGAGAGTTCCGGATCGGCGACGAGGTTGCCGGAAATGGATACCGGGATTCTGGTGCCCATGGTTTGGTGCCTACCTTTCTCGATTCCAGCCGGCCAGTCCGGCTGGAAATCTGGAAGCTCATTTCGCCCGGATGTGGGAGGACGCGGGGCGCGGCCAAGCGTGGATCGGGTGCGAATCGACCTGCGCGGCAGCAGAGGGCGCCTGAAGCGACGCCAGCTTTCCGCCCGCACCGACGGGTTGGGTGATTTGAAGGATGTCGCGGCATGTCGCGGTCACGCGGCCGAGAGTCGACCGGGCTATGTCCATCCGCGTCAGGAGGTGGTCCTGCTCCCCGTCCCCGGCCCACCCGGTCCGTTCGACGTCGATGACCTTGTCCGCCCATCCGGCGAGATAATTCGATGATTGAGCGCCACGGTCTATGCCATGCGCGCGCAACACCGTATATGCGACGGACTCGGCTTCCACCTCGGCGAGTCCGCGGTGCTGCAGCCCGCTGCCGTACAGTGCTCCGACTTTGTCGTCAGGTCCATGAAGGTGCACGTGTCCGAGCTCGTGCGCCAGGACGGCCGCGGCGTCCTCCGGACCGAGCCAGGCACCGACCTGGACCCGTCTATCCGCAAAATCAGTGAAACCGCTCGACATCGAGCGCTGGCTGCCCGTGACGTCCACGGCGAAACGGCGGCGTTCCGCAGCGCAAACCAGGGACTTCCAGAATCCCGCTGGGACATCCATCCCGACGCCGGCACGCGGCACATAGATCGGCTCGCCTTCCGTTTGGGAGACATCGAAAACCGCCTGGCCGCGCCAGCCGACAATCTTCCTGTCAGCCCGCGGGACGGCTCCGAGCTCCTCCACTCCCCTGACCCCGACCGTGTCGTTGCCAGAGGCTTCCGAGGAGTCCGAGTTATTGGGTGCCGTTCGCGGAGCCAGCACCCAGAGCGCATGCTCACCCTTGAGCACCAAACGGCCATGCCGCTCCCATTCGCGGTACCCGGCGACCAGCGTGGGCGGTTGGAGCCCGAGCAGTTCGCGCTGGGCCCTAAGCAGTGCCACGTTTCCGCCGGAGTAGCGCCACAGCGTGGCCGACGTATCCAAAAGTTGATGCCAGCGACCCGGCTACGATATCGCGCCCTCGAGAATGGCATGGAGCTGGCCTGTCAGTTGGATGACGCGCGCTTCGGGATCCAGTCGCTTACCAGCCGCGCCGTTGTCCGCGTTCGACGCCGCATCTCCGCCAGGGGCCACGACAGCCTCCTCCATCGCTTCTTAGTACGGATCCGCCCCTACGAGTAGCGGACACTTATCCATGCGACCAGCCGGTTCTGTTCGTATGATCTTGGGGCGTCGTGCGCAGTTGGTGCGATTCAGAGCT
Organism: Pseudarthrobacter cellobiosi; assembly: GCF_023913815.1. Classification (NCBI taxonomy): domain Bacteria; kingdom Bacillati; phylum Actinomycetota; class Actinomycetes; order Micrococcales; family Micrococcaceae; genus Pseudarthrobacter; species Pseudarthrobacter cellobiosi. Next base: position 263,651 of record NZ_JAMXBK010000027.1, read on the forward strand.
CCAAGCAAGGAACTCTGAATCACCTACAGGCATCACACGTGGTTTGGCCTCCCTGTGGGCCTGCAGTCCGACGCAACCAACAGCCTTGGTGTAGACCCGAAGCCGCTCGACGGCCAACGACATCCGTTCGTGGAACCCGAGCGGGCCGAATCCGGAGTCAGCTTCACCATAGGAGGCTTGTTCCGCCCTCTGCAGTGCGTATAGTTCTGCAACGAGTTCAGCGTGCCTCCACCAGCAGTCCGGTACGACCGAGGTCGACAGCCTGTACGTGGAGACGAACCACCGTACCCAGAGGTCCAACTCCGTCCAAGCGGTCCTGACTGTGTCCGGATCGAGGTCCCGCCACCTGTACGTTGGTGTCGTTGTACCCTGCGGCTTGGGCTCAAGTTCGTCGAAGAGCAGGGCCAGCGGATCGCCGTCGTCTTCAGACTGTCCCATCGGGAGCCTTTTCGACAGGCGCACGCTGTGCGGCATGGCCCAATGCCAAGGCTTCCTCTGCCTCCTGCTTGAACCGACCCAGGTCTGCCGCATCCTTCCGTTGGTGCCAACCGCGGAGGTCAAGCAGGATGGGCCGTGTTCGGCGCCCCAACATCAGGGCCGTTCCGGGAGGAAGCCGCCGGATCTCGTGCAGGGCAATGACAGGCAAATCGCGGATCTGTTCGCCAATCTGCCGGCCTTGGGAGGACCAAGACCGGGTCCTGTACGTGAACTGACGCTCCCCCATCAATGCCGCAAGATCCCGAAGGTCGCGTTCGTCCGATCCGCCGCCGAAAATGACTTTGATGATGGCAGATTCCCAGATGGTGGAGGCTTCCTCGATGGACCAGCCTGAGCGGGCCTGGGATAGCGACTGCAGGACAACCATGGTGGAGATCCCGATTCCGCCGCCGTCGGACAATGTCACCGGGAGGCCGGGCCAGGGCGAGAGATTCGCGATCTCGTCGAGGATCAGCGAAAGAGGTGGATCGAGTCTCCCGCCCGCGGCGGTGAAGGCCATCTCCCGAGCTGTGGCGTCAATGTCGTCGATGAGAGCGGACAGGTAAGGCCCCGCGGCAGCCGCCCCGGACTTCGTGCCGATCAGGTACAGAGTTCCGCGTTCGCGGATGAAGGTCCGGGGATCGAATTCGTCCTCGGGATTCGTCGGATCCAGGGCGGCGAGGACTTTCGGGGAGCACAGCGGCGCCACTGCAGCCGATACACCGATCCAGGAGTTCGACGTGTTCCGGGGATCGTCCTCCAGAATCCCCATCAGGTCCGATTGCCAACCAAGGGCCGCCCGCGGACCCTGAAGGACTTCCAAGGCCTCCGCCGCGAGCACCGGGTTGGAAGACCACCGGCGGAAGGCCCTGATTCCCTCGCCGGAGAGCGCCGCCGCATGCAGGAGTGTTTGAAGAACGATCTGGGCACGCTTTTGCCAGGCGGCATTCTCGCCCGTCATCTGTGTGTCGGCCGAGATCACCAGCGCTCGCCGGACAGCAATGTCGGGGTCTTCACAGCCACGGACCGGTGACCAACGAAGCGTCGAGCCCAACCCTGACATCCCTTGAGGATCGAACACGGTGACCGGCCGTCCTCCGCTGGCCCTGGCCTTCATCGTCACGGCCAGGTTGTCAGCTCGGGTCGACGTGGTCACCACGGCACCGGGGGCATCGAGAATGGCGTTGATGACCACAAAGAGGCCCTTGCCGGAGCGCGGCGCCCCTTGGATGACCATCGATTCCTCGGTGGAGACGTTGATCTTCACGCTGCGTGAGGTGCCGAGGGTCCAAGACACATCGGCAAGGCGCAGCCGTTGGAGGCCGGGCCTCGTCACGTGCCCCCGGCGCAGCGCCGCCCTCCGCCCAAACTCCCGAGCTATCTCCGCCCGTTTAGCGATCCCCTCGCGGCTTAGAATCTCAAGCCGGAGCCAGGCACCCGACTGCCGCCAGCCGTGCCACGCAAACAATACAATCACTGCCCCGGTGGCCAGAACGGCGAGCGCCGCACCCAGCAGCAACCGAACGACGAAGATGTCGATCGTGCAGCTGTCTGGGATGTGCCCGATGGAGCCCACATCCCCCGTCACCAGCACGACGACGGCGAACGGACTATGCGAAACCTTCAGCTCAGTCCCGCATTGCCACAGCGCTACGACGCTCACGGCCCATTCAGTCACTGCGCATGCGGCGAGGTAGCCGGCAAGACAGAAGAGGCCGAGGTTGAGGAGCGGGACGTCTTCCTGATGACGGAGTGTCATTCCAGCATCCTGTGGTCCGTGGTGAAGACTTCGAGCTCATCAGTGGTCACCCTGTTGGCGACGATGAACGATCGGCTCCCCACCTTCCAAAGTCCGACGCCCTTGGGCAGGTTCTCCACCTGTTCACACTCGGCAGCCGTAAGCCCCAGTGCCTCCTTAGTCAGGCGCATCGAGTCATGCTTCTGCCGGTAGACGATACGAGTGTCGGCCTCAGTCAACAGGCCCAGGGCCTTCTGACGGTACCCGCTGGTGCTGTCCCCAATCTCGTTGAGATCGGCCACCTTGTGCATGATCAGCAGGTTGGCGATGCCGTATGTGCGAGCCAGCCGCCATTGTTCGCTCATCTTGACCAACATGTACGGGTCGGCCAGCATGCGCCAGCCTTCATCGTAGACAACCAGGCGCTTGCCGCCATCCGGGTTGGTGATGGCCGCTTCCAGCCACGTGGCACTGCATGCGGCCGCGAGCGAGAGCGCCTGCTCGGACGCTCCAATGAGCCCCGACGTGTCCATCACCATCATCGGTGCATCCGCGTCGAACGTGACCGTGGACGGCGCATCGAACATACCTTCGAGGTCACCGGAGACGGTGCGGCGCAGTGAGTGCGCAACTGAAGTGCCGCCGTCGGGCCCTACGAGCTTGCGCGTCTCCGGGGCCGGGTCCAGAAGCCGGTCGAGCACCATGGGAAGCGTTGGGGTTGCGTTGGCGGCCACGGCTTCAGTCAAGGCCATGTCCAACGCAGTGTGCTCGACAGGCAGCAGCGGCGCCCCCTGGCGCATGAGCGACACCAGCGCTACCAGCAGCTGCCGGCGACGCTGCCGGACAACAGCCTGCCATTGAGCGTTGGACAGATCGCTCGCCCGCGGGCCAGTGTCCAGCGGATTCACCCGCGTCCGGCGCCCCGGACCCACGGAAATCACCTTGCCCCCAACAGCGCGCGCAACCGGCACCCACTCCCCCTTGGGGTCAGAGGCAACGGCGGCCTTCCGGCCCAGCGTGATCGAGCGCGCCACCAGCGACTTCGCGCACATCGACTTGCCCGTTCCCACGGTGCCGATGACCACGATGGACGGGCCGCTGATTACTCCCTTGTCGTACAGAATCCAAGGGTCATACGAGAACGCGCCTGAGCCGAAGACATCCGAGCCGATGTATGTCCCTTCGTGCCCAAGCCCCGATTCAGTGAGAAACGGATAGGCGGCAGCAAACGTCATCGTCGAAGCCCGGTGCGGGGACGGCTGAAGTCGATGCTGACCAGCCATCTCATGGGGACCCGGACGACGGCGTTTGGCGGCTTCTGCGTTCGGCGCATCGTCAAGTGGCTCACGCGTCAGCCGTTCCCACACTCGCTTCGTGCCGCCGTCGTCCGTTCCCAAACGTCGACGGCGGCGTTCCCGACGAGCGCTCCGCGTCTCACCAGCGGAGATGAACTCGACCCTATTGCTCTTCGATTTCATTTGAGTCCCCTACCGAGTGGCAGCCCGCCCGCGATGAAGGCAGCCCATTGCTGCCCCACCAGCAGGCGAAGGTCGACGAACGCGCTCGCAGCAGCAGATTCCAGTTCCTGCCGGCAACGCGAGAGCTCCTCCAGCGTCGCGGCGGTGATGGTTACGTACGCCGCCTGGCGGACATCGCCGTGGCCGGCGACGATCTCTTCCTCGCGCTGCTGCACCTCCTGTTCCTCCGCGAGCTGTTCGCGCGTGGTCGGCCGGTCGAACTTCGCGTTGATCCGGCGTCTGGTCTCGTGGGATTCCTGCGCGGACCGGATGTCCTTCAATGCCCGGTCCGCGGGTACAGCCCTGAGGACCTGTGTGACGGCGTGCCTAAAGCCGCCGACATAGACGAGTGGGTGAAGGAAGCCCGCGAACACCTTCTGCCGCGGCCATTCTGCAACCCAGAACGTTTGGTGGAAGCCCGTGTCTGTCTGAAGATACGACCAGTGTTCCTCCATGCCCATCGGGCCGGACTGTGCAGGGTCAACGCCCTCAACGTCACGTTTTCGCTGTTCGATCGCTACGACCGAGGACGGGTCAAAGGCCCCACGGAGGATTGACGCGAACTGCCTGTCGGAAAGCCATTCTTCGACCTTCACACCGTGGGTCTTAAGTCCTGTCGCCAGCGCCTCCAGCTCCGACCGCAGAGTCTGCTCGATCCCTGCAGCCCCGCCTCCGGCGTCGCGGATTCTCCGGCGAGCGCGGGCGGTGTCCAGCACCAGGGTCAAGAGAATGTCATGGCTGCTCGTTGTACCCGCTGCTGACACAAGATCCTGGTACGAGCGGTCACCCCACTCGGTTCCCGGCGACATCGACTTCCGTGCTGCCACACGCCGCCTGTAGTACTCCTCCAGCGCCGAGGCAGGGAAGTGAACGGTGTAGTCCTGAATCGCAATACGGGCAACACCTGGACGTTTGGCTAGGTTGGCTTGGACTCGGGACCATTCCTGCACGGCATAGGCCTTGTCCTCGTCTTCAAGCAAGGCAAAGGCCGTGGCACGGCACCGAATAACGGCGAAGGCTTCTCGTGACTCGCGGTCGACGCCGAAACACCAACCTCCCGCCGTCTGATGAATGACCAGCGTGGAGAGGCCCCCAGGGAGGACCAGAGACCCCACGATCACTGACTTCTCGGGGGACGCCAGGAACGTGGTCTGGTGTGTAGCTTTTCTCGCCGTAAAGCGGGCCGCGGTCAGGATCCACACTGGATAAGGAATCCTGGCGTACTGCAGAAACCCGAGGAACAGCAGTGAGAGCCAGAGCGGACTCGTCCAGAAAAGCCTTTGGGGCCCACCGACTGCCGACGCTAAGCATGCCGCGAGGATTCCACAGCCCGCGAATGCCAACTGATACCACTGCAGTCCGAGCAGGACACCGTGTCGTTCCTGCCGGGGGAAGCTGACGGGATGGAGACCCCCGGTTTCGTCAGTCATGGTGGCCTTCAATTCTTGGTGGGATCACCGTCGTAGTTGTTTCGGGTTTTGGTGCAGGAGGTTTCGGTGCCGGAGGGGCTGGGCGCGGTATATCCGGAGCCGGCTGGACTGTGGCGGTATCGTGCTGGGAGCCCGGTACGCGGGATGCCGCCTCATTGGCGCCTGCCCCGAACCCGGGACGATCTGCCGTACGGGCTGGCGCGTCGGACCCCCGCGGCCCGGAGAGCAACTGAAGTTGGGATGAGCTGACGACCGCCGAATCTGGAGCGCCGGAAGGCCTCGGGATGGTGGCGGCTGGCCGCGAGACTCTTGCCGTGAGAGACCGGGGAGTCGAGGGAACGGGTGAAAATCCCGATGCTCCACCGTGTCCCAACCACAAGTGATGGCTTCGGATCTGGTGACTTAGTTGGCGTCCGGAGAACCCTGCCGCCGCTCGTGCTGTTTGGCCGCCGCCGGCAGCTCCTGCTGCTGCGGCCAGCTCACCGCCGGCGAAGCCGACAAGCTTGAGCGCAAGCAGCGGCGCCGCACAGGCGACAGTCATGCCAACAGCGCCCGCAGCGATCCCGGCAAAGGAGGTTGAATCGGAAAACAGCTTTACGGCTACGGCCAGGATGGTCGCCGCGAGTGGCTTGGCCAAAAGCAGGGCCACCACTACCTCGCACCACCGTGCCATCCATGACTTCGTCTTCTCCCACGGCATCATCATCAGGGCCACTGGAGCAACTGCTCCGAGGACGATGAGGGCAAAGGACCTGAATATCATCGAGCACATCAGAATGAAGGCGAGGATCCAGATGATCAGAGTGGCGAAGACTGTTATGACCAACGCTCCGCTCAGTGCCGATGGTGCCGTACTAACTGACCCAAGCACGAGCTTCCACTCGTTGACAGATCCTGCGGGAGCCCGCTCGAAACCAAAGAGGCGCATGAAGACGACGTACGGATCGGAGCCGAGCGTCTCCAGAAGCGCCGTTGATGCTTCGTCGCTGACGCGCGTCAGCGTCCGCATCAGGTAGACCGCAGCTCCTACAGCGGGGATGGCCAGCAGGCCGCCGATCAGGGCACGCCAGATCCTTCGCGACTGTTGGGCGATGAGACCCGACAGCAGTTGCAGAATCATGGCGACGACGAGGGGTGTCGCCATGACAACAAGCCACCATCCGGTGAGGCCCTGCACGGCCGCCCATTGGGAGTCATCGACGTTGGATGCTCCGAACGCGCCGGAGATGAAGGACCAAAGCCAGGAGGCGATGCCCTCCAGAATGCCGGCAAGAAAGGCGTTGAACGCAGACAGTGCGCCGTTTTGGGCCTGCGAGACTAGCCCGCAGCCTGGAGGCCACCACGCTCCGGGAGCGCAGAGATCGGGCAGCATTGCGGAGCCCTAAAATCCGAGCTGGAATGCAGTTTGCGACCACAGGATGTAGCCGTTGATGCCGCCGAGGATCGCAGCCACAGGCCCGGTCCACAGGAGAATCATGCCGCCGCCCGAGGCAAGGCGCGATGACTGGCTGAGTTTGCCAGCCAGGAGCATGGCGGCGCCGATGACCGCCACGATGGCTATCACGATGAAGGCACCGACGAGGATGCCGCCACCGATCTGTTTCAGGGACTCCAGGAACGGGAAATTCGTGTTGGGGACGATTCCAGGGTCAACGACTGCGAAGTTCATGACATTCTCCGTTCAGGTGTAGACGCAGGCGAAGACCTGCGGTTATCTCTCCATGTGCTCGTTGCGTGAGCCGTACATGACTGCCTGGGTCTATTTCTGATTCAAGTGGCTGATCTAGCCCAGCAGCGTGAAGTAGCGGCTGCCGGGGTTCCAGTCGATGGGGTGGAGCAGGGTTCCGGCGCCGGGATTGAGGGCGCTGTACATCATCCCGTCGCCTGCATAAATCCCTACGTGGCCCCAGTGCTCCGGACCATCCGGGTTCTGGACAACCAAGTCGCCCGGTAGGGGCGTCGAAGTCGGAACGCCCACAACCCACTGGTCGACCCGTGGAAGCTGCCTGCCGATCTGGGCGTAGATCCACATTACGTAGCCTGAGCAGTCCCAGGCTTTGAAGGCTGTCCCTCCCCATACGTACCTTCCGCCCAATCCCTGTTGGGCGAAGCCAATGATCGCGCGCCGTTGGTCATCCAGGTCTCCCGGAATAGCCGGCGCTGGACGGCCGCCCTTCTGACCAGGTCTTTCGCAGCGTGGCACCGTGATGTCGCCGGCCAGCGCGGCGATGATTGCTGCGGAGGCCGGTTCCCACCGTGCGTACCGCTCAGGGAATGCCGAGACTTGAACGGCTTGGGCTGCCTCGCCAAGGGACATCCGTTCCCAGCCCCCGATGTCCAGCAACCCCCGGGGAGAGCCCCGGTTGGGACCGGCGGCTCCACCGAAGAAGGCGGCCGCGTTGTACTCGGCACGCATGAGCTCCTGCACGCGTCCCCATCCGGCGCCGGGCCGCTGCTGGGCAGAGCCAATGGAGTCGTGGTCGTACCCGAGCCCGTCGTTCGGGAAGCCCAAAGACTCTGGGACTGCGGGATTCGCAAGCATGCGCAGACCCGACTCCTGGAGGGCCATCATGATTGATATCTGGATTGCCTGCCCGGGCACTTTGAGGGACCGTCCGACGGAGATATAGGCCATAGCGACCTCCTGTTGCCGCACGTTGAGCGTCATGGGTGCCCCATTTGGGCCCGAGACAGTCAGGGCTTCCCGGCCGACACCGGTGGCACCGCCATCACCGGATGCATCCGGCCAGACGCACACGTCTGCGGCGTTGGATATTCCGGACCCAAGGAGAGCAAGGGACCCAGTAAGAACAGCGGCCAACACGATCAGTGCAACCAAAGTGCCTGCAGCTATCGACCGCGTAACGACGCCTGCCCGCACTGCCCTCCGAATGCCCATCAGTAGACGATTCTGCTGGCATCGGTGTAGAACGCGACCAGCGCACACCGGTCGCCAGGGGCGGACGCTGCCGGCGGACAGTTGGCCACGACGCTCACGGGGACCGCGTAAGGAGCCGATCCCGTATCCGACGTCGAGCGGTCAGTCACACTGACCGTCACCGTGCACACGTGAAGGCCCTCCCACGGGGCCGGATGAACCACAAAGTTGGCCAGTTCAGCGTCGCATTTGGTCTGCACGAGGTTTGAGCTGCGGTGGGCCTGGCGAGAAGTCAGCTGCGCGAAGGCCGCGGCATCGATGCCTGTCCCTTCGAACTGCGCCGTGTAGACGCTCAGAGGATTCGACCCGTCCTCAAGAACCATCCACCAGCCGCGCACCCGGGCGTAGATCTCTGTGTAGCCTGACGTCCGCGTATCCCAGGTGTAGAGCGCTATGGCTGTCGATTCCGAAAGGGCCCGGTGGTCGAGCGTTTGCGGGCCGTGGTCATGCTTCGGAGCGACGGTTGTTGACGGCACCGGTCGGGGTGCGGTTGGCGTTTGAGGCCGAGATTCTGACGCCGTCGGCGCCGTCGCCCGAGTTGGGCCATCCTGTCGTGGCTCACTGGGAGCGAGGAGAAGCGCAGCAATCAGCGTGACAACGGCCAGCAGACCGGCCGCAAGAATCAGCAACCGCGTGGTTCGGGTTAGTCGTCGGGCAAGAACGGTTGATCGCTTCATGATGTCCCTTCTTCACCCCTTCATGCCGACCATGTGCCTACACCACATGACGTTGCTGGTCACGCTCTCCGTAGTTGGGCTCCCACAGGGGAACCGACCGTGGGAGCACAGATCTCCGCCGCGGCCGCATACAGTCGGCGCACCCTGCCAATCTGCACCTCGACATAGCGCCGACTCACACCGAAGTCGGAGGCGATGGCCGCAATCACGTCGGACCGCTCCTCCCTGCGCAACTCCAGTCGGACTACCCTCTGGGCGATCTGCTGCTGCAAGGGAGTCGGCAAGCATCGCGCAGCAAAACTCGCTTCATCCCCGATGTCGCGGCCCTCGGCGTCAACAGCCGCCAGCGCCTGCCTCACCGTGATCGCCATCTGCCGGACGAATACAAGTTGCCGGTAGGATCGGCGGTCCTTGGACGAGCCGGGAGTTCGCGAGTCGTCCGCGAGTAGCAGTGACGTCGCCGCACCCCACACAGCATCGCCTACATAGTGCCTCGTTGTCTGAAGTATGCTGAGGGCCCACTCCCTCTCGGCCACATCTTCTGGTCCAAAGATCTCATGCGGAGAGACGACATTGCCCTCGTCGTTATCCCCGGGATCGATCAGAAGCGGCAGAGATTCCCTTGACCGCGCTTTGGACGTGTATGCCGAGCAAACGTGGGCAGCGATCCCCTGAACCCAGGCGCCAAATCGTACGCCGGGTATCTGCCTGTAGTGGCCATCGTCCACTCCTCGCCAGACTGCAATGCGGATGTCTTGAAGGGCATCATCAAAGTCGCAGGCACGTCCCGCCCGGGCCAAACGCGATCCAACATATCGCGCGACTTCGTTGATCGACGAAGTCATCTGCTCCATCGAAATGGTGTTCAGCTGCATCTGCGATTCAGTTCGGCTGACGTCGACTGTTTCGACCGCGGCGTTGGCTGCACGGGGTAAAGGCGTTGCGCTCATGACGGCTCCCAGGACAGGGAAATTCAGAGAAATTATGGATGCGTGAGCTCGTCCCTGTCAGAAATTGGGGCGATCCGCTTGATATTTAAAGACTACTTTAACTATTCTCAGCACTCACTAAAGTAGAGTCAAGAGCGCAACGCTGGAGATTCTGGACGTGAAAGACAAGAATGAAGTCATGCCCAGGATCACTCAGCCCGAAGATGAAGCCTGGTCACCCGACGTCGAAGCGGCCATCGCAACCTTCGGCAACAGGTCCCGCAATGAAATCCTGCGATTCCTAGCCGCCAACGGCCCGGCGACTCGGGGCGACATTGTTGACGCAGTCAGCGCGACGGAGCCCAGCGTCGCCAAGCATTTGCTCGTGCTTGAAGAAACTGGCGTCGTTCATGCCGACGTTGAGCCCGGTCGGCGACATGGTCGATCTCCGCGCTACTCAGTGGACAACGGGCGCATCAAGGCCCTACTGGCGGCCCATCTGGACTATCTTCTGAACCGCTAGCAGCGGACACCTCGCCGGCCGGATGCCTTGCGATATCTTCGTTGAGGTACTCGGTGATGGCTCGAAGAGTTTCAGGGGAAACGTCCCCAAGTGTCCGCGCCGCGAAGGTCTTAACCCTGGCGGCACGTAATGACTTCACAAATTCTAACTGCGCATCTATGCGCTCAGGAACTTCCGCATTTTCGCTGCCAAGAAGGTAGCTGGGGTCGACTTCGAAGAGTTCGGAAAGTGCGGTTAGCAGTCCATGGTCGGAGACCATTCGCCCAGTGCCGTCCTTCATATAGAACCACCTCGCGCGGGATAGGCTCACCCCACGCTTGGCCAGGGCTTCGCTGACTTCACGGTAAGTGAACGGGGTTCCGCGCTCGGCGACGACAATGTCCAGGAGGAGGTTCAGTTTTCGGGCGAGCTCCGCCTGCGGCGTACGATTTCCGCCGTTGGCATTTCGTGCAACCTCGTTTGGGTTCACTTATCGCCGTTCTGTTGGCCCGATTGCCTGCTCCCAACAGCTTTTCATGCGAGATCAGCGCGCTTGGTACCAGTATTGCTTTCTCCGCGTGACCCAACAAGGCCTGAACCTCTGCCCAGTTAACCCAATCAGCACCTAGCCAACTTCTCAGCAAAGGCGTAGATTGTGGTCATTGCAGACGGGTCTACACCCTCCATCCTTCCAGCGATGTAAACGGAAGTGGCAGCGATGACGAACCTCCTCATGAATAGAACGCGGAGCCGGCTCCTGCACTTCCTCAGTAAGAGTGGACCGTCGACCAGCAAGCAAATCGCCACGGGCATCGGACTGAGCCCAAGCGCAATCCGAAGGCACTTGGGTAGTCTCGTTTCGAGTGGCTGCGTCGAGACGTCACGAAACGCATCTGCGCAGCACGCCACGGTTTTGTACTCGGTCAACGCAGGGCGAATTCAGGAACGAAGTCAGGCCCATGACTACTACCGTTCTGGCGCCGTCCCCTCCGATCCAACGGCCTTCGCAAGTCCTGCCGCTTACGATGCGGTCAGAAAAACTTGACGAGCCGTCCAAGTCCGCAGAACTATGCTGCATCGCCGAAAATCTTCCTCGGACTGCAAGATGACCTTACTGGCGAAAGGGAATCTCGCTGTAGGAGACCTTGACATCATGCAACCCGTGGAATTGAAGCAGCTGCTTGAGGCTGGCGGCGGCCCCGGCACTGTATGGAGTTGGGCCAATACGAATTTCCCGTATCGGCAGCCGCCCCGGTTCAGTGGCGAAACGATCCTCATGCACGTCATGGTTAGCTCCGCCCAAGGAGGTGAGCTTCGCGTAGGGCACTAGCCCGAATGGCCCGGGACGGTGGAAGACAAACTTCCAGTCGGGGTTGGGCCATATAGTTATCCGTTCTTCCCGTTCATCACGAAAGCTTTCGTTTTTGATGAGGTCCAAGGATTCATTCATGAGGTAGGGAAAGAGCCAGATCCGGAGGCGGCCAGGCTCTGAGGGCGAATTGCGCTTCTCAACCCCTTTACGAAGGTTTTCAAATATCTCGGCGATGATCCTGGCCTGTTGCGCCGAGTCGTAGACCACAGGATTCCAGTCACCGCCCTCAATAAATAAGGAATCTGGGTCAAAAATGACAACGGGGCTTCCATCTTCTGGATGAGTCGCGATCTGGCCATCCTCATCCCGGTCATACTTATCGTCGTCGTAATCCGCCGGCGGGTTCGGATGCGTGTCCTCTTTCAGCCGTGCTAGGGGAACCAAGGGCTCGTTTCGGTCGAGCCCGACTGCGAAACTCACTTGATCACGGCCGTAGTAGCGCCACAAGGTTAGGCTGTCGCCATCCGAGGAGGCGGACAGGACAAAGGAATGCCGCGATCTTTCCCTCACTTCGGGAATGTATTGTTCCAGCCCCACGATGACATCCTCCGGCAGCGCTGACCGCTGATCCTCGAAATGCTTTCGAAGCTGGATGCTGCCGCTCAGCAGTTCATTTGTGTCGTTCATGAATGCCGCGGAACCGGCCCATAGCTCGTTCTTTGCAAGGATATTCATAATGGCAGCACCATCGGTGTAGTGCCAAACAAGTTCCGTCGGTTTCATCGTCATGCCCCGAGCCTATGGTGCGTCAACGGTGCCGTACGTTCACGCTTCGCCGGGAGCATCAGCCAACACAGGCCAGCGGATACAGCTCGGAGTCCGACTCAGCATTCGGCTGCCTACGTACCATCTTGAAGAAGGTGTCTGCCTGCGCTGCAGTCAGATACTGGAAACTCTGTGGAGGACGGAGGGAGCTGCCGAGTTCAGCCAGGGGGACCGGTTCCGGGAATCGGCGGGCCGTCTCCACCAGGATCCCCGTTCCGTGTTCGCGCTCGTCGTAGTAATCGAAGAACCTGCTCTTTGAGATACCACCGACTGCACGAAACGTGGACCAGAGCCCCTTGGGTGACATGGTCTTTTGGCCTCGGACGGCAAACCACCCAAGAAGTGAGCCAACAGGCATCGTGGCGTAGATCAGGACGTGGCTGACATCATCTGCGACGGGACGCTTGCGGAACTCAACAACCTTCTCACCGGAGAGAATCGCGTTCGCAAACTCCGGCCTTATAGACATCAGTGCTACCCTTCCTAGAGCGTTCTTGCCCACTGAATTCCTTCCTCTGACTTGATTTGTGCGATGGACTGCGGGGACTCGTCCATGACTCCCAGCATCTTGAGGTTCTCACGGCTTACAGGTGCCTCCAGCACTTGGTCAAGCCTGAATTTGACCGCCAGCACTTCTTTTTCGCACATCTTCTGGAGTTCCTCGGCGCGGTATACGGTGCGTGCTCCTGCGAAGCTCAGCACATCGGCCAGGTCCCTGGTCCGCAGTGTGTCCTCAACGACGCCGACAGCATGCACAGCCCGTCTTTCGTGCGTCCGGAGGAAGAACAGAGTGTCGCCCGGCTCCAACGCTTTTATACCCGAGTGGCAGATGTACACCTTACGGATCGCGTTTCCATAGGTCGAATCAAAGAAAGACTGCTGTGGTTCGGAAGCAGGGAACAGCATGCTGTGGAAGACCGGAATGATAGGGACAAGGAAGGCCCTGTTCACACGTCGCTTGCCAGGGCCGTAGCGCCTGTTGTACTCAAGAGGGTGCTCAGGCGGCTCCTGCTCGACACTGGGCTCCAGGATCTTCCCAAGCACAATTTGATCCGATGTCCCGGGTTTGGGGCCCAGATCGAAAAACCCGAATTCCCTCAGCATTGCGAGTAAGGACTCTTTGTCCAAGGAAGCCTCGATGAAGCAGGTGTCAGCCCCCATCGACCGGATGCGGGCTATGACCGCTTCCAGCAATGTCTCCCCCAGTTTCTTACCCTGGTTGGCTTCGGCGATCTTGAAGGTACAGATCTTCACACTGTTTCCGGTCAATCCAGAGACCTCCGGCTCCTGACCATCCAGGACCGCCAGGCCTCGGATGTCCTTTCCTTCCCCGATGACGAGGCAGGTCCGTCGTTGCGCAACGACCTTGTCCCACCAGCTGGAGAAGTCCCCATAGTCGGCTCGTAGCGAGTCAAAGAACGGTTGGACGGGATCTATGGTGTGGGGCTGGACGTCGTCGACCGAGTGATGAACTGGCAACTGCCCGGATAGTGCCGTCAACACCCCTTGGGCGTCATCGAGCGTCATCACGCGCTCTTGAAGTCCGGCATGGCGGGCATGCGCGTGAAGCTTCCGGTCCTCAGTTATCAGCCAGGTGGCAGCGTTTCGCTGCAGCGTGAGAAGCAGCGCGGCGTCCACACCATCATTGCTGTGGACCTCCAGATCCGTTGCATAGCGCGCTTCGGTAAGGAACCCTGTGGTGAGTTCAACGCGTCCCAACCGCGGATACTTCTCCAGTTGCCGGCGCCGGCGGTCCCTCCGTCGGCGATCCGCAATCCGCACGATGTCATCCAATTGATTCTCCACGATGGAGATCTGGCCCCCGGCGTCCAGAACAAGGCGGTAAACAGCCGACGCCGACTGGTGGTTGACGTGGTCTGCATCCTCATCGCCTTCGATGGCTAGAACAATGTTTGTGTCCATCAGGACTCGGAGGTCCCCCATTTGCACCGCGCGGCTTCCCATAGTCTCCCCAAGCTCTCGAACGCTGCAGATCATCCACGTTGTCCCTGCTGCATACGCTACTGATCTGCGCGCACCCTGACGCTTTGCCACGGCGGTGTCGCAGAAAATGACACGGCGCCTGGACACTGTCACACGCCAGACTGAACACGATCTGGGGACGTTGATGGCAGCGCTGGAGCGGAGTTGGCTGGCGCAGAGGCCTAGGAACTGGGGTGAAAGTGATCCTGACTGTTGAAGCCTTCGACGGCCCACAAGCCGCGTCAGCGCCGAAGGCGATACCTACGAAGTGGCCGAACCAGCCGCCAAGGCCATGATCCCCGAAGGTTCAAGAGCCATCGCGATCCGCGCTGCAAGGCAGGAAATTAGATCCGTCACTACGCCCCACGCGGTCGGATCCTGCTGGGCGCCGAACCTCCAACCCCAACCAGTAATGCGTTAGCTCCCGAATTCGCTCGAAGGGAGAAGGCCAGGGCGAGCCGCGCGTCCCCATGGGGCGTCGGACTAGTCATGGTCACCACCATCCGCGAGACCGAATCCCTAGGTACAAGCCAGCTTCCACCGGGTCATGTCTCCATCGGCCTATGGCCGTATGGATGTCCAAGCGAACTACGCGACTTAGGAGTTCCTATGCACCTTGAGTTTTACGAGCCGGCGGAAGCGGCAGCCCTCATGCATTGCACGGAGGCATGGCTTCGAGAAGGCGCCGCGAACGGTCGGTTTCCTCATGTTTGCTGGGGCAAAGGGAAGATCGTCTTCACCTCGGAGCACATCGCCGAGATCGCCCGCCTCCGCGAGGTCCCTATTCATGCCGGGTCCTCCCCTCAGGAGCGGCTAATCGGCACCCGAGCCCGGCGCCGCCTTGCGCCTGTGAGCTTCCAACAACCCTGACCACGACAGAACAATGCAAGTTTCAGCGCACGAACCCCGTGATCGCCCGTTCCGTGGCATCCGCGGCATCCTGTAGGGCCTGCGGCATCAAGTGCCCATACACCTGCTCCGTCGTTCGTGTTGAGGCGTGCCCCAGCCGCCTAGAAACGGTGAAGAGCGAAACACCATCCTGAATCAACCAAGAAGCATGCGTGTGGCGCAGGTCGTGAATCCGGGGCGACTTCTTCAGCCCGAGGGCCTGCGCCGCTTCCACCGCAGGAACCCAGTAGTGGTGCCAATACAGCTTGTGAACAATACGCTCGCCTTTGGGAGTGGTGAACAGCAGTTCTGAGCCGGGCCGGCTGGCCACCAAGGGAATCAGGATTTCGACCAGACGCGGATTCAGCGAGACCGTCCTCTTGCCGGCACCGGTCTTGGTCGCGCCGATGTAGTACTCGGAGTCAACACCACGCTTCCACGCCTTGTTGATCCGCATCGTAGCCGGCTTGGACATCAGGTCCACGTCGGCAACAGTCACAGCCGTTGCTTCACCAAAGCGCGTCCCCGTCATGACCAGGAACTCAGTGAATGCCTTGTACCGCTCCCCCATGCCCTCCAGAATCAGCCCGAATTCACCGTGCGTCAGGAATCTGGCCTCATCCTCTGCCTTTTCGCCTGAGGGTAGTTGGACCCCTCGGCATGGATTGTCCTTCCGGTAGCCGAGCCGGACGGCCGTCTCCATAGCCGAGAAGATCAGTCCGTGGTTGTTCTTGATGGTTTTGGAAGACCTGCCTTTGGACTGCATCGACCTGATCCAGTACGTCAGATGCCGGTAGTCAAGCTTGTCCACCGGGATATGCCCAATGACGTCGGCGATGTGCAGCTTCAACATGGTCTGATACGTGTGCACCGTGCCTACGGAAGGCCGAACCAGAAGGTCAATGTGCTCTTGAATCACGGCCGCCACGATGGGCGCTTTGGATTGGTTCGCAAGCATCGCGTGCTGGGCAATCTCAAATGATTGGTTGTTGGCGTCAAGGAGGCGCTTCAACGTTTGAGCCTCAGCCGAAGTGGCGAGGGTGATGCCCTCTTGCTTTCGCGTCTCAGGGTTCCGCCAGCGGACCGTATAGGACGTGGATCCGTCCGATTTTTTTCGTTCCCAAATGCTGGCCATACCCAAAATTCTAGGCTTCGTGTGCACAGAAATCGAGTTTTTGTGCACACTCAGAGGCTCAAAGGCCATCTGAACTGCGGAAATACTGTGCCCGAGGTGGGACTCGAACCCACACACCTTTCGATACCGCATTTTGAGTGCGGCGCGTCTGCCAATTCCGCCACTCGGGCGCGGAATACGTTGTGCAAACCGGTACGCCCACAGCTGATTGTGAGCAACGCGATCGCTTCACGTACGCGGAATTACTCTACATGCAGATAGGCTGAATTCCAGAATCGCGCCGCTGACGCCGCAATAGACCATGCAGATCAAAGTACGGCCGCGGGCGCACCTAAGATGGTGATGTTCCCGCCGTACCTTTCCAAGGAGATCCCGTGACTGAACAAACGGAGTCAAAACCCACGTCCCAGCCGGCGCGCCGCGTCATTGTGGCCGAGGATGAAACCCTCATCCGACTCGACATCATCGAGATCCTGCGCGGCGAAGGCTATGACGTGGTGGGCGAAGCAGACAACGGCGAGAAGGCCGTGCAGCTCGCCGAGGAACTCAAGCCGGACCTCGTCCTGATGGACGTCAAGATGCCGATTATGGATGGCATCACCGCAGCCGAGAAGATCGTCAAGGCCCGCATCGCCCCCGTAGTCCTTTTGACGGCTTTCAGCCAGAAGGAACTTGTGGAGCGCGCCCGCGACGCCGGCGCCATGGCCTACGTGGTCAAGCCCTTCACCCCGGCGGACCTCATCCCGGCACTGGAAATCGCGCTCTCCCGCCACGAGGAAATCAAGGCCCTCGAAAGCGAAGTGTCGGACCTCCAGGAGCAATTCGCCACCCGCAAGCTCGTCGAGCGCGCCAAGAGCCTGCTGACCACCAAGATGGGCCTGACGGAGCCAGAAGCTTTCCGCTGGATCCAGAAGACCTCCATGGACCGCCGCCTCAGCATGCGCGAGGTTGCCGAAACCATTATCAACCAGGTCAACTAAAAGATTCTGGATTAGAGCCTGTCGGGATTTCGACAAGCTCAATCACCGGACAACCTCAATCACCGGAGCAAAGAAAAGGACCCCTGCCAGCTGGCAGGGGTCCTTCCCTTTTAGGTCGCTAGACCGTCGGCCAGGGGCCGAGCTTTTCCCTGGGTGCGCCACCTTCGCCATCGAGGCGCGAGGTGTCGGCGTAGTCGCCCACCCTGTGTGCCTTCAGCGAGTTGGTGGAACCGGCCTTGCCGGGAGGGGAACCGGCGGCAATGATCACCATGTCGCCGTCTTCCACCAGTTTCATTTCAAGCAGGCTGCGGTCAACCTGCGCGGTCATCTCGTCGGTGTGGCCCACCATAGGGACCAGTACCGGCTGGATGCCCCACGTCAGCGCCAACTGGTTCCACACGTGCTCCAGCGGAGTGAAGGCGAACACCGGCTTGATCGGGCGCAGGCGGGACAGGCGGCGTGCCGAGTCGCCGGACTGGGTGAAAGTACAGATGTACTTTGCGTCCAGCTGGTCGGCGATTTCGACGGCGGCGCGGGTGATGGCGCCACCACGGGTCTTGGGCTTGGTGCCCAGCGGCGGAACGCGTTCCAGGCCGTGGACTTCGGTGGATTCAATGATCCGGGCCATGACCTTGACGGTCTCGATGGGGTACTTGCCCACGCTGGTCTCGCCGGACAGCATAACTGCGTCTGCACCGTCGAGCACGGCGTTGGCGCAGTCGGATGCCTCTGCACGGGTGGGGCGGGGGTTGTCGATCATGGATTCGAGGACCTGTGTGGCCACGATGACCGGCTTCGCCCAGCGGCGTGCCAGTTCGATGGCGCGCTTCTGCACGATCGGCACTTCCTCCAGGGGAAGTTCCACACCGAGGTCGCCACGGGCCACCATGATGGCGTCGAAGGCGTCGATGATCTCGTGCAGCTGGTCCACTGCCTGCGGCTTTTCGATCTTGGCGATGACCGGCACGCGGCGGCCTTCTTCGTCCATGATCTCGTGCACGCGGACGATGTCCGACGCATCACGCACGAACGACAGGGCAACCAGGTCAACACCGCGGCGCATGGCCCAGCGGAGGTCGTCCTCGTCCTTTTCGCTCAGCGCCGGGACGTTGACCGCAACGCCGGGAAGGTTGATGCCCTTGTTGTTGGACACCATTCCGCCGACGGTTACCTCGGTAACGACCTTGACGTCGTCGACCTCGATCGCCCGCAGGGCCACCTTGCCGTCGTCGATCAGCAGGGCATCCCCCACGTTGACGTCCTCGGTGAGGCTCTTCAGCGTGGTGGAGCAGATGTCCTGGGTGCCCGGAACGTCCTCGGTGGTGATGGTGAAGATGTCACCCTCAGCCAGGGCGTGGGGGCCGTCCACAAAGCGCCCAAGACGGATCTTGGGGCCCTGCAGGTCGGCCATGATTGCCACAGGCTTGCTCAGCTGGGCTGCTGCCTTGCGGACATTCTCGTAGGTGTTGTCGTGCACGGAGTAGTCACCGTGACTCATATTCATCCGGGCAACATCCACGCCGGCTTCCAACACCGCGAGCGTGTTCTCAAAGCTGGCAATTGCCGGGCCAAAAGTGGCCACAATCTTAGCGCGTCTCATATACCTACCCTAGTAGTGTCCTGCATTGGTTAAGTTGATGTGGAGGTTAATCCGCGGCGAACTGACGGCTGTCAGAGAACCGCGATGGCCCGGTCCGTCGGAGCCACCGGCGCCGGCAGGATGGTGCTGCCCATAAGGAACTTGTCCACGGCGGCGGCACAGGCCCGGCCCTCAGCGATGGCCCATACAATGAGCGACTGCCCACGTCCGGCGTCGCCGGCCACGAAAATGCCCTCCGTGTTGGTCATGTAGTACCCGTCGCGGGTCACGTTGCCGCGCCCGTCGAATTCGGCGCTGACCTGCTCGGTAATGCCCGCGGGCTCGGCACCGGTGAAGCCCAGCGACAGGAAGACCAGGTCCGCCGGGATGATCCGTTCGGTGCCGGCCTTCGGGAGCCGCTTGCCGTCAACGAATTCCGTTTCGGCAACCTTGACGCCGGTGAGCTTGCCGTTCTCCCCGACAAACTCCACGGTGGAGGCGAGGTACGTGCGTTCGCCGCCTTCCTCGTGGGCGCTGGCCATTTCGAACAGGGTGGGGAACGTGGGCCAGGGCTGGTGCCCGGCGCGTTCCGCCGGTGGCTGCTTGCCGATGGCAAGGGTGGTCACTGATGCGGCTCCATGGCGGTGCGCAGTACCGAGGCAGTCAGCACCGGTATCACCGCCGCCCAGGATCACCACGTGCTTACCCTTGGCGTGGATCTGGTTCTCCACCGTCTCCCCCGCGACAACGCGGTTGGCCGGCACCAGGTAATCCATGGCAAAGTGCACGCCGTCAAAATCGCGGCCCGGGATGGGCAGGTCCCGCGGGACGGTGGCGCCGGTGGCAACCACGACGGCGTCGTAGCGGCGTCGCAGCTGCTCCCACGTCACGTCGGTGCCCACAGCGACGCCGGTGCGGAAGCGGGTGCCTTCCGCCTTCATCTGCTCAACGCGGCGGTCCACCTGCTCCTTTTCCATCTTGAAGTCGGGGATGCCGTAGCGGAGAAGGCCGCCGATCTTGTCGTCCCGCTCGTACACCGCGACGGTGTGGCCCACCCGGGTCAATTGCTGCGCCACGGCCAGACCCGCTGGTCCGGAGCCGACGACGGCAACGGTCTTTCCGGTCAGTCGCGTCGGAGGCAGCGGGTTGACCCAGCCGTTTTCGAACGCTTCGTCGATGATGGAGACTTCAACCTGCTTGATGGTCACCGCAGGCTGGTTGATCCCCAGCACGCAGGACGCCTCACACGGCGCCGGGCAAAGCCGGCCGGTCCACTCGGGGAAGTTGTTGGTGGCGTGCAGCCGCTCAATCGCTTCCTCGCCCTTGTCCCGCCAGGTGAGGTCGTTCCACTCGGGAATCAGGTTCCCCAGCGGGCAGCCCTGGTGGCAGAACGGCACGCCGCAGTCCATGCAGCGCCCGGCCTGGGCCTTCAGGACACCCTTTTCCTGGGCCTCGTAGACTTCCTTCCAGTCCATGATGCGGACCGGAACGGGACGGCGCGGCTGGGTTTCACGCTGGCGTACTTTAAGAAATCCGCGTGGGTCAGCCACCGGTTACCTCCAGGATTCGAGCCCATACTTCTTCGCCATCGGGGTCAAGGCCCTCTTCGATCGCGTCCAGACGGGTTTGCAGGACTGCCGCGTAATCGCGCGGCAGCACTTTGGTGATGCGGGCAGCAGTGTCGTCGAAGTTCTCCAGCAACCGTGCAGCGTGGAGCGATTCCGTTTCCTCGACATGCTTCACCAGCAGGCCGTGGACAATGTCCCGGTCTTCGGCGTCGAGTTCAACGAGCTGGAGTTCACCGGACTGCAGGGCGTCCTTGTTGACCTGGGTGGTCTGCAGGTCCAGCACATAAGCGGTTCCGCCGGACATGCCGGCGCCGAAGTTGCGCCCGGTGCGGCCGATGATCAGCGTCTGCCCGCCGGTCATGTACTCGCAGCCGTGATCGCCAATGCCTTCAACAACTGCGGTGGCTCCGGAGTTGCGGACCATGAAGCGTTCGCCCACCTGGCCGCGCAGGAACATCTCGCCGCTAGTGGCGCCGTAGCCGATCACGTTGCCGGCAATGACGTTGCTTTCGGCCTTGAACACATTGGTGCGGTCCGGCCGGACGATGATCCGTCCGCCGGAAAGGCCCTTACCCACGTAGTCGTTCGAGTCACCGAAGAGGCGCAGCGTGATGCCGGCGGGCAGGAAGGCGCCCAGCGACTGTCCCGCAGTACCGGTCAGGGTGATGTCAATGGTGTCCGGTGCCAGCACGTCCGTGCTGAACGTCTTGGTCACCGTGTGGCCCAGCATGGTACCCACCGAGCGGTCCGTGTTGATGACGTCCACCGAAATCTTCACCGGCGTCCGGTCAGTCAGGGCCTCAGTGGCCATGGTGATCAGCCGCTGGTCAAAGTGCTTGTCCAGCTCGTGGTTCTGCGAGGTCATGTTGCGCAGCGGAGCGTCGTCGTCGAACTCGAGTCCGTGCAGGATCGGGTCCAGGTCCAGGCCGTCGGCCTTCCAATGGTTGATCGCTTCGCGGGCATCCAGCACCTCGGCGTGGCCGATCGCCTCTTCGATGCTCCGGAAGCCGAGTTCCGCGAGGATCTCGCGGACTTCCTCGGCCAGGAATTCGAAGAAGTTGACCACAAATTCGGGCTTGCCGGTGAAGCGGGCCCGCAGTTCGGGGTTCTGCGTTGCGACGCCCACCGGGCAGGTGTCCAGGTGGCAGACGCGCATCATGATGCAGCCTTCCACCACCAGCGGAGCGGTGGCGAAACCGAACTCCTCGCCGCCGAGCAGTGCGGCGATAACAACGTCACGGCCGGTCTTGAGCTGGCCGTCCACCTGGACCACCACACGGTCGCGCAGGCCGTTGAGCATCAGCGTCTGCTGCGTCTCAGCGAGCCCCAGCTCCCACGGCACACCCGCATGCTTGAGCGAGTTCAGCGGGGAGGCTCCGGTTCCGCCGTCGTGGCCGGAGACCAGTACGACGTCGGCCTTCGCTTTGGTGACACCCGATGCCACAGTGCCGATCCCCACTTCGGAGACGAGCTTAACGTGCACACGGGCCGAGGGGTTGGCGCGCTTCGCATCGTAGATGAGCTGCGCGAGATCCTCGATGGAGTAGATGTCGTGGTGCGGTGGCGGCGAAATCAGGCCGACGCCGGGCGTCGAGTGGCGCGTCCGAGCAACCCAGGGGTACACCTTCTGCGCCATCAGCTGGCCGCCTTCGCCGGGCTTGGCACCCTGGGCCATCTTGATCTGGATGTCATCAGCGTTGGTCAGGTACAGGCTGGTGACCCCGAACCGGCCCGACGCGATTTGCTTGACGGCAGAGCGGCGCTTCGGGTCCAGCAGGCGGTCCACGTCCTCGCCGCCTTCACCGGTGTTGGACTTTCCGCCCAGCTGGTTCATGGCGATCGCGAGGGTCTCGTGGGCTTCCTTGGAGATGGACCCGTAGCTCATGGCGCCGGTGGAGAAGCGCTTCACAACGCTGGAGACGGGCTCCACTTCCTCCAACGGAACAGCGGGCCGGTCGTTCTTGAACTTGAGCAGCCCGCGCAGGGTCATCAGGTTCTCGGACTGGTCATCCACGCCCTTGGTGTACGCCTTGAAAATGTCGTAGCGGCGCTCACGCGTGGCGTGCTGGAGGCGGAAGACGGTCTCCGGGTTAAACAGGTGCGGCTCGCCGTCGCGGCGCCACTGGTATTCGCCGCCGCCCAGGAGCGGGCGGTGCGGCAGTTCGATGCCGCCTTCCGGGTAGGCCATCTGGTGCCGCGCCGAAACTTCGGCGGCGATAACGTCCAGGCCCACGCCGCCCAGCTGGGAGTGCGTGCCGGCGAAGAACTCGTCCACCAGTTCCTGTCCGAGGCCCAGGGCCTCGAACGTCTGCGCGCCCGTGTAGGAGGCAACAGTGGAGATGCCCATCTTGGACATGATCTTCAGGACGCCCTTGCCGAGGCCCTTGATCAGGTTGTAGACGCCGTCCTGCGGCGTGACCCCAACAACGTCACCGGCGGCGATGAGCTGCTCCACTGACTCCATGGCCAGGTACGGGTTCACGGCGGAGGCGCCGTAGCCGATCAGGACAGCCACGTGGTGCGTCTCGCGGACGTCGCCGGCCTCGACCACCAAGGCGGTCTTGGTGCGGTTGGCGCTGCGCAGCAGGTGATGGTGCACGGCGCTGACCAGGAGCAGCGAAGGAATCGGCGCCCACTGCGCGTTCGAGTCGCGGTCGGACAGCACAACGTACTGCACGCCGCGGTTGATCGCGCCGGACACCTGCTCGCAGATCTCGGTGAGCCGGGCACGCAGGGCGTTCTCGCCGCCTTCGGGGCGGTAGAGGCCACGGACCTTCATTGCCACGCGGTCGCCGTCGGGCGTTTCGATGTTGGCGATCTTGGCGAGCTGGTCGTTGTTGATCACGGGGAACGGCAGCATGACCTGCGGCTGGCGGACCCGCTTGGTGTCCAGCAGGTTGCCGTTCGGACCGATGGCGCACGTCAACGACGTGACCAGCTCTTCACGGATGGCGTCCAGCGGCGGGTTGGTGACCTGCGCGAAGGACTGCACAAAGTAGTCAAAGAGCAGCCGGGGACGCTTGGAGAGCACAGCCACCGGGGTGTCGGAGCCCATGGCGCCCAGCGGCTCGGCGCCCGTGCGGGCCATCGGACCGAGCAGGATCTTAAGCTCTTCGGTGGTGTACCCGAACGTCCGCTGGCGGATGTTAACGGACGCGGCAGTGTGGACCACGTGCTCGCGCTCGGGGAGGTCCTTGAGGTCAATCAGGTTGTCCTTGACCCACTCGGCCCAGGGGTTCGCCGCAGCGACCTCGGCCTTAACCTCTTCGTCGTCGATGATGCGGCCGGCGTCGGTGTCCACCAAGAACATCTTGCCCGGGGAAACGCGGCCCTTCTTGACCACCTTGGAGGGTTCGACGTCGATCACGCCCACCTCAGAGGCGAAGATGATCAGCCCGTCTTCGGTGATCCAGTAGCGTCCGGGGCGCAGGCCGTTGCGGTCCAGAGTAGCGCCGACGAGGTTGCCGTCCGTGAACGAGACGGCGGCGGGGCCGTCCCACGGTTCCATGAGCAGGGAGTGGTATTCGTAGAACGCCCGCCGTGCCGGATCCATGGTGGCGTGGTTTTCCCAGGCCTCGGGGATCATCATCATGATCGAGTGCGTGATGGGGCGGCCGGAGAGCCAGAGCAGCTCGGCAACTTCGTCGAAGGACGCGGAGTCTGACGCACCGGGGGTGCAGATGGGGTACAGCTCTTCCGGGGAGTCACCCAGCAGCGGGTTGGCGAGCTGGGACTGGCGGGCGCGCATCCAGTTCCGGTTGCCCTTGACGGTGTTGATTTCACCGTTATGGGCGATGGTGCGGAACGGCTGGGCCAGCGGCCAGGACGGGAACGTGTTGGTGGAGAAGCGCGAGTGGACGATCGCCAGCTTGGTCTTGAAACGCTTGTCCGAGAGATCGGGGTAGAACGGCTCCAGCTGAGCCGTGGTGAGCATGCCCTTGTAGACAATGGTGCGCGAGGACAACGACGGGAAGTACACGCCGAACTTGTTCTGGGCACGCTTGCGGATCCGCCAGGCGCGTGAGTCCAGCTCGTTGCGGTCCAGTTCCTCGCCGGTTGCCGAGGCAAGGAAGGGCTGTGAGAAGTAGGGCATGCAGGCGCGGGCCATGGCGCCGACGAGGTCCGCGACGATGGGCACTTCGCGCCAGCCGAGCACTGTCAGGCCTTCATCGGCGGCGAGGCCTTCAATACCTGCCTTGGCGGCGTCGGCTTCGCGTTGCTCGGCAGGGAGGAACGCGGTGCCGGCAACGAACTGGCCCGGTGCGGGGAGTTCGAATTCTGTGACGGCGCGGAAGAACTCGTCCGGGATCTGCATGAGCAGGCCGGCGCCGTCACCGGTTCCCTCGTCGGCGCCAACGGCACCGCGGTGCTCCAGATTGCGGAGCGCGGTCAGCGCGGCGTCGACAATGTCGTAGCCGGGCTCGCCGCGGAGCGTGGCGATGATCGCCAGGCCGCACGCGTCCTTTTCGTTCTCCGGGTTGTATAGACCCCGGGCCTCGGGCAGCGCGGCAAAGCGCTTGAACGGGGACATAGCAGCCTCAGGCTGGTCCGGTTCGGACCAGCTGGGAGTGTGAAGAGTTTGGCTCATGGGAGACGTCCTTCCTCCTGATCGTGCGTATGGAAGGGACACCGTTGGCCCCACTCGTCAGCGCCTCTGTGATGGGCACAACAAAGTGTTATTTACAGGAAATTGTAGGCCAGACCGGCCTGCTGACTGAACAGTTACGCAGGTCCCTGACCCGGGCTTGACCGGCCAGCTGCTGTCTGCCGACCGGATGGGCCCTGTTGCCACGACGCTGTGGTGTGTGGGCGCTCCGAGTGTTGACTCTGCTACCCTGCCGTGCTGGCGTACTACTTGCTCGTGCCAGCCTCCGGCGCGGATTCCGTTGCCTTGTGGCCGGAAGTTCCGGCTACCGGCGACTCCGGAATTGGCTTGTCGCCGTCCCGGAATGCCGGTTCCTCTTCCGTTGGAGTGGAAGGGATCCGGGCACCATTTTGGTTATCTGGGACAATATCACGCGATTCACTATCTGAGACAGAAGAGTCCGCATCGCGGACTGGTGACTTGTCTGCTCCAGAGGCGTCCATGGCATCGTCTGCTGCCGGTTCATGGCCCGCCAGGAAAGGTGTGTCCGGTTCCGGGCGGCCTTTCAGTCCCAGGAGGACGAACACGATGAGCGCTGCCACAAAGACAAAGATGCTGGTCCAGACGTTGAGCCTGGTGGTGATGCCGAAGAGGTTGATCTGTTCGGCATCGTCGATCCGCATCGCTTCGATCCAGACCCGGCCCAGGGTGTAATACATGGCGTAGAGCCAGAAGAGCCGGGCCCGCCGGAAGTGGAACCGGCGGTCCAGAGCCAGCAGGATGAGCACACCAGCGATGTTCCAGAGCGACTCATACAGGAACGTGGGGTGGAAAAGCGTATCCACCGGCATGCCGGCCGGGAAATTGGGATTG
Organism: Pseudarthrobacter cellobiosi; assembly: GCF_023913815.1. Taxonomy (NCBI): domain Bacteria; kingdom Bacillati; phylum Actinomycetota; class Actinomycetes; order Micrococcales; family Micrococcaceae; genus Pseudarthrobacter; species Pseudarthrobacter cellobiosi. Next base: position 289,587 of record NZ_JAMXBK010000027.1, read on the forward strand.
TCCGCATCAATCTGCAGGCCCCACGGCAGGGTGGTGGGTCCGCCGAAGAGTTCCTGGTTGAAGTAGTTTCCCCAGCGGCCAATGGCCTGGGCCAGCAGCAGTCCCGGCGCCGCGGCGTCCAGGAAGGCGGTGAGTTTCACGCCGGACCGGCGGCAGCCGATCCAGGCGCCCAGGACGCCCAGAACCACGGCACCCCAAATTCCGAGGCCGCCTCGCTGGATCTGCGGGATGAGCCCCAGGTCCCCGGTCCCGTCGAAGCCGGGCCCGAAGTAGGCGTCCGGGGACGAAACCACGTGATAGAGGCGGCCGCCGATGATGCCGAAAGGAATAGCCCAGATGACGATGTCCCAGACGCTGCCTTCAGGCGCACCGCGGCGGGCCCACCTGACGGACGTGAGCCACAGGCCCGCGATGATCCCGGCGAGAATGCACAGGGCGTAGGCGTGGATCCGCAGAGTCCCCCACGGCAGCGGGATATCGAAGCCGGACCAGTCCGGGCTGGGGATGCTGGCCGGCACCAGGGCGGCGGCCTGAAGGAGGATCTGCATGGTGGTTAGGCTTCTTCCCTGACGAGTCCGGCGCTCAGGTTCCGGGTGAGGTCCGCGACGGCGTCGACTCCCCCGTCGCGGATGGCGGCAACAAGCGCGGTGCCAACGATGACACCGTCTGCGTACGCTGCGATCTCGCGGACGTGGCTGGCGTTGGAGACACCGAGTCCCACGCACACGCGTTCGGCACCGGCGGCATGTGTGTCGGCGACGAGCTTCTCCGCGCTGCTGCTGACGGCCTGGCGGGTACCCGTCACGCCCATGATGGAAACGGCGTACACAAAGCCCCTGCTTGCCTTGACCGTCACGGCCAGGCGCTCGGGGGTGGAGGACGGCGCCACGAGGAACACGCGGTCCAGTCCGTACTTGTCCGAGGCAGCGAACCATTCCGAGGCTTCGTCCGGGATGAGGTCAGGTGTGATGAGCCCTGCTCCCCCGGCCTCGGCCAGCCGGCGGGAGAACTCGTCCACGCCCATCCGGACCACGGGGTTCCAGTAGGTCATCACCAGCACGGCTACGTCTGTGGCTGCCGTGATGCCGGCGACAACGTCAAAGACGCTTTCGACCCGGAATCCGTTGGCGATTGCCTCGGTGGTGGCGGCCTGGATGACCGGGCCGTCCATGACCGGATCCGAGTAGGGAATGCCGATTTCGATCAGGTCGGCACCGTTCTTCGCCATGGCAATGCCGGCGTCGATGGTGGCCTGGACGTCCGGGTACCCCGCGGGCAGGTAGCAGACGAGCGCTGAGCGCCCGTCGTCCCGCGCACGGTCGATGGCGGCGGCGGACTTGCTGGCCGTCTGTTCAGTCATCAGTTCTGGTCCTCGTTGTTGTCCGCGACGCTGCTGTCAGGAGCGGCTATGGCGGGAACGGCTTCAGTTTCTGCCCGGTCGGCAGGGCCCTTGGGCTTGCGGGTGGACAGGTTGGTGCCCTTGACCTTGCCCTCTTCATCGAGCATGTCGAACCATTCCGCGGCGGTCTCAACGTCCTTGTCGCCGCGGCCGGAAAGGTTCACGATGATCACCGTTTCGGACGGGTCGGCGGTGCCTTCGGTGAGGCGCTTGCCAACCTTGATGGCACCCGCGAGGGCGTGTGAGGACTCGATGGCGGGGATGATGCCTTCTGTCCGGCACAGCAGCTTGAACGCATCCATTGCTTCGCTGTCGGTGATGGGCTCGTAGCTGACGCGTCCGATGTCGGCCAGGTAAGCGTGCTCCGGGCCAACGCCCGGGTAGTCCAGGCCTGCGGAAATCGAGTGCGACTCGATGGTCTGGCCGTCGTCGTCCTGCATGAGGTAGGAGCGGGCGCCGTGCAGGACGCCGGGCTTGCCAAGGGTGATAGTGGCTGCGTGCCGGCCGGTGTCCACGCCGTCGCCGCCGGCTTCAAAGCCGTAGATCTTCACGGACGGATCATCCAGGAAGCCGTGGAAGATGCCGATCGCGTTGGAACCGCCGCCGATGCAGGCGCAGACGGCGTCGGGCAGTTTGCCGGTCTGCTCCAGGATCTGAGCGCGGGCTTCCTCACCGATGACCTCGTGGAAGAAGCGGACCATGGCCGGGAACGGGTGCGCCCCGGCAGCGGTGCCCAGCAGGTAGTGGGTGTTGTCGACGTTGCTGACCCAGTCCCGGAGAGCGTCGTTGATGGCGTCCTTGAGGGTCTGGGAACCGTTCACCACGGGCACCACGGTGGCGCCGAGCAGCTGCATCCGGGCGACATTCAGTGCCTGCCGGCGGCAGTCTTCGGCGCCCATGTAGACAACGCATTCCAGGCCGAGGAGCGCGGCGGCGGTGGCGCTGGCAACGCCGTGCTGCCCGGCGCCGGTCTCGGCGATGACGCGTGTCTTGCCCATGCGCTTGGCCAGCAGGGCCTGGCCCAGGACGTTGTTGATCTTGTGGGATCCGGTGTGGTTGAGGTCCTCGCGCTTGAGGAAAATCCGGGCGCCGCCGGCGTGCTCGGAGAACCGCTTGGCTTCGGTCAGCAGCGAGGGACGGCCGGAGTAGTTCTTGTTCAGGTCAGAGAGCTGGGCCAGGAATTCGGGATCTGCCTTGGCCTTTTCAAAGGTGTCTTCGAGCTCGTCCAAGGCGGCGATCAGCGATTCCGGCATCCAGCGCCCGCCGTAGCCGCCGAAGTATGGCCCCGGGGCGTGCTTCAGCGAGCCGCCCTGCAGGAAAGCGTCCGCAGCATTGTTGTCAGCGTTTTCTGAGGGTGCGTCAACCATCAGTCTCACCGTCCTGTTCAAGTTGGTCGTTCGGAAGTGTTGTGCCGCCGGCGCCAGGGCCGGCGGGTGCCGGGACTAGGCCCGGGCGGCGATGGCGGCAGCGCCTGCCGCCGTGAATTCGGCGATCCGGTCACGCGGCGTTGCGTCGCTGACCAGGGCCTCGCCCACCAGGATGGCGTTGGCGCCGTTGGCGGCGTAGTGCGTCACGTCGTTTACGCCGCGCACACCGGATTCGGCGATGACCAGCGCTTCGGCCGGAATCAGTCCGGCGAGTACGGCGAAAACTGAACGGTCGACGTCGAGCGTCTTCAGGTTGCGCACGTTGACGCCGATGATGCGCGCCTCAGCCGCCACTGCACGTTCGATCTCCTCTTCCGTGTGCGTCTCCACGAGCACGTTCATGCCGAGTTCGCGGCTGAGGGCGCTGAACTCCCGGAGTTGGCTGTCGGAGAGCGACGCCACGATGAGCAGGATCAGGTCCGCGCCGTGGGCGCGGGCCTCCCAGATCTGGTACTCGTCGAGCGTGAAATCCTTGCGGAGCAGCGGAACGTCCACGCGGGCACGGACGGCGTCCAGGTCTGCAAGGGACCCGTTGAAGCGCCGCTGTTCGGTAAGGACGCTGATCACTGCTGCGCCGCCGTCGGCGTACTGCTCTGCCAGCGCTGCCGGATCCACGATGGTGGCGAGATCGCCCTTGGACGGGCTGCGCCGCTTGATTTCCGCGATGACCTTCAGCTGGTCCCGCTGCACCGCGGTGCCGCCGAGGGCCGACCAGGCGTCCCGGGCGGGTGCCGCGGCCGCAGTCAGGTCCTTCAGTTCTGCCAGCGAAACGAGACGCTTCCTGGCCTCCATATCCTCCCTGACACCGGCATTGATGTCGTCGAGAACAGTCGCCATCAGTGGCCGGAGCTCTTCAGCTTGCTGCCTTCGACGCCGTAACCCGCCTTGCGCATGATGTAGCCAAGGATCAGGCCGAGGACCATCACGGCCGCGCCGGCGATGAAGATGGGGGTGTTGGCGATGACAAAGGCGATGGACGCGATGAGGGCGCCGACCAGCATAACGATCACGCAGGTCCAGGCCGCGGGGCTGTTGCCGTGGCCAAGTTCCTGGCTGTGGTCAACGACGCCGGGGGCAACGGTCCGGGTGCCTGATTTCGATACGGAAGCGGGTGCTTTGCTCATGTGAATCTCCTCGGGATGAATACTGCTTACATTCTGCCATTTTTTGGCCGTGACCTGCCCATCGGCAGGCCGGGCTCAGGTTTTAGCGGGCTGCCCGGCTTTGGCTGCGAGCGGGGGTTCAGGTGGGATCGTCGCCGCGCGAGAGCCTGTCCCAGCTGTCGATCTCGTCCACAGGACCGGTGGCGGCCGCCGTACTGCCGGCGGGCCCCCCGTATGTGGTTGCGTCATATTTGGTCCGCGACTTCCAGTGCCGGCCGGCAGGGATGATCAGCAACGCGGCCAGCGCCAGCAGGGAACCGGCGACGACGGCGAGGACCGGGAAGGCGGTAACAGCCACTTCCGCGTTGCCGCCGGTGACCCCGGTGGCGGCGGCGATGGAGCCCTGCGAGGCGCCCAGCGGGTCAGCCAGCACCGTGGCGGCGGCGGCAATGATGCCTACGGAGGCCAGCATGATGATGGCGGTGATGACCCACCGCGCGAACTTTCCGGCGATGGACGCTGCCAGTCCGCCCGCCAGGGCCACCAAGGCCAGGGCTGTCACCGTTGTGGCCGCTTTGCTGCCCTGGACCGGAAGGGTGTTCTGGTCCCCAGCCGTCTGGCCCACCTGGTTGGCGTCCAGGGTGACGGTGATCCAGGTCTGGGTGGTGGTCCCGAAGACCGCCAGCGCAAGGACGGCGATCAGCAGTACCAGCGTGGACTTCCTGGCCCAGGCCGGCGTCATTCGGCGCCCTGGCTTTCCCCGGCGGTGCCGGCGTCGCTGTGGGGAGAGGTGCCGGGGAGCGATTCTGCCGCAATGTTGTGCAGCGATCCGGCGGTGTGCACGGCCCGGAGGGGAGCGGCCGCCTTGTTCACGGTCTCCAGGGCTTCTGTGGGGTTCACGGAATCCGCCACGATGCCGCCACCGGCCTGGACGTAGGCGCGTCCTTCGCGGAGGAGGGCCGAGCGGATGGCGATGGCCATGTCCATGTCGCCGGCAAAGTCGAGGTACCCCACCACGCCGCCGTAGATGCCACGGCGGTGGGGTTCAAGCTCGTCCAGCAGGCGCAGAGCCCGGGGCTTCGGGGCACCGGACAGTGTGCCCGCGGGGAAGGTCGCCTTCAGGACGTCGTAGGCGTTGGCGTCCGGGGACAGCTTGCCCACCACGGTGGAGACCAAGTGCATGATGTGGCTGAACCGCTCCACCTCCATGAACTGCGTGACGTCCACGGTTCCCGCCACGCAGACCTTGGACAGATCGTTGCGGGAGAGGTCCACGAGCATCAGGTGTTCAGCGCGTTCCTTCTGATCTGCCAGCAGCTCCTCGGCGAGGGCTTTGTCTCCCTCCACCGTCTTGCCGCGGGGCCGTGAACCGGCGATGGGGTGGGTGATGACTTCCTCACCGGTCACTGTCACCAGGGCCTCGGGCGAGGACCCAACGATCGAGTACTCCCGGCCGTCGGCGTCCTCGAGGCTAAAGATGTACATGTACGGGCTGGGGTTGGTGTTGCGCAGGACGCGGTACACATCAAGGGGCGAGGCTCCGCACTCCATTTCGAAGCGCCGTGAAATCACCACCTGGAACACTTCGCCGTCAACAATGGCTTCCTTGCCGCGGTCCAGCGCGGCCAGGTAGGAGGGTTCGTCCCACCGTTCCTCGACGCTGGAGGCGAAATCCAGGGCCGCGGGCTCCAGTACGGAAACCGGCTGGGCCACGAGCGTGCTGATCTGGGTGAGGAGGTCCTTGACCCGCGCCACGGCATCTTCCCAGGCCTCGTCCACGCGGTCGGAGCTGCCGTCGAAGTTGATGGCGTTGGCGATCAGCAGCACCGTGCCGTCATGGTTGTCGTGCACTGCCATGTCCGTCACCAGATTCAGCGCCATCTCGGGCAGGTGGAGGTCATCCTCCGGCGGGCTGGTCAGCCGTTCCCAGTGACGGACCGTCTCCCAGCCCAGGAAGCCGACGAGTCCGGACGTGAAAGGCGGCAGTCCGTCAAACCTGCGGGTCCGCAGCGCTTCGATGGTGTCGCGGATGGCGTCCACGGGATTGCCGTCCAGGGGCACACCGGCAGGGGGCTGGCCCAGCCAGTGCGCCTGGCCGTCCTTGGTGGTCAGGGTTGCACGGGACTTCGCGCCGATGAAGGAATACCGCGACCACGTGCCGCCCACCGCCGCAGACTCCATCAGGAACGTGCCGGGCTGGCCTTGGGCAAGCTTTCGGTAGAGGCCGATAGGAGTCTCCGCGTCCGCAAGCACTTTGAGCGTGACGGGGATGACCCGGCTGTTGCCGGCGAGTTCGCGGAACTCCTCGAGGCCCGGGCTGATGATTCCAAGGTCCTGCATGGCTATGCTTCGCCGCCTGTTCTTGTGTGTCGCCTCGTGAAATGTCGCCGGGTGTGGAGCGGCGCCAGTCCTATGCTGCCAAAAGTGTTTGCCTGGGGGCAGGTCATCCGCCCCGGGCCGTGGGTCAGACCGCCCCGCCAGTCTGGACTTCCAGGTCCCTGCCCTCGAAGCAGGTCCGCGTACCGGTGTGGCAAGCCGCGCCAACCTGGTCTACGCGAATCAGGAGGGCATCGCCGTCGCAGTCCAGGGCAACCGATTTGACCCACTGGACGTGGCCGGAGATGTCCCCCTTGCGCCAGTATTCCTGGCGGGAGCGGGAATAGAAAGTGACCCGGCCGGTGGTCATGGTGCGGTACAGGGCTTCATCGTCCATCCAGCCCAGCATCAGCACCTCGTTCGTATCGAACTGCTGTACGACGGCGGCTACGAGCCCGGCGCCGTCACGCTTTAGTGCGTCCGCGATGGCGGGCGGAAGCGGGCTTGTGACGGGGGCCGGGACAATTACGGGGGCGGAGGCGGGCTGCTCAGACATCAGACCAAGTCTAGTGCCTGATCAGCGGCCCCCGAATATGCACAAGCGGGCATACAACCAGCGTGTGAACAAGGGCACCCATCGGCTGGCGGTTCTGCTGCCCAACTTCGCTGCTCTCGTGCTAGTTTCACAAGTGATGCATTTCGTCGAACCGTCCCGAGAAGTCCTGGCCGAAACCCTGCTGGCGGCCGGTCCTGATGCCCCTACCCTCTGCCGAGGCTGGCGCACCAGGGACCTTGCCGCGCACCTTTACCTTCGCGAACGCAAGGCTGCCGTAGGGCTTGGTCTCATCATCAAGCGCCTGTCCAAGGCTTCGGACAAGGCCACCGCCAAGCTCGCGGCGAAGCTGAAAACCGCTGACGACTACACCGGCCTCGTGAACACCTTCCGTAGTGGCCCGCCGGCTCTGTCCCCCATGAACATCAAGGCATTGGACGAGAGCTCCAACCTGATCGAATATTTCGTCCACACCGAGGACATCCGCAGGGCTGTGGACCGCTGGGCGCCGCGCGCCCTCGATGAGGCCTACTCGGACGCCCTTTGGGACGAACTGATCAAGCGGGCAGCCATCCTTTACCGCGGCGTCGACCTTGGCATTGTGCTCGTGCGCCCGTCCGGCCCGCGGCACGTCGCCAAGCGGGCACCGGTTTCGGTGGCGATCGTTGGTGAGCCGGGCGAACTGCTGATGCACGCCCACGGCCGGACCCGCCACGCCCTGGTCACTTTCGAGGGCCAGCCCGACGCCGTCGCCCTGCTCCAGTCGGCAGAAGTCGGCCTCTAGGTTTCGACAAGCTCAACCACCGGAATCGGTGATCGAGCCTGTCGAGATCCCACTCAGCGGACTTCGAAACCTGCGTCGCGGATGGCCTGCTTGACCTGGGACATCATGTTGTCCGGCCCCCAGTGGAAGATCGAGGCTGCCAGCACGGCGTCCGCACCGGCGGCCACGGCCGGCGGGAAGTGGGCCGGTTCCCCGGCCCCGCCTGAGGCGATGATCGGCACTTTCACCGCAGCCCGGACGAGCCGGATCAGTTCCAGGTCAAAGCCGTCTTTGGTGCCGTCGGCGTCGATGGAGTTGAGCAGGATTTCTCCGATGCCGCGGTCTGCGGCTTCCCTGGCCCACTCGATGGCGTCGATCCCGGTACCGGTGCGGCCGCCGTGGGTGGTCACTTCAAAGCCCGACGGCGTGGGCTGGGACCCGGGGCGGGTCCGGCGGGCGTCCACGGACAGGACCAGCACCTGCGAACCGAAATGCCGGCTGATTTCGTTGATGACGTCCGGCCGGGCAACGGCGGCCGTGTTGATGGAAGCCTTGTCCGCGCCGAAACGCAGGAGCTTGTCCACCTCGGCAACACCGCGGACACCGCCGCCCACGGTCAGCGGGATGAAGACTTCCTCGGCCGTGCGGCGGACCACGTCGAAGGTGGTTTCGCGGTTGCCCGAGGACGCCGTGACATCGAGGAACGTCAGCTCGTCGGCGCCCGCATTGTCGTAGCGGTGCGCCAGCTCCACCGGGTCACCCGCGTCGCGGAGCCCCTCGAAGTTGATGCCCTTCACAACGCGCCCGGCGTCGACGTCGAGGCAGGGGATGACTCGTACAGCTACAGCCATGGGGACTCCTGGAATTCTCGGGTGGGTTCTGCGGCGCGGCGTGAACCGGGCCGGACGCTCAGATACGGCAGGCGTGGATGCTGCTGACCAGGATGGCGCGGGCGCCGAGGTCGTAGAGCTCATCCATGATCCGGTTGGTTTCCTTCTTCGGAACCATGGACCGGACGGCCACCCAGTCGGAGTCGCGCAGCGGTGAGACGGTGGGTGATTCCAGGCCGGGAGTCAGTGCGGCGGCCTGTTCCACGAGTTCCTTGCGGATGTCGTAATCCATCAGCACGTATTGGCGTGCCACAAGGACGCCCTGCAGGCGGCGGATCAGGACTTCAATCTCCTTGGCGGTGCCGTTCGCCGCTCCGCCATCGCCGGTGCGGCGGATCAGGACAGCTTCTGACTTGAGGATCGGCTCGCCGAAGATTTCCATCCCGGCAGCCTTGAGGGTGTTACCCGTTTCCACGACGTCGGCGATGGCATCCGCTACGCCCAGGCGCACGGAAGACTCCACGGCGCCGTCGAGCCGGACCACCTTGGCGTTGATGCCCCGCTCGGCGAGGTAGCCGCGGAGCAGGCCGTCGTAGCTCGTGGCGAGGCGTTTGCCTTCCAGCTCTTCTGCGGCGGCGAAATCGCCCACCGGTCCGGCGAAGCGGAACGTGGATGCAGCGAAGCCCAGGGGCAGCAGTTCCTCGGCCTCCACCTCGGCGTCCAGCAGCAGGTCGCGGCCGGTGATGCCGACGTCGAGGGTTCCGCGTCCGACATACACTGCGATGTCGCGCGGGCGGAGGAAGAAGAACTCGATGTCGTTGTCCGGGTCCATCATGACCAGCTCGCGGGTGTCGCGGCGCTGGCGGTAGCCAGCTTCGGACAGCATGGCGGAGGCGGCTTCGGACAGGGAGCCCTTGTTTGGTACGGCTACTCGCAGCATGGGGGTCTTTCTTGGTTGGGAGGTCTATGGATCAGGCATACGGGCCACGCAGGGCACGGGCAGGCAATTGTTGACCGCCGGGTGCCGCAGTGGCTACAGATGCTTGTAGACGTCTTCCAGGGTCAGGCCTTTAGCGAGCATCAGAACCTGCAGGTGGTAGAGCAGCTGGGAGATTTCCTCGGCCGTGGCCTCATCGGATTCGTACTCAGCGGCCATCCAGACTTCGGCTGCTTCCTCCACGACTTTCTTGCCAATGCCGTGGACTCCGGACTCCAATTCAGCGACGGTGCGGGAGCCTGCCGGGCGGGTGGCTGCCTTCTCACTCAGTTCAGCGAACAGCGTCTCGAAATTCTTCACGCCCTACAGCCTACTTGCTGCCGGCCCGGGGGCGCCTTTCGGGCCGCTGCATGACGGGCGCGATGTGAGCGAACACACACCCCGCCCGTCCACCGGCTGCTACTTGTACTGCTTGAGGAGCACTGCGGTGGCCAAGGCTGCCGTCACTGCTTCGTGGCCCTTGTCCTCGCTGGAGCCCGGCAGGCCCGCACGGTCCAGTCCCTGCTGCTCCGTATCGCAGGTCAGCACGCCGAAGCCCACCGGCACGCCGGTGGAGACACTGACGTCGGTCAGTCCCGACGTCGCTGCCTGGCAGACGTATTCAAAGTGCGGCGTACCGCCACGGATCACGACGCCGAGGGCTACCAATGCGTCAAAGTGCGGTGCCAGCCGCGCGGCAGCGACGGGAAGCTCGAAGGCACCGGGAACGCGCAGTACGGTGGGTTCGCTGATGCCTGCATCTTTGGCGGCGCGCAGGGCACCGTCCAGGAGTCCGTCCATGATCTGGGTGTGCCAGCTGGCTGCCACAATGGCCAACCGCAGCTGCGACGTTTCCGCCGGGTTGAGGGTGGTGAGGTCAATATCTGGTGCGCCGTGTCCGCTCATGCGTGAATCTGATCCGTTCAGTTTTGTTCGTGGTCGAAATCGTCGGCGGGGCCGCTCGGCACCGTGACAACGTGGGTGTCCAGCGTCAGCCGGTGCTCCATGCGGTCCTTTTTGGTCTGCAGGTAGCGGATGTTCTGGTCGCGGGACGGCACCTCGGTGGGCACCATTTCCACTACCTTCACGCCGGCTTTGGCGAGCCTGTTCTTTTTGTCCGGGTTGTTGCTCAGGAGCCGAACCTCGTGGAGGCCCATCTCAGCCAGGATCTGGGCGGCCGCCTTGTAGCAGCGGGCGTCCACCGGCAGTCCCAGCTGTTCGTTGGCCTCCACAGTGTCAAAGCCCGCTTCCTGGAGGGCGTAGGCCTTGATCTTGTTGGCCAGGCCGATCCCCCGGCCTTCCTGCCCGCGCAGGTACAGCAGCGTGCCGCCGAACTCATTGATCAGCTCCAGGGCATAGGCCAGCTGTTCGCCGCAGTCACAACGGTAGGAGCCGAAGACGTCGCCGGTCAGGCACTCGGAATGCAGTCTGACCAGCGGAGCAACGCCCTCCTTGGGCGGGTTGGGTGAGCTCACCGCCAGGTGCTCGGCGCCCGTGACCAGGTCTGTCCACGCTTGCGTAATGAAATCGCCAAATGCCGTGGGCAGCTGAACAATCGGACCGCCGCTCACGGGATGGTGGGCCCGGCCATTGCCGGCTGCCCCCCGATGGTGGCCGTTCTGGTGGCTGTCGTCCGATACTCCGGAAGCCGTCATCATTACTCCTCTACTCCGCCCGGGCGTCCGGCCCGGTGTCACTGTCGGCGGGAGCCCCGGCTCCTGCTTCAAGGTAAGCCACCAGATCCTCAATCGAGATCAGGGGGCATCCGTGTTCAGCGGCGAACCCCCGCAGCCCGTCGAGCCGCATCATTTCGCCGTCGTCGTACACAACCTCGGCGATCACGCCCACTGGTTCCAGTCCGGCGAGCCGGCAGAGGTCCACGGCCGCTTCGGTGTGGCCGGGGCGTTCACGCACTCCTCCGTTAACTGCCCGGAGCGGGAAAATATGCCCGGGCCGGGTCACGGCCGCCGGTCCGGCGCCGGGGTCTGCAAGGACGCGGGCCGTAAGGGCCCGGTCCGTGGCGGAGATTCCGGTGCTGACACCCACGGCCGCGTCGCAGGAAACGGTGTACGCCGTACCCTTTGCGTCCTGGTTCACGGCCACCATGGGCGGCAGGGCCAGGGCGTCGGCGCGTTCCCCGGTCAGGGGGACGCAGATGACGCCGGAGCTGTAGCGGATGGTCCATCCCATGAGGGCAGGGGTGGCATACTGTGCGGCGAAGATGATGTCGCCTTCGTTTTCGCGGTCCTCGTTGTCCACCACCAGCACGGGCCGGCCGGCGGCCATGGCGCGGATGGCATCTTCCACGGGGTCAAGTCCGAAGGCTGCATTAGGTCCCGGGGCTGCGGACGCGGCCGGCTCCAGCCGAACGGTGGCGTTCATCGTTCGCCCCCGGTGGTTGCGCCGGTGCTGAATGCCAGCAGCCGTTCGGTGTATTTGGCGAGCACGTCGACTTCAAGGTTGACCCTGCTGCCGGTTTCCTTGGCCCCCAGGCCGGTCTCGGCCAAGGTGGTGGGGATCAGCCCCACTTCGAACCACGGCTCCGGCTCCGCGGCGGGGCTGACCGCCGTGACCGTGAGCGAGACGCCGTCGATCGCGATGGAGCCCTTCTCCGCGATGTAGCGGGCGAGGTTGGCCGGCACACCGAACCGGAGGCGTTCCCAGTTGCCGAGCGCCTCGCGCTCCAGCAGCTGCCCGACGCCGTCGACGTGGCCCTGGACGACGTGGCCGTCCAGCCGGCCGCCGGCGGGGACGCAACGCTCAAGGTTCACCGAGTCACCGGCGGCAAGTTCGCCGATGGTACTGCGGACGAGGGTTTCGCCCATCACATCAACGCTGAACTCTTTGCCCTCGATTGCGGTGGCCGTCAGGCAGACTCCGTTGACGGCGATGGACCCGCCCAGTCCGAGCCCTTCGGTGGTGCCGGGCGCGCGGAGGCGGAGCGTTGCGCTGGCATCGCCGTCCCGCTCCACGGACAGGACCTGTCCCTGCTCGGCAATAATTCCGGTAAACATCAGTAGCCTCCCGTGGCTGGTTCCGCGGCGTTGCGGGATAGTTGTGGTTCAAGAGCTTCGGTTGGTTCTGGACGGAGGTGCAGCCTCAGGTCCCGGCCCAGGGTCAGGACGGCGCCGCCGTCGGAGGGGTCCCAGTCCCAGTGCCGGGCGTCCGCGAGGGTGGTGATTCCCAGTCCGTTGAGGGCGGGAGTGCCGGAGCCCAGCAGGGTGGGGGCAACGTAGACAATGAGTTCGTCCACAAGCCCGGCGGCCAGGAATGAACTGAGGATGCGTGAGCCGCCTTCCACCATGACGTGGCGGACTCCCTCCGCGTAAAGGAGCGAGAGCGCCTCCCGCGGATCCCGCGTGGGCAGGTGGAGCACGTTGCCGTCGTCACCGCGGACGGCGGCGTCGGCCGGGATGTCCCGCACGCCCATCACGGCGCGCAGCGGTTGCTTGCCGGATGTGGCTCCGGACGCGTCGCGGGCTGTCAGCCGGGGGTTGTCCACCAGCACGGTCTGGGTGCCCACGAGGATGGCGTCGATCCGCCGCCTCAGTCCGTGGTTGTCAGCGAGCGACTCCGGGGAGGAGATCCACTGGCTCGTTCCGTCCTCGGCGGCGATCCGGCTGTCCAGGGTCTGGGCGATGTGCAGCGTCACGAACGGGCGCTGTGCGGCCACTCCCAGGAACCACTGACGGTTCAACTCGAACGACTCGCCGGCGGCGAGCCCGCTGCGGACCTGCACCCCGGCGTTCCGGAGGGTGGCTGCGCCGCCCGCCGCAGGGTCATGCGGATCGTCGACGGCGTAGACCACGTCCGTGATTCCGGCACGAATGATCGCCTGGGTGCAGGGCCCCGTGCGGCCGCTGTGGTCACAGGGTTCCAGTGTGATCACCATCGTGCAGCCGGTCAGGTCCAGCCCGGCGGCCTCAGCTTGGGTGATCGCGTCCGCTTCGGCGTGGGGTGTGCCGGCGCCGCGGTGGTACCCGGTCACCAGCTGGCGGCCGTCCGCATCGATCACGACGGCGCCCACCAGCGGATTCGCTCCGCGCGGGCCCTGCAGGGCTGCTTTCAGCGCTGCGTTCATGGCGGCGGTTTCGGCGGCACTGAACGCCGTGACGTTTTCGATCCGGGTCATGCGGCGGCCACCGGTCCGGTGGCTTCGGTTCCCGGAGCATGGGAAATCCTGGCTTCAAAGAGCCATCGCAAGGGGTTCATGTGTGTTGTCGTTCCTTCCCTCTAGAACCGCGATGGCTCCGGGGGTATACGACAGCAGAAGGCCGCAGCGCCATAAGGCGCCACAGATACAGCTGTACGTGCTTCTCTCATCCAGACTTTAACTGTCGGTACCGGAATTTCACCAGTTCAACCGTCCGCCGGTTCCTTCCCTGAAGGGAAAGCGCCGGCTCGCGGGTCGCGGACTATCACCGCCGGTTCGGACTTACACCGACCCCGGAGCACGTATTGTGTGTTGCTATTGTGCCATAACCACAAGGTGGCCCAGACTATTCCGCGGACGCAGCACGTAACTTTATGCTGCCGGCTTCGCGGAGCCGTCCGATGGCTGCAGCCGGGTCTTCCGCGCCGTAAACAGCCGAACCCGCCACAAAGACGTTCGCACCTGCTTCGGCCGCCCGCAGAATGGTTTCCTCGGTAATGCCACCGTCCACCTGGATGGCGACATTGATTCCGGAGCCGTCAATGGCTGCCCGGGCCTTGCGGATCTTGGGCAGGGTGAAGTCCAGAAACGCCTGGCCGCCGAAGCCCGGCTCCACGGTCATGATCAGGAGCATGTCCAGTTCCTCGAGCATGTCCAAGTAGGGTTCCACAGCTGTGGCTGGGCGCAGCGCCATGCCGGCCCTGGAGCCCCGGGCCCTCAGCTCGCGGGCCAGTTTGACCGGTGCAATGGAGGCCTCGGCGTGGAAGGTCACGGATGCCAGCCCTGCGTCGGCGAACCCCGGTGCCCAGCGGTCGGCGTCGGAGATCATCAGGTGGGCGTCCAGCGGGACGGGGCTGACCGCCTGGATCCGCTGGACCACGGGCAGCCCGATGGTGAGGTTGGGGACAAAGTGGTTGTCCATCACGTCCACGTGCACGGCGTCAGCGTTACTGATGCGCTGCAGTTCGGCTTCGAGGTTGACGAAGTCGGCGGACAGGATGCTGGGGTTGATGCAGCACTGCGGCATGGGGGAACCTTTCACGGGTCAGGCTTTCTTCCGGATGAGGGCCAGGAACATGGCATCGGTGCTGTGGATGTGCGGCCAGAGTTGCGCCGTGGAATCGTGGCCTGCGCCCAGGTTCCCGGTCAGGCTCACACTGTCCAGCACCGCGCCGGCGTCCAGCAGCTCCAGGTCATCCCGCTTCCGGAGGGCATCACTGACCACTGCTGTAGTTTCGGCCGGGTGGGGTGAACAGGTGACGTAGGCAACCACTCCGCCGGGGCGGACGGCATCCAGCGCCGATTTCAGCAGGGCACGCTGCAGCGGCCCCAGGTCAGCGAGGTCCTTGGGCGTGCGGCGCCAGCGAGACTCCGGCCTGCGGCGCAGCGCACCAAGCCCGCTGCAGGGGACATCCACCAGGACACGGTCAAAGGATTCCGGCTGCTCAGTGCCCACGTCGCGGCCATCGCCTGTCCGGACGCGCCAGACGTCCCTGGGCACAGCTGACAGGGCCTGGCTGACGAGTTTGGCACGGTGCGGGGCAGGTTCATTGGCGAGCAGCGTGGCACCCTGGGCGTTGGCCAGCGCGCCCAGCAGGGCGGCCTTGCCGCCGGGGCCGGCGCACAGGTCCAGCCAGGTTTCGTGCGGCCGCTCTGCTCCGGGACTTCCGGTGGGATCCAGCGCCACTGCCGCCATTGCGCGGGCCACCAGCTGGGAGCCGACATCCTGGACGCGCGTGCTGCCTTCCCGGATGGAGGCGAGGCGGCCCAGGTCTCCGCCGCTGGAGAGCGCCGAGCCTTCAACTAGTTCACCGGGGGTTGCCCCGCCTTCCAGGGCTTCATCCAGGCTGCCCAGGCCGGGCAGAGCAACGAGGTTGACCACCGGAGCCTCGTTATCGGCTTCCAGCAGGTCATTGATTTCGGCGGCTGACCGCCCGTGGGCCACCAAGGACTGGCGCATCGCCCGGACTATCCATTCGGGGTGGGCGTACCGGAGGGACGCGATGGTGGTTTCGTCGCTTTCACCGGCGACCAGGACTTCAAGCCACTCCTCCAGCGTGTGTGCAGTGACCTTCCGCAGCACCGCATTGATCAGGGCGGAGGGTCCGGCACCGATGACGGCGCGGGCCAGGCCAACGGTCTGATCCAGGGCCGCGTGGGCCGGGACACGCATGGCCAGCAGCTGATGGGTGCCGATCCGCAGGGCGTCGAGAATGGCCGGGTCAAGCTGGTCCAGCGGCCGGTCAACGCAGCGGGCCAGGATGGCATCGTAGGTGCCCTGGCCACGCAAGGCACCGTAGCTGAGCTCGGTGGCGAACCCGGCGTCGCGCTTGTCCAGGCCGTGATGGCGGATGCGGGACGGGAGCACCAGGTTGGCATAGGCGTCCTCGGCGGCTACCGCGCGCAGGACTTCAAAAGCCACCAGCCTCGCCGGGTCCGCCCGGCGGGTCCGCTGCGCCGGAGCGTTTTCGGTGAAGCTTCGCTGGGAGGGGCGGTTGCGTTCGCGGCCCTGGGCGTTGCGTTGGCTGGAATCCCGCGGCCCGCCCTTGCCCCGTCCGCTGTTGCCCCGTCCGCCGCCTGCGGCGCCACTTCCGCTGCCGCCCCTGCCGCCTGCATTACCGCCGGATTCGCTCATTCGAAGACCACGCTTTCCAGTGTTGCCATGCCACGCGCCCAGTCGGCGGCGGCCATCATCTTTTTGCCCGAAGGCTGGATCCTCGTCAGCTCCACAGCGTGGGATCCGGTGCCCACCAGGAGGCTCTTGCCGTCGAGGAATACTGCGCCGGGCTGCAGGTCAGTGTTGTCCGGCCGGAGCCGGACGGGTTCGAGTTTGACGCGCTGTCCGTCCAGGGTGGTCCAGGCACCGGGCTCGGGAGTTACGCCGCGGGCCCGCCTGCCGATCGCCAGGGCAGGCTGCTTCCAGTCGAGCCGGCCATCATCGATGGTCAGCTTGGGGGCCAGTGAAACATCGCCGACCTGCGGCTGCGCAGCGGCCCTCCCAGCTTCGACGGCGGACAGTGTCTGGGCAAGGAGCACTGCCCCGCTGTGGGATAGCCGCTCCAGCAGCGCTCCGGCGGTGTCCTCCGGGGCAACGCCCTCGGTCAGCGTTCCGAAGACCGGGCCGGTGTCCAAACCTTCTTCCAGCAGGAAGGTGACTGCCCCGGTGACGTCGTCGCCGGCCATCACGGCGCGCTGCACCGGGGCAGCGCCACGCCATGCGGGAAGCAGGGAAAAGTGCAGGTTGATCCAACCATGCGGGGGAACATCCAGCGCGGCGCGGGGAATCAGTCCGCCGTAGGCCACGATGGCGGCCACGTCCGGCTTGGCCGCGGCGATTTTCGCCGTCACGGCTTCGTCCACGCGGGTGGCGTGGATGACGTCGATTTCCAGCTCGGCGGCGCGGGCGGCAACGGGCGACGGCGTCAGCACGCGTTTGCGCCCTATCGGCGCGTCGGGACGGGTCAGGACCGCAACGATCTCAAAGCCGGCCGCGATCAGGGCATCAAGGGACGGGAC
This sequence comes from Pseudarthrobacter cellobiosi, assembly GCF_023913815.1. Classification (NCBI taxonomy): domain Bacteria; kingdom Bacillati; phylum Actinomycetota; class Actinomycetes; order Micrococcales; family Micrococcaceae; genus Pseudarthrobacter; species Pseudarthrobacter cellobiosi. The sequence goes on from NZ_JAMXBK010000027.1 coordinate 306,623, forward strand.
GGCCACGGCGGGGGTGCCGGCAAAAAGTACCCTCATGTGGTGGCGCCGCCGCCGAAGCTGGCGCCCCCGGTGCTTGTTCCCCCAAAGCTCGCGCCCCCGAAACTGGACCCGACCGTCTTGGCGCGCTTCGTCGTCGTGCGTTCCGTGATGGCGTCATAGTTGGCATTGCGGATGGAGCGCAGCGCCGTCTTCCGGTCTTCACCTTCCAGCCTGTCGGTGTAGAGGATGCCGTCCAGGTGGTCCGTCTCGTGCTGGAAACAACGGGCCAGCATGCCTTCCCCCTCCACCGCGACAGGATTCCCGTTCAGGTCAACGCCGGTGGCGCGTGTGGCGCGGAAGCGGCGGACCGGGAACGCCAGGCCAGGAATGGACAGGCAACCCTCAACCTGGTCCGCCTGGAAGTCCTCGCTGTTTTCCAGGACCGGATTGATGATGTGGCCCTCCACGCCGTCGATCCGGTAGGTGAAGACCCGCTGGCTGACGCCAATCTGGGGGGCTGCGAGGCCGGCGCCGTCCACGTCCTCCATGGTTTCCGTCATGTCCGCAACCAGCTTGGCGAGCTCAGGACCGAATTCCGACACGGGATCGGCCACTGTGCGGAGCACAGGATCACCAATGATGCGGATATTCAGAATGGCCATGTGCTGTCTTTCCTCACGGTGGGCGTTAATGGCGAACCTATCCAGTTTAGGTGCAGGGGCGCCGGTCCCGGGACTGGGCAGGCGTGCTCCGGACAGGCACGCTCCGCTAGGCGCTGCGGACCTGCGCGGACGCGGGCGGAGCCACCGGAAGAAGCGCAGACCCGGCGGCGAGCGTATCGGCGGACAGTTCCCAGACCCGGCGCAGGGCGCAGAACTTCCACCAGTGATGCTTCAGGACGTCCGGGTTGGCGCGGACCGGACGGACTTCGGTCTCGCCGATGGCCACAGCCAGCAGTAGCGGGTTCTCACCGTACTTCCAGGGCTCCCATTCCCCAGCCACGGCATCCACGAGGCTCTCCTCGGCCTTCATGCCAGCCACCAGTTGCATAACCACCTTGTCGTCCAGCGGCTTGACGGTGCCGTCCCGCGTGGTGCCCTTGGTCTTGTAATCAATGACGCAGATCCGGCCGTTGATTTTGGCCACGAGGTCAAGCGTCCCGGCGTACCCCACTGACTTGTTCCAGACGGTAATTTCCGGTGCGATGGGCTCTACGCCGTAGAGGTCCCACCACTCATCGAACCGCAGGGCAAAGCCTTCCTCGCCGTTGGCCGCCAACGCCTCGCGGGTTTCCTTCATGGCGTGGGGCCGGCCCAGGGCGCGGAGCGCAACCTGCTCGCAGTAATTATGGACGCGGTCGCCGCGTTTGGCGGCCTCGTCGCGATACAGTTCTGCTGCTTTTGAGGCCCGGTTGACGGCCTGCCGGATTTTCGCCGGGCTGCCCAGGCAATCAGCCAGCAGCGGATCCTTCGCCAGGCTGCTGGCGCCCATGTAACCGAACCAGCCGTCCAGGCCGTGCGGCTGCTGGCCGATGACGGTGGTGATTGACGGAACGGAGAACTGTTCGGTGGTGGACCGCGCATACATGCGGCCGTATTCCGTGGCGTGGGCAAGGAGTGGATCAGTCATACAAAGACTCTTTCACAAGGGGCTGACAGAATGGCGGGCACAAAAAAGGTCCGTTTCCGCTCGGCTGAGCGGAAACGGACCAGATTCCTCGGTGGGCGATACTGGGTTCGAACCAGTGACCTCTTCGGTGTGAATATTTATCCGGCCTCGGAGTCGATTGTAGGCCGACGCAGTCTTTGGCCCTACTTCCCTACTCCCGTAAGGGATGCAGGGACCCTATGCAGGAACGGCCCGGATGCTCTGGGAGTCCCCCGGAGTATCGGTTTGCCCCACGTTTGCCCCACGGAACGGGTCCCCCAGGGCAGTGAGTACCGAGTCCTTGGGGGTGTCCGCGAGGTGCGCGTACCGCTGGGTAACCACCGAGGAAGCGTGACCAAGAAGACGCGCAACTTCCTCGATCGACACCCCGTTCTGCACCAGCCAGGACGCGTAGGTGTGGCGAAGGTCATGGGGCCTGGCGTGCCCGATCTTCGCCCGGCCCAGCGCCGGCGCCCAGACCCGCTTCCGCCAGTTATTCACGTCCGTCATCTCGCCGGCCCCGTGCAGCACCAGGTTGGACCGGCACCGCCCTGCAGCGTGCACATGCCCGCAGTCTGCAGCCGGCAGGATCGGCAGCCGGTCCAGAATCTCCCCCACCCAACCCGGCACGGGAACGTCACGCGCCTTCTTGCCCTTCGGGTAGGCCTTGATCTGGCCCGCTTTCGGATCCCACGTCTCCACGACGCGCAGCCAGCCGCGCTCGCGGTCCATCCGGTGCCGGTGCAGTCCCATGGCTTCGCCCCACCGCAGTCCGCAGCCGGCCATCAGTGCTATCGCGGCGACGTCGAACGCGTCCCAGAATTCCTCCGTCAGCAAGGCGAACTCAGCGTGCGTCAGGAAGCGCTCGCCGGCCGGTGGCCGAGATGGGAGCTTCAGCCGGAACACCGGGTTGGCCGGGAGCACCTCGGCGTCCACAGCGGCGTTCAGCGAGGCGGAGAACAGCCCGGCGATCCGCTGCACTGACGACGCGGCCAGGTAGTGGCGCTGGATCTTCGCGGCGGGATCTGCTGCCAGGGCCTTTTTCCGCTTGGCTTCTTCCGCTGCGGAGATCCGGCGCTCGGTCTTGGACAGTTCGGTGATCCAGGCACGGCCCCGGTGGCGAGTGATCTCTGCCAGTGGCACCGTCCGCCACTTGGGCATCAGGTAGGACTCCAGCAGGTACGTTTCGCTGGCCATCGTGGTGGGCTCGACCTTCCTGGTCTCCCACCACTCAGTGGCCCATTCGCCCCAGGGGCGATCCGCGGCGTCGGGATCCTGCCACCCACGGGACCGGGACTCCTGCTCCGCGGCCGACGCAGCATTCAGCGCTCGCCGTTTGTGGTCGAACGTGCCGGCGGATCGGCGTTTGCCGTTCGGGTCCCGGTACAGCGCACGGTACTTTCCGGAGGGTAGAACTTCGGTCCAGGCCATCGCCGGTCCTTTCAAAGTGATGGGATTTAGTGGCACTGGGCTTCGGTGGCCACGAGCAGTGCCAGCTCGTCAGGGGTGAGTACCCGGACCCGGTCATACAGGACGTCAGGGGTCACCCACAGTTCTTCGGCCAGCTCGGCGGGACAGTTGCTCCACCGGAGCGCGGCCGCAAGGCCTTCAATGGGGATCAGCCGGCGCGCTGTTTCCAGGCACACCTCAAGCTCCACCGACGGCAACTGGCAGCCGATGTGTTTACGTTCGATGTGGATCAGCTCGTGGGTGAGCGTGCAGCGCCGCTCCACCTGATCCAGGCGCTTGTCCATCCAGATAATGTCCACGCCGTTGGTGCGCCCGGGCACAAGATCGGGCATCACCACCCAGGACAGCCGGATGTGAGCAAGTTTTCTGAGAATCCCCCAAGGATGAAACACCCGGCCGACACTAAAGGTAGGCCCAGACATTTAATCCTGGGGGCCACAAGAACTAGGCGACTAGCGCAAGCCCGTCTCTAACAAGCTCGTTCGCTTGGCTGGATGAGTAAGTCTTGAGCCCGTCGACCTGGCTCCAGATTTCAGTTGCAGCCTGCAGATTCTCTGCTCGGGCAGCCGTGCTCGGCTCCTCGTAAATGACTCTGAATTGGACATGATCCGGGACGAGAAGCGACTGGCCGGCCGCCGTGGTGAGGATGCCGCCTTTTTCCTGGATTTTGGCCATGAGGTATGCCCAGGCTTCTATCTCGGTTTGAACTTTCTCTGCGTCAGCGAGATTGAACGACCAGGCTTTGGTGATCTGTTCTACACGGTTGTCCGTTAGGGCAATATCGGCTGTCCGCGCAGACTTTCCGACGTGCACTACCGGCCGGCGTTCAACAAATGTTGAGGAGCTGTCGCTCAGTTGCCGAAGGAAGGACTCTTCGATGACTTTGGATATGCGAGATCGGAACTGAGTCCGGGTAGTGCTGGCCGGGTCTGCCACCAGGTGATCGAAAAGCATGTCCAGGCCGTCTTCGGCCGAGTCGGAGATTACTGTCCGGGCAGGAGCGATTTGCACAGCGTTGTTTAGGCGCCCCTGAAGGCGATGAAGTGTTCCCTCGGACATGACATCCTGGCCCTGTGTGTCAGGTGTCCAGAGACCGGATGCTGCGACGGTGGGCTGGGGTGTGCTGCGGCGGCACATGCTTCGGAGTTCGCTAAGCCAATAGCGGGCAATTGTTGGATCGCCGCCAAGCCTGTTTGCACGTCGCAGGGAACTCACCTCACGAAAGGCCCAGTCTTCGCCGTCCCTGCCGACCAGCAGCCCGATATTGACAAATTCGCCGCGAATAACATTGGGCACGTAACGGATTGTCCAGTAGTTGTAATTCACGGTTCACCTCTCATGTTTCGCTGCGGAAAGACTTAGTGCTTTCATCCGATCGCCGATGTGCCGGCGGCGGGAATGAATCCACCATGCCATCGACTCTAGGTCATAGTCAGGGATGCCCCATGATACGGGTACGGTGGCGACTGACGCCACGAGATCTTCAACACTCAGAGTTGCAATCTCGTTGGCCAGTCTCAGGAAAGTGGCGGAGTCCATGTGCTTGAGGTCCCCCAGCCAGGGCGACCATATATGCACCGTTCGCTCCAGCTCATCGCCGCCCCAATCCCCCATCTCGCCGCCGGACACCCAGAAACCGTGGTCAAAAGACCAAACCTGATTGTCGGCCTCTCGGGAGTACAGCCACTGGGGGTCGTCGCCCGCGAAAAGCTCCCACAGTGCGATGAACTTAGGTTGCCGAACATTGTTGCCGTCGTCGCGCGTATGGGTTAGCTCGTCCTTCTCGATGCAGTCTTCGAGATGTTCCGATCCGTGGGCGGCACCCGACGCGACCCCGTAGCCCCGAAGCATCGGGTCATTCGCTACAGCCTCAGGGATCGTTACCAGGACTGCCGGCCGGATGGGAGCGTCGAGAAGTTGCCCAACCGCAGCGACAACGCGCTCGACCATCAGCGACTGAACGCCATGGTCGTTGTTGCGGTGCTTCACCCAGTAGGACTGCCCGTCGCTGCCAAGACCAAGGAATGGCTTGCAACCCGACGAGTGGGCCACGTCGAAGACGGCCAGGATGGCTACTTCCGGCTCGGGCCTGTCATACCCACCCAACAATCCGCGCCAGTTCTCGCGCTTGGAATAATCCGTGCTGTCCCCCAAAGCTTGGCGCCCCTATTCTGTTTCGTCTTGCGATTCTTCGCCGCGCTCGCGGCCTGCCTGGTGTTCGCGCCGGCCGGATGAGTCCGTTGCGGGGTGTGCGGCCAGATCTAGGTAGTCATCCGGGAGCGGGATGTTGTTGTCCTCGTCGGCCCGGCGTCGGGCTTTGTGCTCCTGGAGAGTTTTGCCGGCGGCGCGTTTCGCTGCGAGTGACGCTGTGTCGTCTGGCTGTTCGGTCTTCTGTCCAGCGCTAATGTAACCGGAGTCTTTGAGGAGCTGCCGGCGTTCTTCGCGCAGGGCTTGTAGCTCGGCTTGACGTTCTTCATCTGCGTCCTTGTCCAGATCCACGAGGACCCGCAGCATGTCGAGTGCAGCCTTGCGCGCTTTCAGCGAAAGGTTATCGACACCGGGCGGGAGTTCCTCGGCAAACGGTGGACCGGGGACGGGTTGTCCCGCGGCAGTGAAGGCAACCTCGTCGCTGACGCCGGCCAGCCAGGCGATTGCCCGGATGGTCTCGTCGCTCGGAACGGACTTATATGTTCCACTGCGAACTTGATTCAAGGTCGTGTGGGTAACACGGAAGCCCTGCTTCTGCGCGAGGAAGCTGAGCTGCCGGACGGACGTTTGGTGACGTTCGACGGCGGTCTCTACCAATGCGCTGAGGCTTGGGGATGCGTTCACGGCGGTAACTCTTCCCGGCGTCGTCTCGCTTGTGGAAGACCGGACACGCCATGTTTTGACAAGTAACAAGTACATCTTTGCAGGTGGCAGGCGGAAACTACCGCTTATCGGTTTGACAAGTAGTGGAAGATGGAAGATGATGAACTTGTCAAACCGATAAGAGGAGAGTAAAAATGAGTTCAGCGACAATCCGCCGCCGCCCACCACTAGCCAAGAAGGAGGTCTGGATGGAAATCAAAGATCCCGAAGCCTTACGGCGCAAGCGCACGGCGAAGCGCTTCACCCAACGCGACGTGGCCCATCTCGCCCGACGATCACAGGCCGCCTATCAGCAGGTTGAATCCGGAAAGATGAAGACCATCTCTGAGGCGTTCGCCATGGGAATCGCATTTGCCCTGGGCTGCGACTGGGAGGAACTCTTCATTGACCACGAGCACACAGCAACGCCCAGCGTGGAAGATGGAACACGAAACACCGCCCACAACCCTTCCGGCGCTCGCCGGCCGCACTCACGGAAGATCCCGGCATGAGCAAGGAACCGGAGCTCACTCACCAGGACTGGGAGCGGGCCAAGGGCCGCGCCGACGCCGCAGCGTATTCGTGCACGTTGGAAGTTCTCAGTGGCCGCTTCGAAGCGGCCCGCGATTATGCGGTGCAGGCAGAGGCGTTCAACGCTGAGATGGTGCGGATCATGAAGGCCCTCGACGCCCAGGAGTCGGCATGAGCGCCGACGACGTGTGCCCGCCGCTGTACGTTCCGACCCGCTCGGAGTGCAACGCCATGAAGGAACAGAGCAAAGCGTTCCTGATCGGCGCTGGCCTGAGCCCGTTGAAGTGGCAGCTCGACGCCATGGGTTGCAGCTGCCGCAGCCACATCGAAGACGTCCCCGCTCCAACCAGCCCGGGAGAGGCGGCGTGAGCTCCGCGCCGGCCATGGGGTACATGGCATGGCTGGGGAAAGTCGAGGCAGCCAAGAAGGTACTGCTCACGTCCTGCATCAAGGGCGAGGAGACCTACTTCCAAGGCAACACCGTGATGACCGGCGATCGTCATGCCGAGCTGACCGCCCGCCGGATCATCGGCGTCCTTTTCGATACCAACAAACCAACAGTCCAGGAGTAACCCATGGTCCCCGCACTGGTCCAGCGCCTCACGGTCGAACAGACGGCCGAGGCCGCTATCCGTCACCCGAAGACGATTCTCAAGGCGCTCGCCGCTGGTGAGCTTCACGGCGTGCAGAGCAAGAAGGGTGGCCGGTGGTTTGTGCGGGTTGATTGTTTGGACTCCTGGCTGGATGGCAGGCCGTGCGCGCATCAGTCGAATGTGCGGCAGCTCACCCGCACCGGCTGAGCCAGCACACGTAGTTGTCCCTCCTGGGGTGGGACAAAAGAAAGCAGAAAATCCAAGAGCCAGGCCCACCACGGGAGGGGTAGCCCGGCTCTCAAATCAGAATCGAGTCTAACCAAAATGGAACGACCAGGTCTCAGGTCGCGTGTTGAACCGCGTGAGGGTATTGCCGCCGGCAGAGTGTCTACGCAGACGCCGGATCCGTTGAGTGATTTGTATAGCCACCGCTTGGATCAGTTCCCGCGGAACTTGTTCTTTCAGGCAGTTGATTACCAGATAGGTCCGGACGCGTTGCCCGTGACCGAGGTGAAGATCGTCCAGAACAAGCGGTTCGCGGACAGCCGCCGGCTGCACTCGCAGCTGGAGGAACTCACGACGGCGCTCAAGGCCGTCAAGTCGTTCGACCCCATGGGCAACGCTGGCTTCGCTGCGCTGAACCTCGGGGACCTGGCGCTGGACGTCTTCAAGCAGATTCGCAATTTCGCCGCCGAAGTGGCGGACGCGGAGACCAGGTACCGCGAGATCAATGACCAGGGCGAAGAGCCGCCCACTCCCCCACAGTCCCCGGCAGTCGCCGTCGAGCCGTCCCCCACGGCTCCGGCGACTGCCGGCCCCAAGCCCGGGCCTGGGCTCATTCCGACCGTTTCCGGCAGCCCTTCCATGTTCGCCGGGTCCGGGCTCCCCGGCTCCGGCATCTTCGCCGGCGTGACCGTCTTCAACCCGGCCGCGTCCCCGACGGCTGAGCTGTCCGCTTTTGATCGGGTAGTCGCGGCTCGCGCCGAATCAGCGCTGCGCGGCCGTCGGTGAAGGCCCGCATCAAGAGATTCGCCGTAGTGCAGCCGGTCGGGCACCGCCCACTGAAGGACTTCCCAGAGCTGGAGTTCCGCGACGACAGGGAACTCGCCGACGGGATGACGACTTGGCTCAAGTGGTTCTGGCAGAACAGGTCTAAAGCGGACGTCGATATTGACGCTTACCGCGTAGACGTCTCTGTCCTGAACAAAACCGAGGGGCAGATCCTGCTCAACGGCACCATCTGGGCGAACTATTCGCTGCACATCCACCGGGGAACCCCGGAGTGGAACGCTGCAGCCGCAGCCGGGGCAGTGCTGTGAGGCGCCCGTCGGCGCGGGTCGGCCTGAATCGCCGCCGCACGTTCGTGTTCCTCCCGCTGCTCATCATCGGCGCCTTGCTGTTCACACTGGCTTTCCCGGTGTTGAACGGTGTTGCCGTCCTCGGGGCACTGTTCCTGATGGCTGGCGCCGGCGGCTTCGTGCTGGAGGCGGACAGCCGGTACTGACCGGATGTCCGCCCCAGCACAGTAAGCCCCCAGCACTCCCACTCATTCCAACGCCTGGTACTTCCACGGCGTCTTGTCCCATCCCATCACCCATCACCTAGATAGGCAGCGCCATGACCGAACAGCCCTTTGAACAACCCACCGAGCAGGATTGGCTGGGCAACCCAGCCGAGTCTCCCCTGGAGGCCTACCTCCACAACGGCCACCGCATAACGCTCTCGCAAGCCGTCAACTGCCTCGCCGAGCTCGACCACGTCGAAGCCGCCGTCGACGCCGCCATGCGTTCACCCGAAGCGCGCGCACTGTGGAGAACCAGAGTGAACACAGCATTCCTCCTCAACATCGCCGAAAAGGAAGCCGCCCGGGCAGAGGAAGCAATGCAACTCGCGCTCTCCGTCGAAGATAAGGCCCGCGGCGAGGCCGACAAAGCCGCGGTCGCCCTCGACGAGTTCGCCCGGAAGACGGCAAGCGCATGAGCAACCACTTCGAAGAGATCCACATCGACCAGTTGATCCCCCACCCCCAGAACGTCCGCAAGAGCCTCGGCAATGTGGTGGACATGGCGAACAGCATCACAGCTCAGGGCATCATCCAGCCGTTGACGGTGACACAGCACCCCGAGAAGGAGGGCGATTTCCTGATCATCGCGGGGCATCAGCGCCGCGCCGCAGCGGCCCTAGCCAACCTCGACGTCCTGCCCTGCATCGTCGATCCATCCCTGGACACCCTCGAGAAGCAGCTCCTCGCGATGCTGGCCGAGAACACCCACCGCAACGACCTCACACCCGTTGAAGAGTCAGCCGGCTACCAACAGGTATTCGACCTCGGCGTCCCGGTAAAGCTGCTGGCCCAGAAGGCCGGGCGCTCGCAGTCCCATATCCGGAAGCGTTTGCTGCTGAACAAGCTGCCCGAAGAGGCGAAAGTCAAGCTTGAGGATCGGACCTTGAACATTGATCAGGGGTTGGTGTTGGTCGATTTCGCGGACAACGAGGAAGCCACCGGGAACCTTTTGGCGGCTGCGGCCAGTGGCCGTGATTGGTCGTTCACTGTGGCGCAGGAAGTCCGAAAGCGTGACGCGCCAGGGCAGGTCAAGGCGTTGGAGGCGGAGCTCAAGGAGGCGGGGGCGAAGTTCGTCCCGGATTCCCAGCTGTACACGCATTGGAACCGGGTGGTTGAGCGTGAGGGCGAGGAACTCACGATCGTAGAGCATGTGGCTGCCGGCCACGGAGCGTCCCTGAACCGGGCATGGGCCCGGCTCGATTGGTACGAGAAGCCGGAACGGATGAAGACGCCGAAGCCGGAACTGTCCGAGGAAGAGCTGGAGGCGAAGCGCCGCGACGCAGCGCTGTCCGCCGCCTTGGACATCGCGCACGCCGTCCGGGCCGAGCACCTCAAGGCCGTCATCAAGTCCCCACCTGAGGGCGCCGCTGACGAAGCCCTCTACGCGCTGCTCCTGGATGGCCTCTACGCACACACAACCCTCTACTCCGAGATCACAGGGCGCCGGGCCAACGCAGAGGACGGCTACGCAGAGATCAAAGCAGCGCTCCTCGACTTCACTACCGGGCAGATGGCGCTCCTGCTTCATCTCTCTACCAAGTCCTACGAGGACCAGCTCCTCAAGCTCGACTCCTGGGACGTCGGCTCCTACGCAAATGCGTACGGGCCGAAGAAATGGCTCGAAAGCCTCGGCACCATCTATCACTACGAATTCAGCAGCGTCGAGCAGGAAGTACTCGATCACTTCACCGAAGCAAGAGCTGCCCGCCTGCTCGAGAACGGCACCGAAGACCAGGAAGACGAGGACTACGACGATGAGTAACCACGACCTGAGAAGAAGCCCGAACGACGAACCCGTCTGCCTCTGCGGCTACCGCCCCGAAATCCTCGACGAACCGGCGCCCGTCGGCAAGCACTGGAAAGCCAAAACAGTCGTCCTCGACCACGCCAAGGCCCTCAACGACGCGGAATCAGCTAACGAGTGGAAAGCCGCGCTGGATGCCCTCGCCCGGCCGCTACCCGAACCAACCCCGCTGCGCTCGCCGGATGCCCCGTTCGCTGTCCCGGAGGCCAGGTACCCGCGGGCTGGTGTGCGGCAGACGTCGGACGGCCGCTGGAAGCTCTCGTGCTGGGACGGTGACCAGATCGTCCACGTGATCGACGAGCCCGTGTTCGATGACAGGGTGACCGCGTTCGACTACGGCTTCCTGACGATCGGCGCATGCCGCGAGTCCGGCACGAACCTGAATGGGTGGGCAGCATGAGCCCGAAGGTTGAGGCGGACAAGCCTAAGCAGCTGGAGCGGTGCGGTTCATGCAACGCCGTCATCGACCCCCACAATGGCGATTGCAGGTGTTCCTGATGGCGAAGAGGCCAGTGCGGGTGCCAACGCATACCTTCCGTGCGGTCTGGCCCATCATTGAGGGCCAGGGCACGGCCGAGACCGATGCCGAGCTGATCCTGCAAGCCCTCGGTGACTTGCCCGCCGTCGCCCGCCGCCACAACACCAAGATCACGGGTGATCCACGTGCGTGCATCACGGAGGGGCGGCTGGTGTCTGGTTCGGCCGGGCATAAGTACGTTGTGGTGGTTGAGGCGCCGGCGGAGGCGTTGCCGGTCCGTGGCTACCATCACCAGGCGCCGCAGCAGGTGGCCTCGTGATTGCCGAGCGGGTCAAGCGGGACTGTCAGTGTCCACGGGCCAACCACCAGCACGGCACACCGATAGCGTATGTGGTGGACAAGTGCCGCTGCACGCCGTGCACGGATGCGAACACGAAGCGGGAGCAGGCCCGTGCCGCTGGGATCGCGGCCGGGACGTACGACGTCGGCAGGGTCGACGCCGGCCCGGTCCGGGAGCACATCCTGGCATTAGGTAAGCGCGGGTACGGGCTCAAGACCCTTGCCCGCGTCGCCGGAGTCTCGAATGCCACCCTGGGCAAGATCATCTACGGCGACCCATCCCGGAACATGCCGCCCCGGGCCCGTGTGGAGACGCGGGTCGCGGAGCGTGTCCTCGCGGTCCGGCCGTCGCTGTCCACGGTGGGCGCGACCACCAAGGTAAAGGCAGGTCCCACACAAGCCCGGATTAGGACGCTTGCCTGTCTCGGCTACTCGGTCGGGTGGCAGTGGCGCCGCCTCGGCCGGGAAATGTCGAACTCCACCCGGGTCATGGAGCACGAGCTGTGCAACGCGGAGACGGCCCGGGCTGTCCGGGATCTGTATCTGCTCCTGTGGGACAAGCCGCGTGTAGCGGCGAACCGTCACGAGGCGGCCGCGATCAGCCGCACCATCAACCGGGCCACCGCGGCCGGGTGGGAGCAGCTGCCATCACCGCACCTTTCATCATCCGAAGCACCGGTGAACCCGGACAAGAGCATCGACCACTTCCTCCAGGAACGGATGAAGCGGCAGATGAGGAGAAGAGCATGATCCTTACCGTCAACTCCTTGGATGTCCGGCAGGCGCTCCAGTCGGTCATCCCGCACGCAGCGGACGCGAAGGACTACCCGGCGTACGCCGTCGTGCACTTCACCGCCACCGACCACAACCTTTACCTGACGGCCTGCAACATGCAGACCGTCGGCCACGCCGTCGCGTCGGTCTGGGAGGCTGACGGGCTGACCGGGGATCCGGACACGGACTCCTTCAATTTGCCCGTCGATATCGCGAAGGAGCTGCTGGCACTGTTCAAGTCCGGCGGCACCCGGAAGGAGGACGAGCTCGGGGAAGCGTTGCGGCTGACCGTCAAGAACAAGACCATCACCGTCCTGGACGTCTCCGGCCTCTTCCCCGGGAAAGAACTCACGGTCCCCAGGGAGGACGGCAACGAGTATCTGCTGCCGTTCGGGCGGATGCTCATGAGCGCCGTCTTGTCGGACCCGGTGATGCCGAAGCGGCTGACGGCGCAGGGCCGCTTGGTGAAGCTCTTCGCGACTGCGTCGTCCGCGTACGGCGAACCTTTGGTGATCGAGCCGACCGAGGATTCCCGGCGCATCCTGATTAGCTGCGGTGAGTCCTTCCTCGGCCTGCTGATGCCGATCCGGGACGAAGAGATGGCAGGCCACCTGGACGCCTGGCGTGAGGGCTGGATGAACCGCCTGCCGGAGATCGCCCACGCTGGCGGCGGGACGGCCCTTGAAGATGAGGCGCCGAGCCCGGGCGCTGACTTCCTCCGTAACGGCACCGGTTTCCACGGCGGAACCATCACCATTACGCCTGCTGACCTCGACCCCGTCGACGGAGGGGCGCCCGAGCGCTTACTCCAGGCGGTGGAGGACGCCGGCCTACTGGAGCAGGCGGCCGAGCTCGTGGTCACCACCCAGTTCGGTTCCATGTCGATGCTGCAGCGCAAGCTCCGCGTCGGTTTCGCGAAGGCTGGCAAGATCATGGACCGCCTCGAGGCGGCCGGCATCGTCGGGCCGTCCGAAGGGTCCAAAGCCCGCGCCGTCCACTTCACCCCCGAGCAGCTACAGGCTGCAATCGATTCGCTAGGAGTCAACGCATGAGCACGCTCTACATTGCCGGGCCCATGACGGGGCTCCCCCAGCTCAACTATCCGGCGTTCCACAAAGCTGCCAGGCAACTCCGCGCATCTGGGTACACCGTCCTGAACCCCGCCGAATCCCCCGCACCCTGTCGCAACCCCTCCTGGGAGGACTGGATGCGTGTAGCCATCGCGTTACTGATCCAAGCCGACCACGTCGCCACCCTCGACGGCTGGGAGCACTCCAGAGGCGCGCAGGTCGAAGTGAACCTAGCACTGGGACTCGGCATGAGCTTTGACCCCGTCGAACGACACCTCCACGTCGCCGCCAAGATCGCTGGCACACGATGAGCACAGTCATGTTCGGGCCGGACTGCCGCGACGGCAAGCACGCGTCCTGCTCCGGTGACGGGTGGGATGTGCATGCCGACCGGCCATGCGGGTGCCCCTGCGACTGCCACAAATGCGGCGTCTGCGGTGTTGACCACAACTGGGCATCAGCCGACCTGTCCCACGGGATCATCCGCCTCCTGCTCCACACGCAGGAGCGGACCGACTGGATGGAGTTCCCCATCAGCGGTGACAACATCGCTAGGCAACGCGCTGGCCTGGCGTCGGACAGCCTTCTGTTCTCCACCTACTGGGACGAAGAAACCGACTAAGGCGAAGGAGCCTGATGTGCGTTGGTACTGCGGTGGCTGCGGCCACCACCACGGACACGAGAACTGCACCGCCATTACCGATATCCCAGACGGAGGCGTCCGGAGATGCGGATGCCAAGAACACAGGGAGCACCAATGAAAGCAGCCGAACCGCCAGACCGTTGCGGAATGCTCCTTACCGCCACCGAACCAAACCAACCGGCGCTCGCCGGTGACGAAACGAAAGTAGGTCCATCCAGTGCCATGGCTGAAACAGGGCGACGCGGCGGCGAATCACCCGATCGTCCTGGCAGCAGTGGAGATGGAAGACGCTGATGACCGGATCCTCAACGAGTGCTTCGGTTTCGTCGGCCGCTGCGCGACCCAGGCGGCAGCCTACGAGCAGGACTACATCATCACTGTGGGCACGGCTCGGCATATGGCCGGCTCTCTGGCCAGGTACAACGCGCTGATCGAAGCGGCCAAGTACTGCGGTTACCTTACCGAGGTGCAGGTGGAGATCGACGGCGAGCAGCGGAAGGCGTTCAGGCTCGTGGAGGATAACGACCTCTTCCACATGATCCTGAAGGCAGAGCGGGAGTGGAACAACCAACGAAAGAAGGACACCAGAGATACCGCGCTGACGTCGAAGGTCAGAGCCCGCGACGGCGACGCATGCCGCTACTGCGGCAAGTCGGTGGCTTGGGGCGATACCAAGTCAGGCCGCGGCGCCACGTACGACCACATCAACCCCGGCCAAGGCGGCACCGTAGATACGCTTGTTGTCTGCTGCCGCGAGTGCAACGGACGTCGGGGCGATGACCCTGACAGCACCTGGAAGACCTTGCCCGTTCCGGCCGAGCCATTGTATGGCCCGGCAACGGTCGCTTTCCTTGAGAAGCACGGCGCGAAGGTCCAGCCCAGCTACACCCGCACACCCACCACCACTGCCCCGGCCAACGGTAAGCAGACCATGGAGCAGCGCACCGTAGAGCAGCCCGCAACGGCCGCTCCGGAAGAGGACGAGGCAACGGCATCCACCGGCCCGTCCACCGCCTCCACGGCCCGCCCGGACCAGGAACAGGACCAACCGGCAGCAACGGCACCACCGGCTGCAACGGACGCACGACCAAACACCGAACCAAAAACTGACCCAGGACAGAGGTATCCCGGATCTGGATTCGTCGGGACGGGTAGGGACGTGCTGGGTCTGGTAGGTGAGGGAGGCAGTGGGCAGGAAGCCCAGCCGATCACTAAGAGCAAGCCTCCGAAGAAACCTAGACGTAGACGCCCCCGAACCAGAGGACGGAACTAACCCATGCCTTCTCCCAATACTGCTTTCATTCCGAAACTCTCAGAAGCCCAGTTCCAGCGGCAGGTCATCGATCTTGCGAAGCTCCATGGGTTTCATCTGATTTACCACACCCACAACAGCCGGCGCTCAGCCACTGGCTTCCCTGACCTGGTCATGGTGAGCGGGTCCCGCCATCGTGTCCTGTTCCGTGAGCTGAAGACAGACGTCGGCAAAGTGGCTCCTGCCCAGTTGGAGTGGCTGGATGCGCTGCAGCTGGCTGGGATCAACGCCGGCGTCTGGCGTCCGGTGGATTTGAAGAGCGGCCACATCATCAAAGACTTGAGAGGTGACGCGTGAACAGCATCGAACCGCTGGACCTCGGAGGCGTGGTGAGCAAGTTGACCAGGAACACTCCACAGCCGGTGAAGACCGAAGATGAAGCCGGCAATGCCCTGACCAGGTACAGGATGTGGCCGTCCCTGTTGGGTCAGCTGCAGGCTGCGCTCACTCCGGGCATGGAGTCGGGCTCGGGTGGCAGCGGGTCGGGTCGGCCTGCTCCTCTTGCTCTGAATGCCTTCGATCTGCTGAGACGGATTGATGAGACCAGCACCTACCAGTACTGGACGTTCGGAGGGACTGACCGGCTGGACGCCACGTCGATCGCCAAGCGGATCCAGTTCTGGGCGATGAAGGCCCTGGCCAGTCCGGAGTCGGAGAAGGAAGCTACCCGGATGATCGGCGGCTGGTGCAAGGACATCGAGGCCCTGTTCAATCCACAACAGCGGATCGAGCTGAAGGGCAAGTGCCCGGAGTGTCAGCTCAGTCATTACAAGGTGGAGGAGGACGGGGAGCTGATCCGGAAGCCGGCGCTCACCGCGGTGCCCCACGAGAGGGGGACGTTCGCCTCGTGCGGCCACTGCGGTGCCACATGGTCCGGCTATCAACTCCACGCTCTCGCTGATCATGTGACACGCGTGGGCTGAGTGACAGTTGTTAATCCCCTCGGACTCTGGATAGAATGAGCGTGCTCGGGATAGTTGTCCCCAAAACACTTTGCATGAAGGCCTCGCTGGTAAACTGGCGGGGCCTTCGTCATGTCCAAGGTGGTGGCAGTGATGTGAACGGCTTGCATATCCCCGCATGGTCCGGCCGGCGTCGTAGTGACGCGCTGCTCTGGGTCAAGGCAGATGGTCGCAGGACGAAGGCACCGTGTTGTATCTGTGAGCAGTCGATCGACTACTCGCTTGAGTATCCGCATGAGCAGTCCTGCAGTGTGCAGCACGTGAAGCCACGCTCCGCTTACCCTCACCTGACATGGGAGCGGAGCAACTGGAAGCCCGCCCACCTGAGTTGCAATAAGGCAGAGGGTGTCGGGACAATCCACAGTCTCGGTGTGACATCCGAGGAATGGTGACTCCGGCCAGTCGGATCGCAATAAAATCCAGCTCCACGAAAGCCGGGACGCTCCCCGCCTGAAGGGTCCTCCCTCCCCCGGGATTTCCCCCTTGAAATCCCCCAAGTTCGTTGAATTGGCGGGGAAAATGGACCCTCTTGAACTCATAACTGAATAGCTGCAAAGGCCTGGCCTGCCCGGCACATCTCACACCTTCTAGGAGACGTGATGCATGACCGCCCAGCCCTCCGCCTGCTGCATGGTGATGGCGAGTCGATCCGGGGCATAGCCCGGGACCGGGGAGCGTCCAGGAACGCCGTCCGCCGTGCGCTGGTCCCTGGCGCTCGCGATCACTACTACCGGGCCTCGGTATCGGAAGAGGCCGAGCCAGCCGTTCGTGAAGTTCTGGCAGATTACCCGCAGATGGTTGTCGCTGACATCGCCGTCCTGATTGATTGGCGGCATTCCCGCCGGACACTCTCTGACCTGGTCGCGAAGCTGCGGCCGGAGATCGTGGACTCATGGTCCGACGTCGAGGCCAGGCCCATTGACGCCATCCGCGCTGGCGTCCTTTCCACGTCAACTATCCGCTGCGGCACCATGACACTCGGGGAGCTAAAACTATGAAGCCACGCACCCAGGCAGAACCAGACGCCATCGAGCCCCCGGACCATCTCCCCGAGGCCGTGGCCGAGGTCTGGCGCGAGATCGTCGCCAGCAATGACCTGGCCGGCAAAGTGGACCGATCGGCCTTGGAAACCTTCGCTACCCTCATGGCCCGTCTCCGCGAAGCCCGCAAGCGGGTCGAGGAAGAGGGCATGGTGGTCAAGGATCCCCGCGGCCGCGTCCTCCCTCACCCGGCGCTCGCCGTCGAGCGTTCAACGGCCGAACAGATCCGCGCGTGGGGCGATAGGTTCGCTCCCTTGGTGAAACCGGTCCGTAAGCGCGGCTACGTGGCTGATGCCACGGCCCAGACCCTCTCCGAAGCCAAGCACCTGCAGGGGCTCCGGTTCGCTGGCCCCGTTGCCGCTCTCAAGACGCTCGCCTGGATGATCGACGAGGCGCAGCGGGACAGCATGCAGGCCCTGCAAAAGGCTATGACGACGACGGTCCCCACCTACCTGAAGGCATGCGCGGAGCTGCAGATAACCCCTGCGTCGCTGTCAATGGGCGCCGGTGCTGTTGCACCCGCCGAGCCAGCCGGCGAAGTGAAGAAGCCGGAGGGTTCGAATGTCTCCGACCTCCAAGCTCGCGCCGCCGCACGCCGCGCCGGTGAGCGGACCGGCTGATGTAGACCCAGGGGATTACTACCGGTCCATCTGCCACGTCCCCGAGCCGCCTCACACGGGGACGAAAAAGAAGAAGATCTACGGCTCAGCTGAACCGCGGATCTGCACTCCACCACTCCGGGCCCTCACGCCGGAGACAACGCTCGGCTACGACGTCATCGAGTTCGCCGAGAACGTCCTGCACCTGAAGCTGTACCCCTGGCAGAAGGTCCTCCTGTGCCGGATGCTGGAGCTGCTCCCTGACGGGACGCTGCGCTTCCGCACGGTAGTGGTGCTGATTGCCCGCCAGAACGGCAAGAGCACCCTCTCGCAGGTCCTCGCGCTGTGGTTCATGATCGTGTGGGGCTGGCCGCTGGTCATGGGCACCGCCCAGGACCTCGAAACGGCTGAGGAAGTCTGGCAGGGCGCCGTCGACCTCGTTGAAGAGGACGACGAGCTCTCGAAGATCCTCAAGCGCGTAGTCAAGGTCAATGGCAAGAAGGCGCTGGAGATCACTGACGGCGCCACCGACAAGACCAAGGCCCGCTACAAGGTCAAGGCCGCCAACCGCCGTGCCGGCCGTGGCTTTACCGGCAATCTGATCATGCTCGATGAGCTGCGTGAACATCAGAACTGGGAAGCCTGGGGCGCGATCACCAAGACCACCATGGCGCAAGCCGAAGCGCTGATCCTGGCGCTTTCAAACGCCGGCGACCTGACCTCCATCGTCCTGCGGTATCTCCGCAAGATGGCGCACGAGGCAATCGGGGATCCTGACGGGATCTGCGAGGAGATCGGGGCCTCCGGGCCTACCGCGCTGGACCTGAACGAGCTCACAGACGACGACGAAGAGCTCGACGAGGACGAGCTGGCCGACTTTGAGCAGGACGAGGACACGCTCGGCCTGTTTGAGTGGTCCACCGCCCCAGGGATGGACAAGCGGGAGCGGCAAGGGTGGGCCCAGGCCAATCCGTCGCTGAACTGGAACCCCGGCTTCACCGAGAGGACCATCGCGGCCGCGTGCCGGACTGATCCTGAGTGGGTTTTCCGCACTGAGGTCCTGTGCCAGTGGTCAGAGGGCACTCTGACGGGCCCGTTCCCGCCCGGTTCGTGGGATAAGGGCAAGAACCAGCCTGAGACGCTCCCGGATGGCAGCTTGCGGATGGGTGACGAGCATCGGATAGTCACCGACGTCGTGGTTGGCCTTGATCAGTCCCATGACCGGTCCATGACCTATGTTGCGTTCGCCGGCCACAGGGCCGACGGCGTCGCTCAGGTGGAGATTGTGGCCGCCCGTCACGGTTCGGACTGGGTCAAGGACTACCTGATGGACGACAAGCGCCGGGACCGTATCCGGTCTGTAGCCGGCCAGTCCAAGGGCGCCCCGATTTCCCCGCTGATGGTCACCCTGGCCGAAGACGTCAAGTTCACCATCCCGGTTGTGGAGTGGTCCGGCAGTGACCTCACCGCGGGCTGGGCTGACACTTACGACTCCGTCAGGGATTGCACCGTTCGGCACAACCCACAGCCGGTCCTGGACGTCTCGGCGGCCACGGCCGTTCTGAAGGTCTTCAGCGCCGGCGCTTCCATCCCCGATCACAGGGCATCTCCCGCGGAGGTGGCGCCCCTGATGGCGTTTACGGCGGCCAAGTGGCTGCTGGGTCGCAAAGAAGTTGTTCCCCCGCCACCGCCGCCTGCACCGGAAGCAGTCCGGACGGCCGACGTCGATTCATCCACTGATAACTGGGCCCAACAGGGCTTCTGACGAGAGGAGCGCGCAGCATGACGGTTCCCGTGTCAGAAAAGGGCTATGCCAGCACAGCCACCGAGTGGTGGACGCAGCTGGACCAGGAAGAGACCCCGGAGCTTCAGTGGCCGCACAACATTGAGGTGTACGACCGCATGCGTCGGCAGGATGGCCAGGTCATTTCGGTCCTGCGGGCCATGACGCTGCCGATCCGCCGGACAAAGTGGCGGATCGATCCCAACGGAGCCCGCCCGGAGGTTGCCCGCCAGGTGGCCGACGATATGGGCTTGCCGCTGGTCGGTGAAGAGAACATGCCGGTCCTTCGAACCCGTGACCGGTTCTCCTGGGCCGAGCACCTGCGGCTGTCGCTGCTGATGCTCCCGTTTGGGCACTCAGTGTTCGAACAGGTGTACCGGCTCGACGAGAGCGGCCTCGCGCGGCTCCGGAAGCTCGCCTGGCGCCCACCCAAGACGATCTCCCGAGTGGATGTAGCGTCCGACGGCGGCCTGGTCGCCATCTACCAGCACGGTCACCCCTCCGGCGGCAACAAGGAAGCCAAAATGGGCGTGGAGCGGCTCGCCGTGTACGTCAACGAGCGTGAGGGCGGCAACTGGCTGGGCCAGTCGCTACTGCGACCTGCATACAAGTACTGGCTGCTGAAGGACCGCCTCTTGCGGGTCCAGGCGCAGACCGTGGACCGAAACGGCATGGGCGTCCCCGTCTACGAGGGTTCGAAGCTTCCGGATTCGGTTGGCGGCGAGGACCGGACCCAGCGCGAGAAGGCCGAGCTGGACAGTGGACTGGCCCTGGCCAAAGGCTTTCGGTCTGGCGACAACTCCGGCGCGGCCATCCCGAACAGCGCGAAGCTCGCGCTGAAGGGCGTCGAGGGCACGCTCCCGGACGCGGATAAGCCGATCAGGTACTACGACGAGCAGATAGCCCGCGGCGTCCTGGCGCACTTCCTGAACCTCGGCACCGAGACCGGGTCTTGGGCGCTGGGATCCACGTTCGCGGACTTCTTTACCCTCTCGCTGCAGACGGTGGCCATGCAGATCGCGGACACCACCACCCAGCACGTCATCGAAGACCTCGTTGACGTCAACTGGGGCCCAAACGAACCGGCACCGCGGCTGGTGTTCGAGGAAATCGGCTCCCGCCACCCGGCGACGGCCGAGGCCATCAAGTTGCTGATTGACTGCGGCGCCCTCATCGCCGATCAGAAGCTGGAGGACCAGCTCAGGACCACGTACGGGCTGCCCGCACAGGATCTCGCCACTGCGAGGGAACCCCGCCCCATTAGCGCCGCAACAGCTGCCGCACTCGTCCAAGCCATGGAGATGAAATGAAGATCAATATGCTCAAGCCGGCCGTGGACCGGGGGCCCTGGTTCCGGATGGAAACCGACGAAGCCGGCACGTCGGCCGAGGTCTACATCTACGACGTGATCGATAGCTTTTGGGGAGTCAACGCCGCGGACTTCGTGCGGGAGCTGCAGGCCCTCGACGTCGACACGATCAACTTGCGGGTCAACTCCCCCGGCGGTTCGGTCTATGACGGCGTGGCAATCATGAATGCCCTGCGTCGCCACCCGGCCAACATCATCGCCACGGTGGACGGCTTGGCAGCTTCGGCTGCGTCGTTCATCATCCAGGCGGCCGACGAGGTGGTCATGGGCAAGAACACCGAACTTATGATCCATGACGCCAGCGCGATCTGCTGGGGCAATGCCAAGGACATGGCCGACACTGCCCAGATCCTGGACCGCATATCCGGCACCATCGCCAGCATCTACGCCGAACGCGCCGGAGGCACAGCCAACGAATGGCGCGACGCAATGCTGGCCGAGACCTGGTACACGGCCGAGGAAGCCGTCACAGCCGGACTAGCGGACCGCGTGGACACCGGCGATGAGGCTGACCCCGACGCCACCAACCGCTTTGACCTCTCGATCTTCGCCCACGCCGGGCGCCGCAACGCCCCGGCACCCGCGGTCAACACCAGCCACGAACGTCGTCCGGGCCTCAGCCTGAGCAACGGCTCCCCGCTGGCAGCTGCCGCCCACATGGTCGCAAAGACCATCCCAACACCTCCGGCCGAGCCGAAGGACATCATCACCCCCCAACAGAAAGGAACCGACACCATGTCGGAAGCACTGACACAGGGGCTCCGTGAGCGGCTCGGCATCCCCGCCGCAGCAAACCTTGACGACACCGGACTCCTGTCCGCGCTCGACGAGGCACTCGCAGAGCAGGAAGCAACACCGGCGGCTCCCACGGCCGCCGCTCCGGGCACTGTCGTATTGGATGAAGCCCAGTACACCGATCTCCAGAATGCCGCAGCTGAGGGCCGCCAGGCCCGCCAGGAACAGCTGGCTACCAATCGCCTCGCCGTGGTCAACGCCGCCGTCGAGGATGGCCGGATCGCTCCGGCCCGCCGCGACCACTGGGTGAACGCGCTCGCCGCCGACCCGGGCATGGCCGAGACTCTCGCAGGCCTCGAAAAGGGCCTGGTGCCTCTCGCAGCCGCCGGCTACGTCGGTGGGGTCAACGAGTCCACCGACGAGGACAAGCTCTACTCCAAGTTCTACCCCGGAGAGGAAGTCTGATCATGGGACAGCACGTACAGAAGTTCAAGGCCGGAGAGCCGGTCACCTTCACCGCCACTGCCGACGTCGTAGGCGGCCAGCTCCTGGTGGTGACAGGCGCTCGCTCCGTGTCCCCCACCTCGGCATCCACGTCCGCGTGGGTCGGCACAGCAGCGTTTGATGCCAAGGCAGGAGAGAAGGTCACCGTTCTGGCCGGTGGCCTTCAGCCGCTCCTCGCGTCGGGCGCCATTGCCGTTGGCGCCCGGGTCATCCCGGCAGCCGCCGGCAAGGTAGTCACCATCGGGGCCGGCGACGCTGCCCACGCTGTTGGCACCGCAGTTACGGCCGGGACAGACGTCCTGGTCGAGATCCTCATGGACCACTAAGGAGCCCTGATGTCTTTCACTTACCCCGCGCCGCCGGCTACGGTCTCCGGCGGCACCATTCAGGAGATTCACCACTTCCTGAAGAACCCAACCCTGATCTCCCGGCGCCTCCGGACCCTCCTGGAGCAGCGCTACATCGCAGACGCACTGCTCACCGGCCGCTTTGAAGCGGTCGGCGGCGGCCTGTTCTACGAAACCGGCGAGCCGATCGTCACCAACGACGATCCGGAAGCAGTTGCTCCCGGCGCCGGCTACCCGAAGACGACGGCAAGCGGCGGCGAGCTTGCTGCTGCGAAGACCAACAAATGGGGCCAGGACATTCCGGTGTTCGATGAGGCGATCGCTCGACTGCGGATGAACCCGGTCGAGCGTGCTTTCACCAAGCTCGTCAACCAGTCGGTCAAGTTCGTGGACTCCGCCACCCTCGCCGTCATCGCGTCCAAGATCCTCCAGGAGTACAACGTCACCGGCGCTGGCGCTCCGGGCGCCTGGACCGATGGCAACAAGATCGTCGAGGGTGTGATGATCGCCAAGGCCAAGGTCACCGGCCTGGACGAAGGCTTCGACCCCAACGCCATCGTTCTGAAGGACGAGCAGTGGGCAAAGGCCGTTTCCCGCCTCAACGAAGCGGGGCTCCTGCCCCGCGAGAGTGGAAACCCCATCCTCACGGGCGTGTGGCCGCAGGCCCTCGGCCTGACGTGGATGAGCAGCAACCACACCCCCACTGCCGATCCGATCCTGGTCGACACCACGCAGCTCGGCGGCATGGCCGACGAGAACCTGGGCGGCCCGGGCTACACCCGCGTCGGCGGCGTCGGCGTCGAAACCAAGGCCATCCGCGAGGAAAAGACCGACGGCTACCTGCTCCGCGCTCGCCGCGTAACGGTTCCTGTCGTGCTGGAACCCAAGGCCGGCATCGTCATCAAGAACACGGGGCTCTGATCACATGGCGCAGAAGACGCAGCACGTCGTTACGGCCCATCTGATCGTGGCGCAGACCAACACCATCGAGCGGTACTTCGATCGCGGCGCAGTCCTGCCGGAGGATGTGCCGGCCGCGGAGCGCAAGCGTCTGGTTGGTCTCGGCCTCGTGGCGGTTCAGAAAGTCGATGTGCCGGACGAACCCGGACAGACGCAGGACCAGCCGCCGGCTGATCCGCCCAAGTAGGAGAAGGAGGACGCCATGGTCGATCTGGCACAACCTGAAGCCGTAGTGGCGGCCTGGCGTCCTCTCACCTCCGTGGAGCTGGCCCGGGTCACGTATTACCTGGGGTCAGCTTCGCGGAAGATCCGCAGGCGGTGGCGCGACGTCGATGCCCGAATCGCGGCGAACACTCTGGCGGCGGAAGACGTGAGCGACGTCGTCGTCCAGATGGTCCTCAGCGCCGTCGACGTCGTACCGATCCGCGGGGCCAAGTCCTTCTCCGAAGGCGTAGGCCCCATGTCCAGATCAGCAACGCTTACCGGCGCGAGCACGGATCCGCTGGTAATCGAAGACTGGATGGTCGAGGTGTTCGAGGGCAGCTCAACTACCAAGCCTGTCGCGTCGTTCCCGACCTCCGGCAACTACGAAAGCCAGTTCATCTGGCCTGAAGGGCGGTCCTGAATGTTCCCCCTGGCACATGGCGAGACCGTCACCCGGGAACGGGCCCAGCTGGTCCCGGATCCATACTCCGGCGAATCAACCAAGAGGGACTGGACCGCCCCGGCGCTCCTCGAGCTGGAGGGCGTGGCGATAGCCCCGTCGTCGAGCACGGAGACCAGCACTGAAAACCGAACCACTACGACCACCAACATGAGCCTCTACGCCGCCCCCGGCAGCGACGTACTGGAGCACGACCGCATCAGGGCCCGCTCGGGGCTCTGGGACGTCGAGGGCGAAGTCGCCGACTGGAAGAACGCCCTGACGGGCTGGAACCCAGGTGTTGAGTTCCGGGTCAGGAAGGTGTCTGGCTGATGGCAGGCAAGATGAAGTGGAACAACGCGTTCTTCTCCAAGCTGGGTCACTCCCCGAAGGTCACCGCCGTCCTGCAGCGACACCTGGACAGCATCGCCGCCCGGGCCCGGACAAGCGCCCCGGTGGACACGGGCGACTACCGGGACCGGATCACCACCAGGATCAAGAGCACCGCGACCCGCAATGTCGGCCTGGTCGTGGCCGAAGACCCGGCAAGCATGTTCGTCGAATCCGAAACCGGGAACCTCGCCCGGGCGCTGAATGCGGAGAAGACCGGTGGGTAAGGACGTCATCCACACCGACGTCGAACTCTTCCTCACTGAGCACATCCGGGCACGGCTCGCAGCCATCGCGGCCGACGCCGCGAACCCTCGCTCTGCGCTCGCCGGCGGCGTGTATGTCGGGGAACGCTTTCCCGAGGCGCGCAGGAATAAGACCGTGGTGGTGCGCGACGACGGGGGCCCAACCACTGGGCTGAACACCAGGGACACGACAGTGGGCGTAACAGTCCTCGCGGGCGATGATCCCACCGACGGCCAGGAAGTATCGAATCTCGCGCTGCTGGTCCAGGCCATCGTGGCCGGCTGCGCCGCGGTTGAGGCCGGCAACCCGGTTGCGGTTGTTCGGGGCACCAGCGGCCCGTACAAGGTACGGGATGATTCCGGCCAGCCCCGCCGCTATTTCACCGCCGACCTTGGCGTTACCGGCGAGGCATTCACCGCATAGCACCACCCCACCCAACCATCCAGCCATTCACGTCTGTGGGTGGTCTTTTCTATTTGGAGGCAAGTAATGGCTGCAGACAGCTTTGGAAATGATGTAAGCGCCGTAGGCGTACCGGTCACCGGGCACATCGGCATCGCACCCTTTGGCACCGCGGTGCCGACGCCGGTTGCTGGCGGTTCCCGGTCCCTCGCCCTGTCGGTGACTTACAAGCTTCCCGGCCTCCTGACGGAGGACGGCGGCTTTGAGTGGTCGATGGAAGCTGACGGCGATCCGATCGAGTTCTGGCAGGAAGGGTTTTCTCTCCCGTCGGGCCTGGCCAACGTGGAGCTGAAGGTCAAGTTCGCGCAGACCGATGAGATTGTGCGCTCCATCATCCGCGGCAAGACCGCCGACGTGAACGGCTACATCACGATCGACGGCGGCGGCACCAGCGCCAAGTACGTCATCTTCACGGAGGAAATCTTCAAGAACGGGATGATCCGGCGCCGCGTGGCTGCGAACGCTACGGTCGCATCGGTCGCTGAGGATAAGTCCGAGCGCGGCAACGTGCTGGGCTATGAGGTCACGTTCAAGATTGACCGCGCCCCCGGGCTGGAGAACAACCACATCGGTGAGTGGCTGATCCCGGCTGTGACGACGGTGACGACCATCCCGACGATCACCGCTGTTGAAGGTTCCCCGGATCCTGCCGGCGCCGGCGAGCTGGTGTCCATCACCGGTACAGCGTTCGCCACAGCAACCGCGGTCACGTTCGGCGGGACCGCTGCTACGGACTTCGACATCGTGTCTGCCGCGCAGATCGACGCGGTGCTGCCTGCCGGCGCGGCTGGCGTCTCCAGCGTCGTGGTCACCAACCCTGTGGGCCAGTCCGCACCGTTCTCCTACACACGCGACGTCTAGTCGCCCTACCACCTGCTGCCCCGCGCCTCTTGATGGGTGAGCGCGGGGCAGCAGCTCCACCCATCACCACCCGTCAGAAGAGAGACAAGCCATGACCACGGAAGCCCTTGAAGCAGCCGAACCCAGCACGAAAAAGCCGGCAGCCCCTCGCACGCGCAAGCCAGCTGCAGCCGAGAGCGCAGCACCGAAGCCGGCGCCTGAGCCCGGGCCGAAGCCCCGCAGTCTCATCGTGGAGAACACGCTGAAGTGCCAGACAAACGTAGACGGCGAAATCTCGCTGAGCCTGCTGGTCCCCTACAGGAAGATGAAAGTCCTCCTCAAAGTTGAGGACGCCGGCATTCCTGAAGAAGAGATCGTGGATTACATCCTGGAGCAGATCATGGCTCCGGAGGACGCGGAGACGCTCACCGGACTCCATGACGGGGCAGACACGCTCTTATTCGCTATGGAGTGGATGCAGGCCGTCGGCGAGAAGCTGGGCGACTCAGTGGGAAAATCCGGTCCTTCCTCGAGCTAGTAGAGGACCACTGGCCGGCAGTCCGTTACGACTTCCGGAAGAGGTTCCAGCTCAGCGCCGACGAAATGGGCTTGAGCTACAGCTACGAGGAAGCGGCGGACCTAATTGAGGGTCTGACCCAGGAACTTGATTCGCACCTCACGGCGTCAATCCTTGGTTGGAAGTACGCGGCCAGCAGGCAGGAAATCTATGCTGCCGGCACGTTTGCCCGCGTGGTGAACGCGACCCGAGGCAAGGGTGACAAGCCGATTCAGATTGATCTGCCGTGGGACACCGAGCCCAAGGCCGCTGATGTCACACCTGAAGAACGACAGGCCCTGACCAAGCAGCTGAGGGCAATGAGCGCCTTCGGGCAATTACGAACGGAGACGCCCGATGGCTGATGAAGTCGGTTCCGGCCAGGTAGCGATCGAGCCAGTCTTCACAGGCTTCCGCAGCAAGGTCTCCAGCGAGGTTGAGACGTCCGGCCGTGAAGGCGGCCGGACGTTCGGCCAGGCGTTCCGGGGCGCCCTTGTAGGGCTCGGCACCCTGATCGGGATCGATAAGCTCAAGGACAGCTTCGTCGAGTCCATCCAGGGCGCGGGCCAGCTGGAGCAGTCTGTTGGTGGCATCCAGGCTGTCTTCAAAGACGCCTCCGCCACCATGTTCGATTACGCGTCGAACGCGAAGAACGCCTTGGGCCTGACCAAGAACGAGTACAACGAGCTCGGAACCGTGATCGGTGCGCAGCTGAAAAACGGCGGCATCGCCATGGATCAGCTCGCCCCCAAAACCAACCAGCTCATCAGCCTGGGCGGGGATCTCTCCGCCCAGTTCGGTGGCTCAACCAAGGGCGCCGTCGAGGCCCTTTCTTCGGCACTTAAGGGTGAGCGCGACCCGATCGAGAAGTACGGCGTAAGCCTCAACCAGGCGAAGATCGACGCCGAGGCCGCTGCCCTGGGCTTCGAGAAAGTCGGCGGCTCGCTTTCTGCTGAGGCTTCCCAGGCAGCGACACTGTCGCTGATTATGAAGCAGACCGCAGATGCCCACGGCGCCGCGGCCCGCGAAGCCGGAACGTTCGCCTCCCGCCAGTCGACCTTCAACGCCATCATGAAGGAAGGCAAGCAGTCCATCGCTGCGGCCTTCCTGCCCGCAGCGACGTCGCTCTACGGCTTTATGAACGACCGGCTGCCCGCCGCATTTGAAAAGTCGACGGCCCGCGCCACAGTCTTCGCTACAGGCCTGACCGATTTTGTGGCCAAGATTTCCGCGTTCCAGGCTGGCATAGCATCAGGGGCACTGACCCCGGATCTCGTCAAGGCTCTGGGGCTGGACCCGTCCACCGGTTTCGGCAAGTTCCTAGGCGAGGCTATCGGTGGCATCCGCGCCTTTCAGGCCGCCTTCTCGGCGGCGGACGGCGACATCACCTCGTCCGGTTTCGCCGGGTTCATGGAGCGCTTCGGGTACGGGACGCGCGTAGCACTTGACGAAGCCCGAGGCGGCTTTTACGCCTTCAAGGCAGCCTTCATCGCGGCCGACGGCGACATCACGTCCTCGGGGTTTCCTGGCTTCATGGAGGAAGTCGGATACCGTGTCCGGCTGGCCTACGATGCCATCAAACAGGCCGTCAGTACCGGCGATTTCTCACAGATGGGCTCAGTGTGGGAGGCGTTTCTTGCCGTGGCACGTCCTGCCGGGCCTATCCTCGTTGAGGTCGGCAAAGCCGTCGGCGACATGTCCACCGAAATCGGCAAGCTGATCGCCGGGGCACTCCCGCTCCTGAAGCCGCTCCTCGAGGGTGCTGCTGGCACTATGCAGTTTCTCGCTGACAACACCGGAATCCTGACCGCAGCGATAATCGCGCTCGCGGCGGGAGTGGTGATCTGGCGGCTCGCCCAGATCGCAGGGAACATCGCGGCTCTGGCGTCCGTGCCAGTGGCTGCAGCTCAGGCCGCGTCGAACTTCGCCCTGGCAGCAGCCATCCGTGGACAGACCGCAGCGACGGTCACGGACACGGTTGCCACCACGGCGAGCACAGGCTCGCGTCTCGCAGCCATCGGATCCATGGTGGCTACCGGCGCAGCTATGGTGGCTGCGAAGGCGGCACAGCTCGCAGGGGCAGCGGCAACAGGTATCGCGACGGCTGCGCAGTGGGCTTGGAACGCGGCGATGAGCGCCAACCCCATCGGGATTGTGATCCTGGCGATTGTTGCCCTGGTCGCTGGCCTGATCTGGTTCTTTACCCAGACCGAGCTGGGTCGGCAGATTTTCCAATCGGTGTTCTCGTTCATCCAGGACACCGTGAATAACGTGATCCGCTGGTTTACCGGAACCTTGGTTCCAACCTTCCAGCGGGTCTGGTCCAGCATCCAGGACGGGCTTGGCCGGGTCGGAAGCTTCTTTTCCGACACCTGGTCAAACGTGGTCAGTGGCGTCGGCGGATTTATCGGAAATATCGTCCGGTTCTTCGTCGATTTACCCGGAAATATCATGTCGGCCCTTGGCAATCTGGGCTCATTCCTACTGAATGCGGGACAGGCCCTGATCCAGGGATTCATTGATGGAATTTCCGGCATGGTCGGGGCCATCGGCGACGCGGTGGGTGGCGTGCTGGACTTCGCGAAGTCGTTTTTCCCGCATTCGCCAGCCAAAAGGGGTCCGTTCAGCGGCAGGGGTTACACCTCTTTCTCGGGGCAGGCGCTGGCCAAGGACTTCGCGGGTGGCATCGATTCTGAGCAGCGCGCGGTGGCAGCAGCAGCACAGCGGCTGATGTCCAGTGCGTCGCTCAGCGTCAATGGCGGTCAGGGGTCCAGTGCGACGGCCGGAAGGGATGCTGGAGCGGCCGCCGCCGCCGCAGCTGGCTCGATCGTGAACTTCAATGGCCCGGTGTACGGCAATCCTGATCACATCGTTGACGCGATGGATGCCAAGAAGCGGCGGGCATCTACCCGCAGCAACCTCAAATTGATCACAGCTGGAGGGTAACCGTGGCAGGTATCGCCTATGCAGTTCCGGCGCCGTCGGCTCCGGTCCCGGCCGCTTTATGGGTCAAGACCGGTATGACGTGGACCGGGCATGACGGCACCGTTTGGGACCTCACGGACCCGAATGGTGGCGTCTGCCTGCTGCGCGACGGCGTCGAGGGCTTGCATCACCCGAAGTTCACTCAGTGGGTCCGGAAGGGCCCGGCTGTTCCTGGGCAGGTGTTCACGGGCGCGATCGCGGAGGAGCGGAACGTCGTTCTGCCGTTGGCCGTGTTCGAGGACGCCAGTTCCAAGGCGTGGATTGAGCATGACCGGAGGTTCTGGAAGTCGATGCATCCGCGCCGCCAGGGGACCCTCACAGTCAGCCCTGGCGGCACGGGCGCCAAGCGGTCCATCAAGCTCCGTTACATCCCGGAGGATCACGCGTACGACACGGACCCGGCGATGCGTCGCTGGGCCGCCTACGTGGCTCTCCTGGTCGCTGACCAGCCGTTCTGGACGGGCACCACAGTACGGGCCGCGTGGGGAGCTGGTGGGGCTCAGGAGTTCTACGAGGCCGTGGGCCCGCAGATGGTGAACATCATGACCGGCCACACTATGGCCAACGCTGCGGTATCGAACGACGGCGACGAGGACGCCTGGCCGGTGTGGACAGTCATTGGCCCGTCCACCGCAGCCCATGCGGGCGTGGGTGCCGACGTCGTCGAAGTCCCGTTCGTGGTGGCGGCTGGCAAGGCGGTCGTCATCGACACGGACCCCCGGGTGCGTACCGCGCTTGAATGTGACTACACCCCGGCGACGGGGAACACTCCGGCCTTGTTTACGAACCCTGTTGATCGCACCGCGGATCTTACGGGCGCTGTGAACTGGGCAAGGATCCCGGCAGGCCAGACGTCCCCGGTCAACATCAGCATCACCGGAGGCGGGGCAATGCTGGTCGAACTGACGCCCCTGTATTGGAGGGCCTGGTGACAGACGAAGAATCACCGTTCGTCATCACCCTCTACGACAAGGACTTCGTCCGGCAGGGCTGGCTCGGGGATCCCGAATCAGTGGTGGCTGTTCCGGTCCATAACGGTATCGGCGACGCTTCCATCACCGTAGGTTCCGGTAACGCGAAGCTGCCGCTGCTTATGGAGCGCGGCGCCCGGGTCACCATCGAGTACCAGGGCGAGTACCTGATCGGCGGCAAGGTCCGCGCCAAGAAGGGCCAGGGCCCGTCCCTGAACGGGTCGATGACGTTCACCGTTGTGGACGATTTCCGGCTCTTCCATCGCATCAGCGGCTGGCCGGTCCCCACCGCAGCACTCAACGCCCAGACCAGCGAATACCACACCCTCAGCGGCCCAGCGGAGACCGTGGTCAAGGCGGCCGTTACGGCCAACGCGATCAATCGCCTGGGCGAACCTGTCACCGTCGGCCCGGACCTGGGCCGCGGCGACAACATCACCACAGCCTTCCGCTTCCACCCCCTCGCTGACCGGTTGTTTCCCGCCGTCGACACCGCCGGGATCGGCGTCACCGTCCGCCAGCAAGGCTCCGGCCTCATAGTGGACTGCTACACACCGCAACTGCACCCCCGCACCCTCACAGAAGCCGGCGGCGTAGTCACCGAATGGGAGTGGGACCAGGCCGAAGCCGAAGCCACCGACGTCATCGTCGGCGGCCAAGGCGAAGGAACCCTCCGAACCTTCGTCGGCTACACAGACCCGGCGCTCGCCGCAGCGATTGGCGAGCGGATCGAGGTGTTCCGCGACGCCAGGGACTCCGGCGTCGGCGACGTTTACGGGGAGCGCGCGGCCGAGACGTTCGCGGAGACCGCCCAGAAGTCGGGCCTGTCCGTGAAGCTCTCCGAGACATCCGTCTTCCGATACGGCGGCCCGGGCGGTGTGCGCGTGGGTGATCGGGTGAGCCTCGAAGTTGGGGCGGGCCTGACCATCACGGACACGCTGCGTTCGGTGGCGATCTCCTGGACGCGGAGTAACGGCCTCGAGGTGGTGCCGGCTATCGGCGAGATCAGCGACAACACAGACCAGGAACTAGCCCAGGCGATAGCCACCGTCGCGGCGGGCGTCCGAGACCTCCGAAGGAAGTAACCAGTGTCCATTCTCAGCACGTTCTACGACACGAGCGCGGGCACGCCCGCTTCCCTCGTCACTGAGGTCAAGTGGGCGAAGGCCCACCCGCACATCGGCTCGTCCGAGTACGGCGTCGACGGCCAGGGAGATTTCAAGGTCACCGCCCATCCGTCCACGCCGTACGCGGTGAATGTCGCCGGCGGCAAAGCTTGGGGCCACGGTGTGCTGGACGAGTCCCCCGGCGTTGTGACGGTTGTGTGCGACGCTCCTGCCGCGGGGGTGACCCGGTGGGACCTGATCACCGTCCGGCGTGACTGGACTCCCTTGGCGGGCGGCCCGACGTTGGTCACGAAGGTTGCCGGTGGATCGGCGAAGGAGATCCCGGCCGCACGCGAGAACACTCCCGGCACCTTGGATGATCAGCCGCTGTACCTGGCCAAGTGGGTGGGCGGCCAGACCCAGCCTCAAGACTTGGTGGATCTCCGCGTGTGGGCCGGAAACGGCGGCATGTTGGCCAAGGATGACCTGGTCCGAACATACCTGAAGCGGATCGGCACTGAGGTGAACATCAACGGAGCGATCTGGCGCCTGGTCATCGGAGCGAGTGACACCGTGGCGTGGGTAAAGGCCTCCGACATCGGCAAAATACCCCTTTTCGGGGTCGGTAATTCGCTGGTAGGCGGGGCGCCTGCGGCAGGGGTCCAGTTCTTGGTGCAGACCGGAACGCTGGTCGCCAATGCGGACAACAGTGGGTACGCCAGGGTCACCTTCCCCAATCCATTCCCTAACGGGGTGCTCTACGCCAATGCGGAAAACGGGGACAGCTCCATCGATCAGGCGATAGGGAAGACCATTTCAATGGCAATGGCTGGCGCTCCGCACTGGCCCCAGCCGATCTCCACCAACAGCTTCGTCTACACGGTGCAGGGCGACAACGGGACAAGGCTACCCGGCCAGCTACACCGCGCCAATTGGATAGCGATCGGGTGGTAATCGCCAGACAGCCCACGAGGGAGGACTAGACGTGTGGATGCTGGAGTTATCACCGCCACAACAGGATTTATTGGGGCGGTCGTGGCGCTGCTCGGCGCGCTCGGTGGGGGCATGGCGTTCCTCATCCGGCGGGCTGACAAGAAGCGCGAGACGGGGGAAGCCATGATGGTGGACCACTTCAAGGAGCAGCTGCGGAAATCCGAGCAGAAGAACCGCTGGCTGAATTTGGCGTTGGAGATCAAAACGGCCGACGGTAACGCCTGGCGCGAGCAGCTGCTCCGGCACGACATCGAACCCGAGCCGGATAAGTGGACGGCCATCCCTAAGTTGGAGGACGTATGAGCGAGGAACTGGAGCAGCAAACGGCTGATCTTGAGCAGAAAGTGACAGAGGCCAGGGTGCGGGATCAGCGGCAGAAATGGTGGCTGTTCGGCCTGGCGATGCTGCTGGCCATCTCGGTGGCGATCATTGTGCCGCTGCTAAACATTGCTCTGCATCAGGTGGACGTATCTGGGGCGCAGGTCGT
The DNA here is from genome assembly GCF_023913815.1 of Pseudarthrobacter cellobiosi. Taxonomy (NCBI): domain Bacteria; kingdom Bacillati; phylum Actinomycetota; class Actinomycetes; order Micrococcales; family Micrococcaceae; genus Pseudarthrobacter; species Pseudarthrobacter cellobiosi. The sequence goes on from NZ_JAMXBK010000027.1 coordinate 339,655, forward strand.
CACGGAGCAGGCCGAGAAGAAGGATCTGGCGAAGGAGGCGCAGAAGGCGCTATGCGGGACCAAGGACACGGAGATATTCGACAAGGATCTCTGCGAGAAGCTGGCCACCGCGGCGCAGGAGCCGATACAACAGCCGGCGGAACCCCCGGTTGTGCTGGGCCCGTCTCGGGCGGAACTGGTGCAGGTCTTCCGCGCCTACTGCGCGGAGGGCCCCAACTGCAGGGGCGCTGACGGCGCCGAGCCCACGGCCGATGACATTGCCGCGGCGTTCGTGAAGTTCTGCTCTGACGGCCGCTGCACGGGCCCGGCGGGCAAGGACGGCCAAGACGCCAAACCCTTGGCCCCCCAGTACGAGACGGTCCTGGCCGCGGTCACCGACTATTGCTCCGCCGGTGCCTGCATCGGCGCAACCGGCCCCGGGCCCAGCCCAGAGATGGTCCTCGCTGCCGTACAAACTGCCTGCACTAACGATGCGTGCCGGGGTCCGGCCGGGCCGGAAGGTCCAGGCGGCCCCAAGGGCGATCCGGGGCGCGGAATCGCCGACACATTCTGCCAAGACAACGGCCTGTGGCGGATCACGTACACCGACCGCGAAGTGGACTCCGACGGCGGCCAGTGCCGCGCCGTTGCAGCCGCCCCGCCATCAATCCTGGCCAACCCGAACCTCTAGGAAGCACGACCCCGCTAAGCCCCGCGCACGTCGGGGCTTTTTTCATGCCCGGAAAGGGGCCATCATGATCCTCTCCAACCTCGCAAACGTCCTCCGCGATGCCGGTTTGACTGTCGTGGAAGTCGACGGCTGGCAGAACCGCGGATTCCTCGGCCGTGATCTCGCCGAAGTACGCGGCATCGTCTGGCACCACACCGTGGCCAGCCGCAACTCCTTGGCCGCCATGGACGCGCCGTCGCTGAACATCTGCACCTATGGGCGCAGCGACGTCGCTGGTCCGCTGTGCCAGATCGTTTTCGGTCGATCGGGCACCGTCTACATCACCGCGGCCGGGCTGTCTAACCACGCCGGGGCAGGATCCGCTGCTGGCGTCCCGACGGACATGGGCAACCACTACCTCATCGGCATCGAGATGGAATCCTCAGGCGTCGCCCCCTGGGACTGGACCGAAGATCAGATCCGGGTCGCCCCGCACCTGGGCGCCGCACTGGAACGCGCCTACCTCTCGCATCTGCCAGAGGACGCCCGCCTGCAGATCAGCCACAAGGAGTACTCATCTGAGGGCAAGATCGATCCGGCCGGCTGGCCCGGCGGGATGGACGGTCTCCGCGCTTCCATCAACGACGTCCTAACCGGCGGCGAAGCACCCGATGCTGTAGTCGTCACGCCGCAGTCCGCGCCGGCTCCGGCAACCGTGGAGCGGCCAGCCGGCTACGCGGAATGCGTCGTTGACCCGGGAGACACCCTGTCCGGTATTGCCGCGCAGTTCGGCGCCGACCTCTCCGCCCTGATCGCGGTGAATCCGCAGCTGGCCAACCCTGACTCCATCGAGATCGGACAGGTACTCAACCTCCCGTCCGGATCCGTGGTAACGCCGCCCGTCACCCAGTGCATCGTCGATCCGGGCGACACACTCTCAGGTATCGCAGATCAGTTCGGCATCCCGCTGGCACAGATCATCCGGGCCAACCCAGGAATCAACGCCGACCTTATCCACCCCGGCCAGGTCCTCAATCTCGTCTAGCCAACCATTCATCCACAGAGAGGACCTACCCGTGGGAGACCATGAAGCTTTGCCGGCAGCCACCAAGGATCCGTGGTGGGCGTTGCACATCGATGCACTCACCCGGGCCTGGCGCACCCTGTACACCGGATTCATCCTTGACGCCCTCGTGCTGATCGGCGGAGGAATCACCAACCTGATGAGCGCCTTCGAAGTGACCACAGAGGCTTTCTGGATTGCACTTCTGATCCTCGTCACCAAGTCGTTCCTGACGGCGATGGGCTCCTACCTCCTGCGGCTCAAGGTGACACCGAAGAACATTCAGAAAGAGGTCACCAATGACTGATTACCCGCTCGACATGCAGCTGGTCGTGGACCCGCTCAACCCTGAGAACGTGGTTCGGGACGGGACCGTGTACCTTTACGACCCGTCCGACGAGGCCGGCGTCTCACCGATCACGCTCAAGGACCCGTCGGGGCTCCCACTTACCAACCCGCTCACGTCCAACGCGTATGGATTCATACAGCCATGCATCGTTACAGTCCCTCGGGTGAAGTGGAAGTCAGGCACCTTCGAAGGGTTCTTCTACTCCTACGATGGACTCCGCAACGAAGCCATCGCTGCCAGGGAAGCAGCCGAAACGGCCAGCGGGGACGCTGCAAATTCTGCCGCGGCCGCGGCTTCTTCCGCCGCCCTCGTTGGCGCCCCTGCCGACACAGCCATCGCCGCCGCGGTCAGCGGAAGCGGCGCCACAAAGGCGGCACTTTCCGCTGCCTTCGTTCCTAAGTGGAAAGCCACCACGGCCTACCTCGCGGGCGAAATAGTTCTCAGTCCTGCCGGAGATGTTGTGTCCGCGAAAGTGGCTTTCACATCGGGCGCCAGCTACAGCTCAGCCAACTGGAACCCCTCCACGACCTTGACCCCACGGCAGTTCAATGGCGTGTTTTCGGGACCCTCGACGGATGGAGTGAACATCACGGACACGTCGTCCGGGCCGATGGCCACCCTCCGCTTCACTGATACCGCCGATCATGAGTCATCCGTCATCGTCATCACGCACAGGGGCGCGGGCCTGCTGGGCACGGCCGGCGGGCAGGCATACGGCATCAACGTCGCCAACCAGGTCGGCGCAAAGAACGCGATCACCATCCACCAGTACTCGCGAGCAGCGCCCGCGTTCCAGATTGATAACACGGACATCGGGTCCGCGATCTACATCAAGAACACGGACAACCAAACCCAGAACCCAGGCAATTACGGCACTGGCGCGTTCCTTCAGTTCAAGCCCAATACCGACACGGACGCGCTGTTCCTCACCGATTCCCTAGTGTGGAACAACTTGACCACCAAGGACATGCGGATCGTCGGGCAGTACGCCTCCCAGTACGCGCTGAACATCGAAACACCGGCAGGTATCGACACCCGAGTGCTTTACGTCTCCAAGCAGGGAACCGGGGCAGGCTCGGCCCTTGACGTTCTCAACAAGGGCACCGGGGCCGGGATTAACCTTGCTCAGCAGGGCGCGGGCACCGGTCTGAACATCACCATGACCGATGTCTCAGGGGCGGCCAAGTACGGCATCTTCCTGTCAGGCAAAAACTATGGCGTCTACTTCAAGACCGTAACCGATGGCGGAAACACGCTCGACATCGACAAGACCGGCACCGGGAACGGCACGCTAGCCAAGTTCCGCAACCTTGGCACCGGGGACACGCTGTCCTTGCTCAACGCGTCGGGGCAGGTCGCAAGGTTCAGCGCCGGGGGCGAGTACGAAAACCTCGCACTCGGCGGCGGCATCCTAGTCAAAGCACCAAACGGCACCCGCTACCGGATCGCCGTCAACAACTCCGGCGTCGTCACCGCCACCGTATCGTAAGGAGCAACATGGAAATCAGTATTCAAGACGCCTACGCCGAAGCCTGCAAAGCTCTCGGGGAAGCACTCGTCCGGGAACGGCTGCTTATGCAAGAACTCGCCCGCCGCGATCAAGAATCGGCGGCTAAGGAGTCCAGTTAGCCTCGGGGCGATAGGTGGCGTCAACGCACTCGACCGGGGGCCCGCTCTCCAAAACTTTGGTTTGCGGGACCCCGCTCTCGGTGAGGTCATCGAACACGACGAACTGGGCTTCTTCTTGGGCTGTAAGCATGACTGACATGCTATAGGACGAGGCCGGCCGGCAGATCGAATTCTGCAAACAGACGGCCGAATTCGTGCGTGTCGATGGAGAAGTCAGCCCCGATGCCAACCTCTGAACCAGACGCACTACCCTGGAGGGCCCAATACTCTCCGCCCTTGTGGCAGACGAGATCGTAAAAGTAGTCATGCAGCATGTGCTCTGTCGCCAGGGCGAAAACCTTTACGCCCTTCGGGCTGAAGGCCAGGTTGGAAAATGCTGCCCCCATGTTCCCCACGACGTGGCTCGCGGAGGCGAATAATTTGACTTGTTCAGCGAATGAAAGTTGTTCCGGAACGATGACGTCGTAACCAGCTGCGGCAAGTATCGGCAAAATCTCGGACTCGTTTAGCAGGTTCCGCCTGGGGTAGTTGTTCCGTGTCAGGTAGATCTTGCGCGTCGCGGAGCCTGCTGGATGTTCCGGTTGCTCGTAACGGCGGCTCACCCCTTCCAGTATCTGGATTGCGCGAGGGGACTTGATAAGAGGCGGCAAGGTCATTGGCGTTGCATAGATCGCCTCTTTGACGAACGTAGGGCGTCTATCGACAAAGTCGATCCGGTCTTCGGGTATGCCGAATGCGCGGAGGCCGTCTGTGTGAAGTTCCCTGATGTGGGGAGGGGCAGCACCGTTGAGAATGTACCGTAACGGTTCGGTTGGAAATTTCTCAAGGATATTCGCAACACGAGGGAACGTGTCCACGAGCCAATGACCGAAGTTCAGGTCCCAGGTCTGTTTGATGATTGCGTGCCTACCGTCAACGAGGCGGTCTGGCCCTGAGACAGGTTTCTCCGATACGAACATGTCTCCCTGACCTACGCGGAAGAACGGACCTCGCTGCGCCGTGTGGCGTGCGTTGATGAAAGACTCCTCGACAATGCGATTGTCGCTTGTCACAACGATTCCGCCTTCTACAACGACTACGTCCTTGAGGACGCCTATCTCCGCTGCAGGGTGAGCCGTGTGGCCGAGAGTTTTGATCATATGGAGCGTCCTGCGCTCTATTTCCTCCGACCCAAAAATCTTTGGGGTTACCCTTGCGTAAGTTCCAGGGGGGTCAAGGAGCCAAGTCGATTCAGCGAGTTCCCGTAAAGGTGCGGCCGTGTATTTCTGTAGCTCGAAGGTGCGCTTCCGGACAATGACTGCAGACTCTGTCTGCTCAACGGCCACGATGTTTCTTGCACAGTAACCGAGGAAGTCAGTTCTCTTAGTGAGCGGAGACCCCGTGGAGAGTTTCGCGCTCAGGACTTCTGCCAGTAAAGCTTCTAACCCCTCTGCCTGTCCGCTCGAGCCGCCGCGTTCCAACACAAACACGGCGCCAGGCTGGGCAACCGGGAAGATGTGGGAGAAGAAACGCACCTGATGGTCCGGGTTCAGGCTGCCATCTGACAACACCAGGTGAGGGGACCGCTGACTCGCAACTGCATACCAATAGGAGTCGTCGCGTACGGCTGCCGCAGCGCTGCTTACGGCGTAGCAGGAGTTGCCGGAAAACCACTCCTTCCAGACAGAGAGTTCTTGCTGAGGCGCTTCGCCTATCTCAAGAACTTCGATGCTGTCCTTCGCCCGCATACCTGCTGTGTGGTGCTCGATGGCTTGCAAAAGGCTTTCACTTCGCGTCCCCCGCGGCGATCCAAGGCGCTTGGCAAGATCGTACAAACTATCAGCCACGATGAGTCAGCCCTCGACCTTGTTCTCAGACACAAGACCCAAGACGACCTGCTCGTATTCTGCGGCAATCTCGCTTGGCTGGCGGCCCGCGTACTCGCCGGCAGTGTTCAACAGCTTTTCCCCGAAAGTCATGACCACCATTCTAGGGGTCGCATCCACTGTTCAAGCTGACGCCGATCCACTGCCTGCGCATCACTGCGTGGGCGGTCGGCGGCGACATTGAATTTAGCGGGGAAAGGATTACTGGATTGCGCCGGTAGTGTAGCTCATTTGAATGGCTGTGCCGTTGATGTAGATGAGGTTGCCTTGAATGATCGGGGCGGTAGTCCAAGTCAGATAAATGCCAACTGACTTCTTCGTCGCCGCCTGTCGGATGATATTGGAGCGTACTTCGATGCCGCGAAGAGGCACCCCTAATGGTCCTCTCACAGCGATAACGACGGGTCCCAACAGGTTAGGATTCACCTCGTTGCTGATGACCTTGACATTCTCTGAGTGAATTATGTCGATTGATGTGGCCGGGTTAGCGGGGCTCGTCGTGAGGTAGTAACACAGCTTGTTGCCCTGCACGGTTACGTCCGAGGCCTGGATTTTGATGAAGCGGCGGGACACGTTCCAAATGTTGTTGTCGCTGACGGCCACCCTGCCGGAGCTGAAAGGGGTGGATGTTTTGCCGTCGAAGAAGAGCACCTGGATTCCATCGCCTTCCTCACCGGTGATGTTCTGGATCATGTTGGCCGAGATGACCGACTCGGCGGTTGCCGCTGCCGGGCCGCTGAGCAGGATGCCTCTGGAGGCGCCGTTGCCGTTTCCCAAGGTCGTGTCACCGACACTCACTACGTTGCGGATGACGTTGTTCCTGATGATAATGCCACCCGTAGTTCTCGCTTCGATGCCGCGGGCGGACTGCGTGGTTGAGCGGAAGTTTTGGTACCACCCATTTTCAAGGACCGCCCCGGGCCCGGTGACTTTGACGCCGTCTGATGCCTTGTTGTTCCCGTCGATGTAGGCGCTGATGCTGGCATTGCTGCCGGTAACTGTCAGTGCAGTGATGTTCGTGCCGTCAGCGAGGATCTTGGCGTTCTCAGTGTAGAGCCGGCGGTTGTCGCCGCTCAGGATCAGGCCCTTGGTAATCCGGTAAGTTCCACTGGCGAGGCGGGTTCCACCCGCATTGAGCCACGCCTGGAGAGCTGCAGAGTCATCAGTGACTCCATCGCCCTTCGCGTTATAAGGAGCGGCCTTCGGGTCGATTGCAACGTTTAGAGTTTCGGTCGACAGGAGGGCTCGGGCGCCCACATCCGCGTTGAGGATTGGTTGCTGCGCAGATACGAGCAGGACAGCCGACATCGCGCCGACGGCGAACGTTCTACCAGCGCCGCGCACCCCTGATTTGATTCGCATCTCAACTCCAATTCGAAGGAAGATACGAAGTCAAGCACCGGCAGCTATCACTCCACCCGCGTAGTCGGTACCCGTTTTACGGTGCCGGAGGTACCTACTGAGTGAAAAACACTTGCAGTTTGTCGGGCAACGCTACGTACCTGTGGAGGTTCAGTGGAGGTATTGAAGAGGTGCCCTAGAATCAGCAGGTGCCACAGCCCCAAGCCGCCGCATCGACCTCGCAGCGGCCGACTTCCAGAAAGACACCATGAGAATTGTCGAAGAGACCCACCCCTACTACAAGCGCCCAGTCTATGAACTGACCGACATAGACGACTTCCAACCCTCGCCCGACGACGACATACGGATATACCAGATCCGCATAGGTGATGGCATGACGTTGGGCTTCATGGTGGGATGCGCGAACTCCCAGGCGAGTGACGTCCTCCGAATCACTCTGCATGGCGCGAAGGGTGGGCAGCCCGGATTCATGTTCCACCGCTTCACCTCCTCTGTCATGACCCGTGCACCATTCCTACTGTTTGCTGACCCGACATTGACTCTCGACGAGTCAAATCTCCTGGCCTGGTACGCGGGTACGCCCAAGGTAAACCCCGACGATTGGATGGAGCTCATAACCCGCAAGGTCATGGCTGCAACGTCAACGGTATTCCCGGTATTCGACGGATCGTCCGGAGGCGGCTTCACTGCCATGCGCCTGGCCACTCGATTCGGGCGCTCTGTCGCCGTCAGCCTTTCGGGGCAGACAGACATCTTCCGCTACTACCACAAACGCTGGGCAGAACAGACCATCAAGACGGCCTTCCCCGGGATGACCAAAGCCGAAGTGGCTGATTCCTTCGTGGGCCGCACCCGGGCGATCGACCTATACACCGATCCCCGGTGGAACCGAGGGAATATGCTGCACCTCGTCCAGAACATCGGCGATCAGGACCACGTGAAAAATCACATGAACCTGTTCCTAAATGAGATCGCGGCCGAGCACTCTGACTACGTTGCCCTCGATGGGCGTGTCACCATTTCGCGGCCATACGTCGGGGAGAAGCACATCGCAACTCCCCTGGCACTGTGGGACGCTGAAGTGACCATGGCGATCGCAAGGCTAAAGGATCGTTTCAAGGATGCAGATCTCAGCGAGCCTGAAACCGCATTCGAGCAGCCTACAGACTGGGCCATCCCCGATAGTGTCAGGGACCACCGTCGTCGCTGTATGCACGAGTACTAGACCGGACGATAGGAAAGTATGACGATGGCTGGTGCAAGTTCCCGTTTGCCGCCTCAGATCTAAAAGGTGGCTCGGATTTCTACAGTGTGGAGATCTCGGGTCGCGGCACCATCAAGTACACGCGTGAGGAACTTGAATCAGGCGTGAAACTCTCGCTCGGTTCCTAAACTCAAGTCGCAATCGCGCTCGTCCACTTCGGCGGGCGGGCGCTTTCGGCGGTTAGGTGGTGGTGCCGGCTAACTTGGCCGTACGGTGGGGCGACCGGCCCCGGGTCCTTGTCGAAGTTAGAGCGGGCAGCTCAACGTATCCCTGAGCTCGTGCTTTTTTGGGCCGAGATCATCTGGAGGCAGCAACGCCGGGGTAGGGCGCATTTCCCGTTGCGAGTGCGTTGGTAGACGAACCTATCCACACTGGCACGCCGCCGCCGTAGATGCTGTTGTCCCGGACTATCGGGGACGTAGTCCAGCTCAGATAGATGCCAACTGAAGTCTTCTCTTCCTCCTGCCGCAGTACGTTGTCGCGTATTTCAATGCCGCGAAGAGGCGTTCCAGAGGCGCCGGTTACCGCGATGCAACTGGTGGTCAGGTTCGTGTTTATTTCGTTGCCGAGAACCTTGACGTATTCGGACTGAATAATACTGATTGCTGACGAGGGGTTAGCCCGGGTCGTCGTGAGGTAGAAATTTAGCTTGTTGCGCTGCACGGTGACGTCCGATGCCTGGATTTTGATGAAGCGGCGGGAGACGTTCCGAATGTCATTATCGCTAACGGTCGTCCTACCGGAGTTGAAAGGGGTTGAGGATGTGCCATCGAAGAAGAGCACCTGAATCGCGTCACCTTCCTCACCCGTGATGTTCTCGATCCGGTTGGCCAAGATGACCGAAGCGGCGGTTGCTGTTGCAGAGGCGCTCAGGACGATGCCTCGGGAGGCGCCATTGCCGTTTCCCAAGGTCGTGTCACCGACACTCACCACGTTGCGGATAACGTTGTTCCGGACAGTAACGCCGCCCGCGGTTCTGACGTCGATGCCGCGGGCAGATTGTGTAGTTGAGCGGAAGTTTTCGTACCGGCCGTTCTCTATGACCGCACCGGCTCCGGTGACGCTGGCACCGTACGCTGCCTTGTTGTTCCCGTCCACGTGAGCGCGGATGTTGGCGTTGTTCCCCGTCACGGTCAGCGCCGTGATATTCGCTTTGTCTGCAAGGATCTTAGCGTTCTCCGTGAAGAAGCGGCGGTTGTTGCCGGCAAGGGTGAGGCCCGTAACTATGCGGTAGGTGCCGTCTGCGAGGCGGGTTCCGCCTGCCGTGAGCCACGCCTGGAGCGCGGCGGAGTCATCAGTAACTCCGTCGCCCTTCGCGTTGTAGGGGGCGTCCTTAGGGTTCAGGAGTTCTCCCTTCCGGACCGCGGATGGCTGAGCGCTCTGTTCCACCCCGCCGCCTGTCCGGGCTGGCAGCGCCCCGGTATCTGCGTTGAGAAACGGCTGATCTCCGATGACGAGCAGGCAGGCAAACGCCAGAAGCGTCGCGATCAGTCGTTTCTTGCGCGGCATTACCGATTTAGCGGGCATGCTGACTCCGATCCGCAAGAGAATCCACGAGTAAGCGCCCCAGCCTGTCCCGCATTGTCGTCAGGAATGCGCCCCAGGCAAGCCCCATTCCCTCATTTGTCATGGCCCCAGCATAAGGGCTATGAAAGACCGGTTTTGTTGACTAACTGAAATACGACTTCCGCCCCACCCTCATTTGAGGGTGGGGCGGTTTCGTCCTTAGGAGTATGGTGCCGACGAGGGCGGGGGGGAAACCTTCGGTCTCTAAAGGTCTCTCCTCGTCGGCACTCACAGCCAATCATCTGGTAGACCGGCCACACACGAGTGTTCGGTACTCGTATTCAGCACCCGCGAACACCCTGTCAGCTTGCCGGGGCTAGATTAGTGCCATGCCGAGCTTCGCCCAGGACGGGAACACCTACGAGTATCTCAAGCCCCTCGGGTTCAAGTGCCCCGAGGATGTCCAGTCGTGGGAGTACGGCAAGTACCCGAAGGTCCTGGCTGCCGTGCCGCTGGCCGGCGGTGCGACGGTGGACGTCTACGGTGAGTCCACGCGCTGGAGCCCCACGCACATCAGCGTCTCCTGGGTTGATCAGGATGGGCACACGAACTGGGCATGGATGCCTAAGGAAAACGTCCGGCGCGCCACGGACTCGGAGTGGGACGTCGACCAGTACCGCCGCTGCGCGGAAGTAAACAGGGTGATCCGTTGGGGCAATCGCCTACCGGGCTTCTTGCCCGCTGATTAGCCCAGAAGGCGACTGCGTAGGGGCGTAGGGGTTCTCCGCCGGGCATTGAGCCGGGCTACGGCTTCAGGCCGGTAGGCTGCCGCTTCAGGCGTTCGCAGAAGCTGGTTCACGAGCTGCCAGTAGTGTGTCGGCGAAAGTCCGAATTGCTGCTTCACGAGGTCTTCGAGGGAGCCAGCGTACTTGTAGCTTCCGGCGGCCGTATCAATCATTTCCATCTGGGTGCTGGTCAGCATCAGTGTTACCTCCAGCAGCACAGGCTACTTGCCGGCACCGACAGCGGATGGGCAGTAAAACCGTTTGCCCCACGGCTGCCCCACGCGGGCACCATCCAGACAAAACAAAAGCCCGTCAGGACTGGATAATCCGCGTCCTGACGGGCTTTCTGCTCGGTGGGCGATACTGGGTTCGAACCAGTGACCTCTTCGGTGTGAACGAAGCGCGCTACCACTGCGCCAATCGCCCCGATGCCTTTGAATGCTAGCCGACCCGGCGGGGTTTATGGAAATCGAGACGGGCCGCCGCTCGAATTACACGCCTGTAATTAGTAAAGTCCCCTAGATTGCAGGGATCCAGGGGCATAGCCGCGGCTGGGGAACGCGCGATTTGGAGAATCCATGAACCTCCTATAGAGTTCTTACTCGTTGGAACGCGAGGAATTGCCCGAAACGGCAAGGATTCAGCGGCCCAAATGCGGACGTAGCTCAGCTGGTAGAGCACCACCTTGCCAAGGTGGATGTCGCGAGTTCGAATCTCGTCGTCCGCTCGCAGGACACTGTCACGGCAAAGGTTTTTCGGAATCGGAGCTTACACGGTGGGTTGGCCGAGAGGCGAGGCAGCGGCCTGCAAAGCCGTTCACACGGGTTCGAATCCCGTACCCACCTCGGTGAAAACCATGGATTCCGGCTCACACCGGACGAAATGGGCGATTGGCGCAGCGGTAGCGCGCTTCCCTGACACGGAAGAGGTCACTGGTTCGATCCCAGTATCGCCCACCAAGCAAGGAAACTTGCTTCATGCAGTACGCTAGGCCACCGGCCAGGCTGTACTTCATACGCGGACGTAGCTCAGCTGGTAGAGCACCACCTTGCCAAGGTGGATGTCGCGAGTTCGAATCTCGTCGTCCGCTCTCTACCCCAGTAATAGATCCGAAATGGCCGGCCTTCCGGTTCCGGGCGATTGGCGCAGCGGTAGCGCGCTTCCCTGACACGGAAGAGGTCACTGGTTCGATCCCAGTATCGCCCACACACAGCAGCTCTCCGTGAGCTGCTTTTTTGTTGCCTGAATGACCCGCCCCGACTTGACAACATTTGTCACAGCACCTTGGCACGTCCGCCAGACAGGGCTAGGCTCGGTTGCGGAGGAGCGACCTGGCTCCGCGATTGAAGGGAGGTGCTCGTGGGACTGATTGACGATCTCAAGGGCAAGGCTCAGGGTCTCATCCACGGCAACGAGCGGGCCATCAAGGACGGCATCACCAAGGCCGGCGATTTTGTCGACTCAAAGACCGGCGGCAAGTACGCGGGTCACGTCGATAAGGTCCAGGATGGTGCTTCCAAGCTCGTTGACAAGAACGACGGAACCCCCGGCGCGACCCCTGCCACCGAGCAGGCTCCGCCAGTGAACCCGGTTCCCCCGGTTGACAGGGCTCCGTAAGAAGGATTTGGCCAGGGCTTTGCCCTAGCACGTCAAGGGGGTGCGGGTCCCGCCGGGAGGCGGCACCCGCACCTTTGGCGTTTAACTGACTGTCCGGCTTCCCCGGCCGCTGCCTAGGAAGGCTCGTGGTTCTGGCCCTCGCGGGCCAGTGCGGTCAGACGGGACACAGCACGGAAATACTTCTTGGTGTACCCGCCGTGCATCATCTCGTCCGTGAAGAGCTTGTCGAAGGGGACGCCGCTGGCCAGGATGGGCACATCCTTGTCGTACAGGCGGTCGGCCAACACCACGAACCGCAGCGCCACGGCCTGTTCGGTGATGGTCTCCACATTGCGCCACACGACGCCGTCGATGCCGTCGATGAGCTGCCGGTATCGGCTCGGGTGGACACCGGCAAGGTGGCCGATCAGTGAACTGAATTCGTCCTCTGCCACGGTCTTGCCGTCGAACTCGGCCTTCATCTGTGCGGCGAGCTGGCTGTTCCTCAGCGGTGCCGGGGCGGCGGGCAGGCCGCGGTGGCGGAAGTCCTCGCCGTCGATCCTGATGACGTCGAACTGGTCCGCCAGGACCTGGATTTCACGGGCAAAGTCGACGGCGGCAAAGCGGCCGTCGCCCAGCGAACCCGGCAGGGTGTTGGACGTGGCAGCCAGCTTGACGCCGGCGTCGGCCAGTTCACGCATAAGGCGTGACATCAGCACGGTGTCACCCGGGTCATCAAGCTCGAATTCGTCGATGCACACAAGCTTGTAGTGGCTCAGGGCTTCAACAGTTTTGCGGAAGGAAAGCGCCCCGACCAGGTTGGTGTATTCCACAAAGGTTCCGAACGCCTTGGGGCCCGGAGCGGCATGCCACAGGGAGGCCAGCAGGTGGGTTTTGCCGACGCCGAATCCGCCGTCGAGGTAGATCCCCGCCCTGGTAGCGACTTTCTTGCTGAAAAGCTTTTTGAACAGGCCGTCGCCGTCGCCGGCTCCAACTCCCGCGGCGAACGCTTCCAGCGCCTTGACCGCCGCCGCCTGGGACGGCTGGTTCGGGTCCGGCCGGTAGCTGGCAAAGGAGACCTGGCCAAACCGTGGGGACGGATAAAAACCCTTAAGGAGCTCATCCACCGAAACCGCCGGAGTGCGGGCGGCAAGCTGTTCGATCTGTACCAAGGTGGTCCGTTCTGCTGGTGGGTTGTCCCCAGAAAGAATACCGGCAACAGCCCGGGCCTACCCCGCCGTGCGGCCGGCAGGGGCCCGGGCGTGACGAAGGACATATTTCCCACTGTTAACAAGGAGGCGGACAGGGGCGGCCGGCCATGGCTACTGTGGGAGGCAGGTTTTCCTTCTACAGCATCCGCCGTGTCTCAGTGAAAGGCCATCACCATGTCCTACGCAGTTGAACAGAACGAGAAGTTCGCCGCCTACGCCAACCCGGAGCGTCTGGTATCCACCGACTGGCTTGCCGCCGCACTTGAGGGCGGCGCCCTTGCGGACGGAAAGCTGGTGGTGGTCGAATCCGACGAGGACGTTCTCCTTTACGAGACCGGCCACATCCCCGGATCCGTCAAAATCGACTGGCACACCGACCTTAACGATCAAGTGACCCGCGACTACGTGAACGGCGAGGCATTCGCCGCCTTGGCCGCTGCCAAGGGCATCTCCCGCGACGCCACGGTGGTCATCTATGGGGACAAGTCCAACTGGTGGGCCGCCTATGCACTCTGGGTCTTTACCCTGTTCGGCCACGAGGATGTCCGGCTGCTCGACGGCGGCCGGGACAAGTGGATCGCAGAAGGCCGCGAACTGACCACGGACCAGACCGCCCCGGCACCCGGTGACTACCCGGTGGTGGAGCGCAACGACGCCCCCATCCGCGCGTTAAAGGAAGATGTGCTGGCACACTTCGGCAAGCCGCTCATTGACGTCCGCTCCCCTGAGGAATACACCGGCCAGCGGACCCACATGCCGGCCTACCCGGAAGAAGGTGCGCTCCGCGGCGGCCACATTCCCACGGCAGCATCCATTCCCTGGGCGCGCGCCGCTGCGCCGGACGGAACGTACCGCAGCCGGGAAGAACTCGAGGCCCTCTACCTGGGCGAGGCCGGGTTGGCCGCAGGCGATGACGTTGTGGCTTACTGCCGCATCGGCGAGCGTTCCAGCCACACCTGGTTCGCGCTCAAGTACCTGCTGGGCTTTGACACTGTCCGGAACTACGACGGCTCCTGGACCGAGTGGGGCAACGCCGTACGTGTTCCCATCGCCAAGGGCACGGAACGCGGCACGGTCCCGGCGTAAACTGGAACAGATGACTACACATGACCTGCCCGCCGCATTGGCGGAAATCGTGGATGACTTCCAGGCCCTGACCGAACCCGATCGGCTTCAGTTGCTGCTTGAGTTCTCGCGCGAGCTGCCGGAACTGCCGGACCGGCTGAAGGACCACCCTGAGCTCTTGGAGCAGGTGGTGGAATGCCAGTCGCCGCTGTTCCTGACCATCGAGACGGAAAAGAACGACGCCGGCCCGGCCGACGCCGTTCGGCTCTACTTCAAGGCGCCACCGGAAGCCCCCACCACGCGGGGTTTCGCCGGTGTGCTCCACGAGGGGCTCGACGGACTCAGCGCCGCCGAAATCCTGGCGGTGCCGGACGATATGCCGGAGCTGCTGGGCCTGACGCGGGCCATCACGCCACTGCGGATGCGCGGCATGACCGCCATGCTGGGACGGATCAAGCGCAAGGTCGCCGCTTCGTCCCGGTCCGCGTCCTGATCTTCTGACTCCGGGTCGGAAACTGAACGCTTTGGGACGCAAGAGTTCTTCAAACGGAACGCCGGCCACAGCCGCACTGGCTGCAGCCGGCGTTCCCTTTGTGTTGCATCCGTATGCCCACGACCCTTCCGCGGCCAGCTACGGCACGGAAGCCGCCGAAGCCTTGGGCATCGCCCCCGAAAGGGTCTTCAAGACCCTCATGGTGGAAGTGGAAGGCCGACTGGCCGTGGGGGTTGTGCCGGTCAGCGGAAACCTTGACCTGAAGGCATTCGCGGCCGCCCTGGGCGCCAAGAAGGCTTCGATGGCAGATCCTGCGGCTGCTGAACGCCGCACCGGCTACGTCCTGGGCGGCATCTCGCCGTTGGGCCAGCGCCAGTCATCACCCACCGTGGTGGACAGCAGCGCCCTTGGTCTGGGAACGATGCTGGTTTCCGGTGGTAAGCGCGGCCTTGATGTTGAGCTTGCACCGGCCGACCTCATCCGGCTGACGTCCGCCGTGACAGCCGCCATCGGCACGCGCACACCTTAGCGGTTCTGGCCGGGATTAAGCCGTGGAGCCAACTGGGGCCGGAGCCACGCCTTGATCAGGTTCTCCCAGCGCTCGGGATCGACGTTCCATTCCTTGGTGTGCCTGGCGTGATTGAACGTTTCGAACGTGACCATGTCCGGATTCC
Source organism: Pseudarthrobacter cellobiosi (assembly GCF_023913815.1). Classification (NCBI taxonomy): domain Bacteria; kingdom Bacillati; phylum Actinomycetota; class Actinomycetes; order Micrococcales; family Micrococcaceae; genus Pseudarthrobacter; species Pseudarthrobacter cellobiosi. The sequence continues at coordinate 355,166 of NZ_JAMXBK010000027.1, forward strand.
GTTCGGCCAGGAGGGCGGATGGTTCATAGGGAACGTACTCGTCATCAACGCTGTGGATGATCAGGGTGGGCGTCCGGACTTCGACGGCGCGCGCCACCCAGTCCATGGCCTTGAGGTCCACGGGTGCGGCCAGGCCGGTGAGCCTGCGGCCCACAGGGTGGCCCAGCATCAGCTGCCCGTAGCGGCCAACGAGGGACGGAATGCGGTTGATCTGCGCATGGTGGGCCAGCACATTGACCCAGTTGATGACGGGCGCATCCAGGACCATGGCCCGGATCAGGTGACGGTGAGGCGAGAGATCGGCCGTCTGCAGGCAGATGGCGCCGCCCATGGACCAGCCGAAGAGAACAATTTCCTCGGCGCCGTTGGCCAGGGCGAATTCGATGGCAGCCTCCACGTCATGCCATTCCGTGGATCCCAGGCCGTACCTGCCATCCTCGGCCGAAGGCGCCAGCCCGTCGTTCCGGTACGAGACAAGCAGGCTGGTAAGCCCCAGTTCGAGGGCGGGACCTACCGCCCGGAGGGCCTCCTGGCGGGTGGCCCCGCGGCCGTGAACCATGACTGCCCAGGTCCGGGCAGGTCCGCCGGCCCGGACCAGCCACGCCGGTGCTGTGCCGCCGTCGACGTCGATCAGCACGTCCTCGGCCACAAAGCCGGCGGCAGCGGGATCCGGGTAGAGCGCACCGCTCCACCATCCGCGGCGGGCCGTTTCAAGATCGCCGGCATAGACGGCTTCCACTTCGCGCAGGACCGTGCCGTCCGCCGGCGAATAGGACACTATCCGCCCGATCCGGGCGTGCCCCTTCCCGCCGTCGAAAAATAACCCATAGACGCCCTCCACAGTGGTCTCCGGAGTGGCTGTCAGGATGACCTGGCGGCCGCCTCCTTCCCGGAGCACGGCGAGGACTTCCTGGTCCGCCGTCCGCTGCCGGACTGGAGTGATCACACGCCTGGCGAAATAAAGTGCCAGTGCGGAGGAGCCTGTGGCCAGCAGGCCGGCAAGGGCCCCGCCGCCAATGACGCCGCCGAGCGCCCATTTGGCGCGCAGGGACATACGGCCGTCGGCCTGGATCGGAACTGCCGCCGTCAACGTGGAGGTGCGCGTGGAAGGTGCCATGGAACCATTCTTACTGCCGCAGACGGGTTGACCATATTCCGTCCGGCACGTGGCGCCGGAATTCTGCCGGCCCCGGGGACGCCGCGCATGACACCGCACGCACCGAGCGGCCCAAATGGATGCAGGCGCCGGTGCGCACGACTAGGCTGATGCCATGAGCGATCCAATCGTCATTCTGACCGAAGAACCCCTGGGCGCGGACGACCGCGTCAACATAGAACGCCTGGTGGACGGGCAGGACACGCCCCTTGTCCTGCTGGTTCCGGGGAACACTGAACGGCACCTGCTGGTGGATTTTCTTGAGAATCTCTCCCTGCTGGACGTTGTTAAGGCGTTCCGCGAACTGACCGCCCATGCTCCGGACCCCTCCGCTGAACGGGCCGAGGCTGCGGAGACGCTGGCCGTCTCGCTGGCCGCCCTGGAGGGACTGGGCGCAGGAGTCACGGGCGAGGTGGTGGACGGTGGCGCCGTCAAGGGCCTCGTGGCCAAGGTCAAGGAGCTCGGTGCAGCCCAGGCGGTTGTGATCACCCGTCCGCACGCAGTGGCGGATACGTTCCACACGGACTGGGCCAACAAAGCCCAGGACCAGCTGGGGCTCCCAGTGCTCCACCTGTACGCCGGTTCGGGATTTATCGGCGACTCCTGAGCGTTGAGCTGACTATGAGTATCTTTCGAAAGAGCATCTTCGAGAACAAGGCCACGGATTCCGTCCCGGGTCCGGCTGCCGACGCCGCCGCTGCGGAACCCGCCTACCGGAAATCCGACGCCGAGTGGCGGCAGGAACTCACGCCGGAGGAGTACCACGTGCTGCGGCAGGCGGGTACGGAGCGCCCCTTCACCGGCGAGTATGTGGACACCCATACGGAGGGTGTCTACCAATGCCGTGCCTGTGGCACCGAGCTTTTCCGGAGCAACGAAAAATTCGACTCGCATTGTGGCTGGCCGTCCTTCTGGGCACCGCTCGCCGAAGGCACCGTCCGTTACATCCACGACCGGACGCTCGGCATGAAGCGGGTGGAGGTACGGTGCGCGCACTGTGACTCGCACCTGGGCCACGTATTTGAGGGCGAGGGCTACGGCACGCCCACGGACCAGCGCTTCTGCATCAATTCGGTGTCCCTGAAGTTGGTGCCGCGCGGCGCTGCCGCGGAAGAATCCACGGAGTCCTGAGTCCGCCAGCCGTGGCTCCGCCCACATCTGGCGTAGCCCCGAGACGCCCCGAGCCCGAGAGTATCTTATGCTCAGGCTCAATTTGAGTTAGGGACTCTGGTTGCTTGCTACGCTCGCCGTAGATGCCCCAAGCAATGAGAAAGGCAGTCGCACCATGACCGTCACCGTGACCGTGGCCCCTACGAGGATCACCGCCGAAAATCCCGCCTGGCTCCGCCTCAGGAGCGCCGCCGAATCCCTGCAGGCACTGCAGGTCCAGGACGGCTCCGTGCCCGACGCAGGCCATCACGCAGCAGCGGCTCTGCAGGTTGCCGCCATCACGGAGTCGCTCGCCGAACTGGCACCGCTGTTCCCGCACGACGCGGCCTATCTTGACGCCGTCGTGGCTGATTTCCAGGCGTGGGCCACAGCTGGATTCGCCGTCCCGGACTTCCTCGCATCCCTTCTGGCGTTCCAGCCCCAGCTGCAGCGCCAGGATGGCCTGCAGCACGTGGTTATTTTCCCCATGTACACGCAGAACGGAAGCAGCAGCCGGCTGGTGGAAGCCGTGCTGATCGAGGTCATCTGGCCCGATTTTGTGGCCGGCCTTGAGGCCGGGGACTATTCCAACAAGCTCTTTGTGCCCATCCGGTTCCTGGACTTCACCCGCGGCTACAACACCAACTCGGCGGTGCTGTTCCCCGAAACCGTGGCCGTCCGGGCAACACCCACCTTCACCTGGGGCGCCATTTTTGCGGACCGTGAAGCTGCCCGGTTCCGCCGGGTCCTGCGCGCGGCCGCAGACATCACCTCCCTGGACCTGCCCGCGGGCGCCGCGGAACTCCTGGCCGACCAGGAACTGACCGAGGCCACGTTTGTGATGTGGGACCTGATCCATGACCGGACCCACATGCGCGGCGACCTGCCCTTTGACCCGTTCATGATCAAGCAGCGGATGCCCTACTTCCTGTATTCGCTGGAAGAACTGCGCTGCGACCTCACAGCATTCCGGGAATCCGTCCGGATCGAACTGGACGAAGACGCCGGGCCGGAAGCACGCCGGCACGCGAAACTGGTGCAGTACGCCATCATCTTCGACCGGATCTTCCGCTTCGCGATCACCGGCAACCGGGTGCGCAACTACGACGGCCTCGGCGGACAGCTGCTCTTTGCCTGGCTGCACCAGCACCACGTCCTGCACTGGACCGACAGCCGGCTCAGCATCGACTGGGAGCAGGTGGCGGACGCAGTGATCGCCCTCGGCGCCTCGATCGACGAGCTCTACTGGCGCTCCATTGACCGGCCGAAAATGGCCCACTGGCTTGCTGCGTACCAGCTGATCTCCGCCACGGTCACACCCAACCCCGCATCAGTCTGGGCCAAGGGCCCCGACGCGCTCCCGGTTGCCGGTCCGCCCCGCGGCCTGACAGACCAGGTGCTGGACGACGAATTTCCGCTGTCCATGTTCTACGAAGCCTTGGAGAAGAAAATGCGCCCAGTCATCGAATCCACTGCCGGCATCACCGGAGCGTCCGCGCTGTGAGCGAACCCGGCGCCCCGCGCGTTGTTCCTGTTCCGGACCAAGCCCCCATGCTGAACGTCCTGGTCACCGGCGGCAGCGGTCCGTCCGGGATCGCGGTGGCCCGGGCGTTGCACCGGGCGGGGTTCCGGGTCTTCACGGTCGGCTCGGACAGCACGCGCATCGAGGGTGCTGCGAGGCAGGCGGGCGACGGCGTCACTCCCCTGGTGTGCGATCTTGCGGATCTCGCTGACGTCCAGGCCCTCCGGAAGACCCTGACGGGCACGGCAGGTCTGATGGACGGGGTCATCCACCTCGTGGGCGGCTGGCGCGGCGCCAAAGGCATCACGGACCAGAGCGACGCAGACTGGGACTTCCTGGAGCGCGGCGCCATCACCACGCTCAGGAATGTCTCCCGGGTCTTTTACGCCGACCTGGCCGCCGCCGGAACCGGACGGTTTGCCATGGTGTCCTCCACCGCGGTGGACAAGCCCACGGCGGCGACGGCCAGCTATGTGGCGGCGAAGGCCGCCGCCGAGACCTGGACACTGGCGATGGCGGAGGGCCTGGCCCGCGAGGCTGCGGAGGAGGGCACCGCCTTGCGCGGCGCCGCCGTCGTCCTGGTGGTGAAAGCGCTCGTGGACGCGGAACTCCGGAAGGCGCACCCGGAACGGACCTTTGCCGGCGCCACCGACGTCGAGGACCTGGCCGCCGCCGTCGTCGGACTGTTCAGCCGCCCGGCAGCCGAACTGAACGGCCGGCGCCTGCCCCTGACCCCCTGACCCCAAAATCCCCTGACTTCGTGGACCCCTGACCGGCCGGACCCGACCTCCCTAGACTGAGAACGTGAGCAAAACAATGACAACTACGGCAGATGCCGCCCCCCGGCTTGAGAATCCCGCCGCCCGGCTGCACGATGCGTCCGTCCGCGGTTTCGCCTCGGACAACTACTCCGGTGTGCACCCCGAGGTGCTGGCAGCCCTCGCGGCAGCCAACGAGGGCCACCAGGTGTCCTACGGCGAGGACGACTACACGGCACGGCTGCGGGGGCTGATGGAGGATCACTTCGGCGCCGGCATCGAATGTTTCCCGGTGTTCAACGGCACGGGGGCCAACGTGCTGTCCCTGCAGTCGCTGCTCCCGCGCTGGGGTGCTGTGGTGTGCGCGTCGACGGCGCACATCAACATGGACGAAAACGGCGCTCCGGAACGGATCGGCGGGATCAAACTCCTGCATGTCCCCACCCCGGACGGCAAGCTGACGCCGGAGCTGATTGACCGCGAGGCGTGGGGCTGGGGCGATGAACACCGGGCACAGCCGCTGGCAGTGTCCATCACGCAGACCACCGAGCTTGGCACGTGCTACACCCCGGATGAGGTCCGGGCCATCGCCGATCATGCCCACGCCAAGGGCATGAAACTCCACATGGACGGCGCTCGGCTGGCCAACGCGGCCGCGCACCTGGACGTGCCGCTGCGGGCTTTCACGCGCGACGCCGGCGTGGACATCCTCTCCTTCGGCGGCACCAAGAACGGGCTGCTGTACGGCGAAGTGGTGGTGGCCCTGAACCCCGAAGCGGCCCACGGCCTGAAGTTCCTGCGCAAGATGAACATGCAGCTGGCCTCGAAAATGCGCTTCCTGTCGGCCCAGTTCATCGCCCTGCTGGAAGGCGACCTGTGGCTCCGTTCGGCGTCGCACGCCAACGCCATGGCTGCCCGCCTCCGCGCCGCGGTGGACACAATCGAGGGCGTGGAGCCCACGCAGAAGACGGAGTCCAACGGCGTGTTTGCCGTCTTGCCGGCCGGCATAGCTGACCGGCTGCGGGAGTCCTTCCGCTTCTACGACTGGGATGAAGCCGCCCGCGAGGTCCGCTGGATGTGTTCCTTCGACACCAGCGAGGACGACGTCGACGCCTTTGTGGCCGCGATCCGGCGGGAACTTGCGGCCCACCGCGCGGGCAGGGAAGCCGGATAGCATGGACCGGCGACGGCGAGCCTGCTCTGCCCGCCCCCTGCTGTTGCGTAATCTGCGAAGGTGAACGCACTAGCCCAGGTTCCCCCGGAATTTCTCCACGCCTTGGGAACCCTCAGGAAGGCCCAATGCCGCAGTGAGTTGCGCCTGGCGGAAATTCCCGCTCCGGCGCGCCTGGCACCGTTCGCCGTGGCACTCGGGGCCGAGGTCATGGCGCCCGGACCGGGCAGCGGCACCACACCGGTCCACGGGCCTGCCGCCATGGCCCTGGCCGCGGCGTCCGGCATCGAGGACGACGACGACACCGAGCTGGCCACGGGCCGCTTCATCCTGCTGCACGACCCCGAAGGCTCAGCAGTCTGGGACGGCGAATTCCGGATTGTCACCTACATCCGTGCCCAGCTTGAGCCAGAAATGGGCAACGACGAAATGCTGGGCACCGTCGCCTGGACCTGGCTGGTCGAGGCGCTGGAGAACCACAAGGCCCCCTACCGGGCGGCCGGCGGGACCGCCACGCGCGTCCTGTCGGAGAGCTTTGGAACACTTTCCGCCCGGCCCGGATCGATCGATATCGAGCTGCGCGCCTCCTGGACTCCGGCGTCCTCGGACGTTACTGCCCATCTGGAGGCGTGGTCCGACATGGTCTGCACGTTCGCCGGACTCCCCCCTCTGCCCGACGGCGTCGCGGCCCTTCCGCGCCGGCGCCGGAACTAGGACTGCCCCTTGTCGGTAAACTGAAGGCATCATGACCCCTCATATTCCGGAAAACACCACGGCCGGCGCTCCGGCTGCTGATACCACTCCCCACATCACGGTGGAAGGCTTCGACAGCCAGGTCCCCGTAGTCATTGACCTCGACGCACCGCGCGACGGCGTGCCGCTGGTTATCGAAACGCAGTCCGGGCTGGAGCGATGCGCGGCAGCCATCGCCGCTGGAACAGGGCCCGCAGGGGTTGATGCAGAACGGGCCTCAGGATTCCGGTACGGCCAGCGCGCATTCCTGGTACAGATCCGGCGCGAAGGCTCCGGTACCTGGCTGATCGACCCTGAACCGTTCGAGAACCTGTCCATCATCAACGATGCGCTCCATGGGGTGGAATGGATCCTGCATGCAGCCAGCCAGGATCTGCCCTGCCTGCTGGAGCTGGGCATGTGGCCGGACAGGCTCTTTGATACGGAGCTCGCCGCGCGGCTGGCCGGGCTGCCACGCGTTGGCCTGGCTGCCGTCATCGAACAGCTGCTCGGGTTTGGCCTGGCGAAGGAACATTCGGCCGCCGACTGGTCCACCCGGCCGCTGCCCGAGCCGTGGCTGCGCTACGCGGCCCTTGACGTGGAAGTCCTGACCGAGCTGCGCGAAGAACTCATCGAACTGCTGCAGGCCGACGGCAAGCTGGAATACGCCGAGCAGGAATTTGCCGCGATCCTTGCCGCCGGCGTGGCTCCTCCCCGGGTTGACCCCTGGCGCAAGACGTCGGGCCTGCACCAGATCCGTGACCGGCGCCAGCTGGCTGCGGTCCGCGAAATGTGGCTGGAGCGCGATTCCCTGGCACAGAAGCGCGATGTGGCGCCGGGACGGCTGATCCCGGATTCGGCCCTGGTGTCCGCCGCCAAGGCCATGCCGTCCACCGTTCCCCAACTGCTCGGCACCAAGGGCTTCCATGGCCGTGCGGCTCAGCGTGAGGCACCCCGCTGGCTCCGGTGCATCGCCGCTGCCCGCGATCTTGAGGACCTTCCGCCGCTGCACCTCCCCACCAACGCACCGCCCCCGCCGCGGGTGTGGTCGGATCGCGACCCCGAGGCCGCCGCACGCCTCTCCACCGCCCGCCCGCTCCTGCAGGAGAAGGCGGAGGAACTGAACCTTCCCGTAGAGAACCTGCTGACGCCGGACTACCTCCGCCGGGTGGCGTGGCGTCCGCCGTCGGACATCACCGAAGAAACGGTAGCCGCTGAGCTGCGCGGCCTCGGTGCCCGTGACTGGCAAGTCGGCGTGGTCGCGCCGCTTCTCACGGAGGCTTTCCTCAACCCGCAACCACTGCCGGCCAAGGAAACCAAGGCAACCGCAGCCACTCAGTAAACGCCCCTCGCCGAGCCTTGCGCACTATGTTACTGACGAGTAACATAGTGTGCACTGCCGTCCCGCCGAGTGCTGCCCTTTGGCCTCCGGACGGCGCCAACGTCTCGATGAGGAGTAAACGTGAGCCACCACGGAAGCAGCGGATCCCCGCGAACTGTCCGCGACGTCGTCTTTGTTGACGGCGTCCGCACGCCCTTCGGCCGGGCCGGCGAGAAAGGCATCTACGCCGGAACCCGCGCCGATGACCTGATGGTGAAGTGCATCCGCGAACTTCTGCGCCGCAACCCCACCCTGCCCGCGGCCCGAATCGACGAAGTCGCCGTCGCCGCCACCACCCAGACCGGCGACCAGGGCCTGACCCTCGGCCGCACAGCCGCCCTCCTGGCAGGGCTCCCCCGCACCGTCCCCGGATTCGCCATCGACCGCATGTGCGCCGGCGCCATGACCGCCGTCACCACAACGGCCAGCGGCATCGGCTTCGGCGCCTACGACGTCGTCATCGCCGGAGGCGTGGAGCACATGGGCAACCACCCAATGGGCTCCGGCGCCGACCCGAACCCGCGCTTTATGTCCGAGCGCTTGGTTGACCCTGCTGCCCTGAACATGGGCAATACAGCCGAAAACCTGCATGATCGTTTTCCCGCCATCACCAAGGAACGCACAGACGCGTACGCGGTTGCCTCGCAGGACAAACTCGAGGCCGCCTACGCCAAGGGCCAGATCCAGCCTGACCTCGTTCCGGTCGCTACCCTCAAGCCGGGACAGGGCTGGACGATGAACAGCGTTGATGAGCCGCCCCGCCCAGGAACCACCCTCGAAGACCTGGCGGCCCTGCGGACTCCCTTCCGCGCCCACGGCCGGGTTACGGCAGGCAACGCCGCCGGCCTGAACGACGGCGCCACTGCCGCCGTCCTGGCCTCCTCGGAAGCTGCGGCGGAACTGGGCCTGCCGGTCAAAATGCGGCTGGTCAGCTACGCCTACGCGGGCGTCGAACCGGAGGTCATGGGCATCGGCCCCGTGCCCGCCACCGAAAAGGCCCTGAAGAACGCCGGACTCAGCATTGAGGACATCGGACTTTTCGAGATCAATGAAGCATTTGCCGTGCAGGTCCTCAGCTTCCTGGACCACTTTGGCATTTCCGACGACGACCCCCGCGTGAACCGGTACGGCGGCGCCATCGCGGTGGGCCACCCCCTCGCGTCCTCCGGGGTCAGGCTGATGAACCAGCTCGCGCGGCAGTTCGAAGAAGATCCCTCGGTCCGGTACGGGATCACCACCATGTGCATAGGCTTGGGCATGGGCGCCACCGTCATCTGGGAAAACCCGCGTCACTCGAAATACACCGATTACAGCGGCACAGTCGCAGCAGTCGTCCACGAAGCAAACTCAGTAGCCACCACCGAAGGAGCCGCCGCATGAGCGCCGCCGATTTCACCAAGCTTGCCGAGCTCTTCCCCGACGAAACCGTGACCCACTCGTACGTCCAGGACATCAAGCTGCCTGCCGCCCCCGGCCAGCAGAGCCCCGGAGTTTTTGCGCTGATCACCCTGGATAACGGCCTGGACCACTCCAAGCCCACTACCCTGGGGCCCAATACGCTGGTGGAACTAGGCACGGTCCTGGAGGGCCTGAAGGAACGTGCGGCCCGCGGCGAGATCGTGGGTGTGGGCGTGACAGGCAAACCGTACTTCCTCGTGGCCGGCGCTGACCTGTCCGCGGTGAAGTCGCTCGAGAACCGCGATCATGGCCTGTGGATGGCACAGCTCGGGCACAACGTTTATGCCACGCTGGCCAACCTCGGCGTCCCCAGCTTCGCCTTCATCAACGGCGTTGCCCTGGGCGGCGGCCTGGAGATCGCCCTGCAGTCCACCTACCGCACGGTGTCTACCGGCGCCGGCGCGTTGGCGCTTCCCGAGGCCTTTATCGGCCTGGTCCCCGGCTGGGGCGGTGTCTACATCCTGCCGCGCCTGATCGGACCCGAGAACGCGGTCAAGGTGATGATCGAGAACCCGCTCAGCAACAACCGTACCCTCAACGGGCCGCAGGCCTTCCAGCTGGGCATCGCCGACGCCCTGTTCGAACCGGCAGACTTCCTGGAACAGTCCCTCGCCTGGGCGGCCACGGTCATCACCGGCGAGTTGGTCCCGGCACGGGCCAGCGCCGTGGACCCTGCTGATCCAGCCGTTGCCGGGCGCTGGTCCGCAGCGGTCGCCGCCGGCCGGGCGTTTGTGGAGGCCAAGACCTCCAACGCCTCCCCTGCGCCGGCCAAGGTCCTGGACATCCTCGAAGCCAACCGGACCATGTCCCAGGCCGAATCCGCCGCCCTCGAGTGCGAAACCCTCGCCGGTCTGATGCAGACGGACGAGTTCCGCGCCACCGTCTACGCGTTCCTGGACCTGGTCCAGAAGCGTTCCAAGCGGCCTGCCGGCGCACCGGACCGTAAGCTCGCCCGTCCGGTCACCAAGATCGGCGTCGTGGGGGCGGGCCTGATGGCCAGCCAGCTGGCCCTTGTGTTCGCCCGCCAGCTCAAGGTCCCCGTGGTGATGACGGACATCGACCAGGCCCGTGTGGACAAGGGCGTCGGCTACGTCCACGCCGAGGTGGACAAGCTCCTCGGCAAGAAACGCATCAGCCAGGACGCAGCCAACCGCACCAAGGCGCTGGTCACGGGATCGGTCTCCAAGGAGGCCTTCGCGGACGCCGACTTTGTCATCGAGGCCGTCTTCGAAGAGCTGAACGTCAAGAAGCAGGTCTTCGCCGAGGTGGAAGAAATCGTCTCGCCGGACTGCATCCTCGCCACCAACACGTCCTCGTTGTCCGTCACGGCCATGGCCGAAGACCTCGCGCACCCGGAACGGCTGGTGGGCTTCCACTTCTTCAACCCGGTGGCCGTGATGCCGCTGCTCGAAATCGTGCGCGCACCCAAGACCGACGACGCGGTGCTGGCCACCGCTTTTGAGCTCGCCAAGGGCCTCAAGAAGACCGCGGTCCTGGTCAAGGATGCGCCGGCCTTTGTAGTCAACAGGATCCTGTTGCGGCTGATGGGTGAAGTGACGGCCGCCTTCGACGAAGGCACCCCTGCCGAGGTGGCCGACACTTCGCTGCGTCCCATGGGCCTGCCGATGACACCGTTCACGCTGGGTGCCATGGTGGGCCTGCCGGTTGCCCAGCATGTCCAGGAGTCCCTGCACGCCGCTTTCGGAGACCGCTTCGCCGTGTCCACGAACCTGCAGAAACTGATCGAGAACGGCGTGAAATCACTGTGGGCCCCGGCGGCCGACGGCTCCCAGGAGATCCCGGAGTCCACCCTGTCGCTGATGTCCTTCGGCACGTCACCGTCCGCCCGGGACGACGTGCTGCGCCGCGTGCAGGACGCCCTCGCCGAGGAGATCGGGCTGATGCTGGATGAGGGCGTAGTGGCCGGTCCTGAAGACATCGACCTCTGCATGATCCTCGGCGCTGGCTGGCCGATGTTCCTGGGCGGCATCACGCCGTACCTGGACCGTGTTGGCGCCTCCGAACGGGTCAACGGCAAGCGCTTCCTAGCGCCCGGCGTCGCGTCCGCGTCGGCGTCGCCCGTCCACGCCTGAAGCCCCCGCCTGAAGAGTTTTGGTCAGATATCGTCCCTGAAGGTCCTTAAAACCGCGTTATCTGACCAAAAACTCGAAGGTGAGGCCACTGGCCGCTCAAATCCGCCGCAAGCGGCCGGCGTCGATTCCCACCAGCCGGTGCGCGATGGACCGGGCGTAGTCCAGGTCGTGGGTGACCAGCACGACGGCGGCGCCCTCCGCCGTCGTGCTGCGCACTACCCGGTCCAGCGCGGCCAGCCCATGGCCGTCCAGGGAAACGGTCGGTTCGTCCAGTGCAAGGACTGAGGGACGCCGGGCCAGCACTGTGGCCAGTGCCAGAAGCCGCTGCTGGGACGCGGGCAGTTCGGCTGGGTGCCGTCCGGCAAGGTGCTCCAGGCCAACGGCGGCGAGGGCTTGCTGCACTGCCTGGTCAGCCGCTGGCTGCCTGCGCTCGAGTCCGAAGCGGATTTCCCGTTCCACGGTCCGCTCAAACAGCTGGTCCCTGGGCTGCTGGAAAAGTAGCCCCACGTCACCGGACACCCGTCCCGCGGGCTGTCCGCCGATGTTCCGACCCTTCACCAGCACGCTGCCTGCTGTTGGTTGGAGCAAACCATTGAGGTGCCTCAGCAGCGTCGACTTTCCGGCGCCGTTGGGACCTGTCACCGCCAGGATCTCGCCCGCGCGGACGGTCAGGCTGAGTCCGTGCAGGACCGGGTCAGCCGGTGGGCCCGGTTGCGCCCTGAACCAGCCTCTGCGCTGTGTCCCCCGGTACGTGAACGAGAGGTCGCGCAGTTCCAAAGCCGGCGGACCGTCGACGGCGGATTGATAGCCTGCTTCTGCGAGCGGCCGGAGACCTGTATGCGTACGGGGGCAAACCACGCCCGCCAGTTCCAGCGCCCCGGCAGCCACGATTTCTGCCGGCGTGCCGGCAGCGGCCACGGTGCCGCCGGCAAGAACCTGCCAGGTATCGGCGTTGTGCAGGACGGCATCGGCCCGCTGGCTCAGGATCACGACGGCGGTGCCGTCCTGTACGAGGTTCCGCACCAGGGCAGCGAGGTCTTTGGCTCCGTCTGTGTCGAGGGAGGCGAAGGGTTCGTCCATGATGAGAACCGCGGGGCGGGAAATGACCGCGCAGCCGATGGCCAGGCGGCGCAGCTGACCGCCGGAAAGCGTGGCAGGGTCCCGGTCCAGCAGCCGGGTCAGGCCGGTCAGGGCTGCCGTGTGCCGGACGGCGCCGGCCATACTCGCACGGTCCACCCCCGCGTTTTCCAGCCCGAAAGCCAGCTCCTCGGCCACCGTGGCACGGACCGTGGACAAGGCGGCGGCGGGATCCTGCGGCACAAAGCCCACCTGGCGGCCCCAGCCCCCGGGATCGATCCGCGGATCGGCAGCTGTCCCGGTGAACCGAAGGCGCGTGCCGGCAAGCTCGAGAAAACCCGTAAATGTCCCGCCGTCGCCGGGCAGCAACCAGCCGGCGAGCAGCCGCCCCAGTGTTGACTTGCCGCTGCCGGACCCGCCGAGCACCGCTGTCAGCGATCCCGCGGCGAAGGACACCTCAAGGCCAGCCAGAACCGGTTCCTGCTCACCGGGGAAGACAAATTTTTCGATACCCGCAGCCAGAGCCGGAGGTGAGCTTTGCGCCATTAGTAAGCACCCGCCGTCGGCTGCCATAGGCGCGCGGCGATGGCCGCCACCGCCGCGAGCAGCAGAACCACGCGCACGCACCGCTGGACGCGAGAATTCTGTACCTCGCGGTAACTCGTGTTCGGCCCGGAGCTGCCGAAGCCGCGGGCCTGCAAGGCTGCCGCGCGGGTGCCTGCTTCCTCCACGAGAGCCAGCACCAGGGGAACCGCCTGCCACCGGAACGCGCCTGCGCGCCCGACAATTCCAGGCCGGATCACCAGGCCGCGCGCCTCCTGAGCCTGCCGGATCCGTCCCAGCCGTGAGCTGATGGCCGGCAACAGCGTCAGGGTAGACGCGAGCACAAACGCGAACCGCGCGTGGACGCCGCGGGTGGACAGGGCAGCAACCAGGTCCGGGACGCTGACGGTGAAGGACCACAGCAGCAGCACCAGCACTGCGGCAGAAAGCTGCGCAGCCCGCTCGAACGCAAAATGGAGGCCTTCCGCGGTGACGCGCGCCGGGCCCCATTGCACCAGAACCGTGATGCCCTCAGGAAAGAACAGTCCATGCAGGGCCAGCAGCGACAGGACCAGCGGAACCAGGATGACCGCCACCACCGGCAGCATCCGGCGCGCCACTCCTCCGGCCACCGACAGGCCCGCGGCCGCGGCGATCACGGCGACGGACAGCGGCCAGCTGCCAGCCGCCGTCGTGATGACTGCCGTGCTGCCGGCAGCCGCCAGCGACGTCAGGGGGTGAAGGCGCATCAGGGCTGCGTCAGGCGTCCCGGCCGGTGGATTCGCCGGTGGGCTGGCTGATGGATGTTCCCGCAAGCACGCGGTACCGCCGGACAAACGGGAACTGCAGGCGGGTGCGGCGCGGCAGGGCGTACACCAGGACGGCCACCAAGGTGAAGACGATGGCCTTGTCCATGGGGTCCGAGATCAGGGCCTGCTTGGTGATGGCCGCCAGGAGGGTGTCACCCATGGAGCGGAAGGCGCTGACGATGGCACCGGTGGCCAGGCCGGAGGTGCCGCCGAAGACGAACGCGGCAACGGGAGCGGAGACCACACCGCCGATGATGCCGGCCAGGAAGCCCGCCACCGGCGCCAGGTAGAAGCGCCGGAACAGGCCGTGGCGTGCGGCGACGCCGGCCAGGAAGCCGATCAGGGCGGCACCGGCGGCGAACGGCAGGACGGTGGGGTTGAAGAAGGACCAGACGATGCTGCTGAGGGCGCCCGTGGCTGCTCCGGCGGCGGGTCCGGCCAGGACGGCGATCAGGACGGTGCCGATGGCGTCGAGGTAGAACGGCACCAGGGTGCTGCCCACGAACTGGCCCAGGACAATGTTCAGTACCAGTGCCACCGGAATCAGCACCAGCGTGGACACGGGCAGCGTGGGCAGCACGCCGATGATCAGCAGCACCGCGCCCACGAGGAAACCGGACAGGGTGATCAGGGCCGAGGCGCTGCCGGGACCGCCGGTGATGTCCGCGGGCTGGTTCAGGACCAGGTAGACGTAGGTGCCGGCGATGGCCAGCGCTCCGAGGGTTTCCAGCAGGCGGCGGTTCCGGACAGTGGCCGGCGTCGGTGACGGCAGCGCAAGGGAGGGCGATGACATGGCGTTCCTTCTGAGGATGCAGGCTGTGGCGCCCGGATGGCCCGGGCGGTAAGGAATGCCGCCTATGTCACCTCGGCGGCAGCCGGGGGCGTCTGCGCCGGCCCGGTCCGCGGACCAGTCTACCGTCCGGAAATTCGCAAGCCGTGCTGGTCCTTGGAGGCAAGCCCACCACTAGGTTCCGCACTACCTTCCGTCCGCTGGCAGCAGCCAGCCGTACGATGTGAAGTGGGCTCGTAAACCGCTGCCCGCCCGCCTGGACCTTCCGAAAGGCACAAATGCCGCATTACGACCTGGCCATCATCGGATCCGGATCCGGCAATTCGCTGATCACCCCGTTCTGGGACGACAGGAAGGTAGCCATGATCGACGCCGGCGTGTTCGGCGGCACATGCCTGAACGTCGGCTGCATCCCCACGAAGATGTTTGTCTACCCTGCTTCTCTGGCCGCCGCACCCCGGGAGGCCGCCCGGCTGGGTGTAGACCTAAGCCTGGACAAGGTGCGCTGGATTGAACTGCGAGACAGGATCTTTGGCCGGATCGACGCGAGCTCCGAGTCCGGCCGGCGGTACCGGGCCGATGAACTGGCCCATGTGCACCTGTACCAGGAACACGTCCGGTTCACCGGTCCACGGACGCTCACCACTGATTCCGGGGTGGCGCTCACCGCGGACCGGGTGGTGGTGGCCGCGGGTTCCCGGGCCGTGCTCCCCGATGTCCCGGGGATCGGCCTGCCGCAGGTGCACACCTCGGACACGGTGATGCGCATCGACGGTCCGCCCGAGCGGGTAGTGGTGGTTGGCGGCGGGTACATCGCCGCCGAGTTCGCTGCCGTGTTCCACGGTTTCGGGGCCTACGTGACGCAGGTGAACCGTTCGCAGCGGCTGCTTCGCGGGAACGACGCCGAAATCGCCGGGCGTTTCGCCGCGGCGGCGGCCGGCCGTTGGCAGCTCAAGCTTGGCTACTCGCTCCAGGCAGTGGAAGACAACGGCGACGGAAGCGTCACCGTGGTGTTCGCGGACGACGACGGCAAACCTCTCCGGGTCGCGGCGGACATCGTACTGATGGCCACCGGGCGGGTGCCGAACACCGACCGGCTGGGCGTGGACGCCGCCGGCTTTGACCTGGATGAGGACCACACCCTGTCCGTGGACGCGAACCTCCGGGTCCTCGCCGGCGGCAAACCCGTTGACGGCGTCTACGCCCTGGGCGACATCGCCAACAGCTACCAGCTCAAGCACGTCGCCCGATCCGGGAGGCCCGGGTGGTGGCGCACAACCTGAAACACCCGGACCGGCTCCGGACCATAGACTACACCGCGGTGCCGTTTGCGGTATTCAGCAATCCGCAGGTGGCCTCCGTGGGCCTGACCGAGGATGAAGCCCGGCAGCAGTCGACAGCGGGGGCGGACATTGTGACCGCAGTCCAGGACTACGGCTCCACCGCGTACGGCTGGGCCATGGAGGACGAAGAAGGTGTGGTCAAGCTCGTGGCCGAGCGGTCCACCGGCCGCCTGCTCGGCGCGCACATCATGGGCCACGAGGCCTCGCTCCTGATCCAGCCGCTTGTGCAGGCGATGGCCACTGACGTATCTGTCCACCAGCTCGCGCGGGGCCCGTACTGGATCCATCCGGCGCTGACCGAGGTGGTGGAAAACGCCCTGCTGGCGCTGGACGTAGACGTGCACGCCGACGCCCCGCTGTAGGGCGAAGGTTCAGCGCAGCCGCGCCGCGAGGCCGCCGACGGACCGTATCAATTCCCCGAAGGCCTGCTCAGGGTTGTTGTCCGAGACGATCCGGGCATTTGGCGGGTGATTCCACAGGTTCCTGTAATCGGCCACGGTGGTCCCCATCAGCAGAGGCGATTCAACTTCGACGTCCACGGTGGCCAGGCGGGTTGCGTAATCGAGCGTCCCGGCGGCCACACCGGCGGCGAAGTAGTCGTGGACGTGCGCCAAATAGCCCTGGCCGTAGAGACGGTGGAACTCAAAGTAGAAGCGCAGGGCATCTGACAGGTGCCGCACCAGCGGACTGTCGGCCGTGCTCCTGAGCCCTTCAGGCTGCTTCGGCAGGACCAGCTCCCGCTCACCGCAGCCAGCCGCCTCCGCGAGCCGAAACACATGCTCGGGCCGCAGCTCGATCCGCTCAGTGGTGTCCAGTGAACAGACAATGGGCAGCCGGTCCACCGGCAAGCCGCGGTAGGCCGCATAAACTTCCTTGGCCGCCTGCGGATCAACGTGCGTATTCCATTCGGCGGTGGGAGTGGTGTTCCCCTGGTGGTAGAAACTTCCTCCCATGATCACCACCCGCCCCAGCAGTTCGGGCAGCCGAGGTTCTCGCCGGATGGCCAAGGCGAAATTGGTCAGCGGCGCCGTGATCAGGGCTGTGAGCTCGCCCGGATGTGCACGGGCGGCCTCCACCCAGACGTCGGCGGCGTGCCGTGCCGAAACCGTCCCGGACGGCGGCGGCAGGACGGCGTGGCCAATGCCCTGGGGTCCGTGGGTTTCCGGCGTGGTCACCAGCGGGATAGCCAGCGGAACTTCCGCACCGACGGCGACCTCCACCCCTGTGCGTCCGCACAGCTCCAGCATGGCGAGCGTGTTTCGCGCCACCTGGTGTGCGTCCACGTTCCCGGGCGACGCCGTCACCGCCACGAACTCCACCTCCGGCAAGGAGGCCAGGTAAGCCAGCGCCAGGGCATCGTCGATCCCGGTATCCACGTCCAGCAGCAGCCTGGTCATCGTCAGGGTTTCCTAAAAGAGTGCCGCTTGGGGGACCTTCGGGAAGATCGCATCCAGTTCCGCGAGCTCCGCCGGCGACGGCGCCCAGGCAACAGCGGCCGCATTTTCGCGGATCTGCTCCGGCCTGGTGGCCCCGGCGATCACGCTGCTGACGGCAGGCTGGGCAGCGAGCCAGGAGAAGGCCACCTGAATCTCGGTCAGGTCGCGCTCTGCCGCGAAGGAACTGAAACGATGGAGCTGGTCCCAGTCGGCGTCGTGCACCATGTTGGTCCGCGTATGGCTCAGCCGCGAGCCGGACGGGGCCGAGCCCGGCGAATACTTGCCCGTCAGCAGGCCGTTGGCCAGCGGGAAGTACGGCAGGACGCCCAGGCCGTAGGCTTCTGCGGCAGGGGTGACCTCCAGTTCGGCCCGGCGGTCCAGAAGGTTGTAGTGGTTCTGCGTGGAGATGAAACGCGTGCCGCCGGCTGCCCTGGCCACAAATTCCGCCTCGGCAATCTGCCAGCCGGCGCGGTTTGAGTGTCCGATGTAGCGGACCTTGCCGCTGCTCACCAGGCCA
This sequence comes from Pseudarthrobacter cellobiosi, assembly GCF_023913815.1. NCBI lineage: Bacteria > Bacillati > Actinomycetota > Actinomycetes > Micrococcales > Micrococcaceae > Pseudarthrobacter > Pseudarthrobacter cellobiosi. The sequence continues at coordinate 373,101 of NZ_JAMXBK010000027.1, forward strand.
TCCAGGGCGCCCAGCGTCTCTTCGATGGGGGTCAGGGGGTCCGGGGTGTGGAACTGGTAAAGGTCGATCCAGTCCGTGCCCAGCCGCCGCAGCGAGGCCTCCACCGCACGGACGATGTAGCGCCGGGACCCCCGGGCCCCAAAGTCGTTGCCATTGGCACCCCGGACGTCCATGCCGAACTTGGTGGCTACCACCGCATCATCCCGCTTGCCGGCCAGCGCCTTGCCCAGCATCGTCTCGCTGAGTCCGGGCTCGCGCCCGTAGTTGTCAGCGACGTCGAAAAGCGTCATGCCGGCGTCGAGGGCGGCATGGACGACGGCGTCAGTCCCCGCCTGCGATTCGGTCACCGTGCTGGCGCGGCCCAGGTTGTTGCAGCCGAGCCCCACCACGGAGACGGTCAGCCCGGAGTTGCCCAGGCGTCGGTAGTCAGGCATGGATTTCCCGTCTAGAGGCTGAAGGTGTTGGCAGGCTTCGGGGAGTGCTTGAGTTTGAAGTTGTCCGGTTCGTTGAAGGGCGCGGCGCCGATGCTGAGCTTGGTGAAGTCGAGGTCTTCCCCACGGCTGCAGACCTTGATGGCGCTGACGGCCTTGTTCACTTCGGGGCAGAGGCAGACGATGTTCAGTTTGTAGTCGCTGAACTCCGAGCGTTCCACGGTTCCCAGGCCCCGCCAGGCCAGGTGGCTAATGAGGGCGTCTTTCGCCTTTTCCTCAAGGTAGCGGTCACGGTCGGTGCCCTCCTTGGTTTTGAGGGCAAACTGCGCCACTACCCAGAACTGGTCCTCGTCGGAGATTTCGGCGAAGCCGTCCTCTGCGCACTGCACGGCAAAGGCATCCATCAGGCCCTCCACCGCAGCGGCGTCAGCCACATCGGTCTCTTCGGTTTTGCTCTGGTGGCCAACCACGCCGTAGTTCATCACAAACTGGCTGTAGTCCTCGTCGAACCAGCCTTCACGGAAGTGCAGTACTCCCTCGTCGTCCCGTTTGTAGACCCTGATGATTCCGCTCATGACCGTCCCTTCGTGAACCATTCGTCGTCTGTACCGTCGAATGGTGCGTGCTGTGCCTTGACGGCCTGATAAAGCTCATCCGCGGCAGCCTGGATGTCATCCACCAGCCGGTCCGGGTAATTCATGGCGATGCGGTGTTCGGCGAACTCGTCCTGGTCATCGATGAAGACGCCCCGGCCGGCCATGCGGATCACGTCCAGGTCCATGTCGATCACATGGAACTCGGTGACCGCGGGCCGGATGTCCGTCCATTCGTGGGAGACGGCGAGGTCAACGTAGACCCTGACCCCGCTGGGGTGGGCGTCGTCGTAGAACGTGGCCACCCAGTCTCCGGACCGCGGCACCAGCAGCACGGCGTCGGATGCTGTGTAAAAGGCAGCGCCCGGGCGCGAACAGAATTCGTTGGTTCCCTGGAAGATCCACCAGCCGTGCCGGTCCTCGCCGAGGTACCGCCCCGGAACAACCCAGTGGGCCTTTCCGTTCCATTTCCGGTTCCGGGCCACCACCAACTGGCCTGGCTGCAGTCCCGCGGGAACGCGGGTGGTGCTGGTGTGCCTCGCCGGGCTTGAATCCCCGACGGCGGCCGGATACTTCAGTGCGTCTTCTTCCCTCACAGGATGGGCAGGCTTCCGGTGGTGGGGTGCTCCTGGCCTGGCAGGGGGCGCGCGAAGGGGACCTTTGTGCCCAAAACCTGGGCGACGACGTCATGCGTGATCTGCTGGGCCGTCAGCCCGACGCGCTCCAGCACCTGGCTGCGCGTACCGTGGTCCAGGAACTCCGCGGGGAGCCCGACCTCGTTCAGCGCGGTGTCAACGCCGGCTGCGCGCATTTCCTGGCGGATCCGCGATCCGACGCCGCCTGCCCTGACGCCGTCCTCGATGCAGATGACCAGCCGGTGGTGGGAGGCCAGCGCAATGATGGAGCGCCGTACGGGCAGCACCCAGCGCGGGTCCACCACGGTGGTGCTGATGCCTTGCGCGCCAAGGCGGTTGGAGACGTCGAGGGCCAGTTCGGACATAGCTCCGACGCTGACGATCAGGACATCGTTTTCGGTGGACCCGGCCGGCCGGCGGGCCAGGACGTCAACACCGTCGCCCAGCCGCTCGATGGCCTCCACTTCGGCGCCCACGGTGCCCTTGGAGAAGCGCACCACGGTGGGGGCGTCGTTGATGGCCACGGCCTCGCGCAGTTCTTCCCGCAGCCGGGAGGCGTCGCGCGGCGCGGCGAGGTGGAGTCCGGGCACGATCTGGACCATTGCCATGTCCCACATGCCGTGATGGCTGGCCCCGTCCGGCCCGGTGACGCCGGCGCGGTCCAGGACGATGGTGACGCCGGCTTTGTGCAGTGCCACGTCCATCAGGAGCTGGTCAAAGGCGCGGTTCAGGAAGGTGGCATATACGGCCACCACGGGGTGGAGCCCGCCGAAAGCCATGCCGGCGGCGGACGTCAGTGCATGCTGCTCGGCGATGCCGACGTCGATCACCCGGTCCGGATGCTTGGCCGCAAACTTGTGCAGGCCCACGGGAATGAGCATGGCCCCGGTGATGCCCACAATGTCGGGGCGTTCATCGGCGATCTTCGCGATCTCGTCGGCGAAAACAGATGTCCAGGACTGTGCCCCGGAGACTCCCGTCGGTTCGCCCGTTTCCGGATCGATAATGCCGACGGCGTGGAACTGGTCCGCTTCATGGGCCCGGGCCGGGGCGTAACCGTGGCCTTTTTCGGTCATGGCGTGGACAATCACCGGGCCGGCGTAGTTCCTGGCCGTGGACAGTGCGTGCTCCATGGCCTGCAGGTTGTGGCCGTCAACCGGGCCGATGTACTTCATGCCGAGGTCTTCGAACATACCCTGCGGCGCCCACCAGTCCTTGATGCCTTTTTTCATGGCATGCAGGCTCTTGTAGGTGAACTGGCCTATGGGGCCGCCGTTCTGGAGCTTCTTTTTCCACCAGTCCAGCGTGCCCTCATAGGCAGGGGCGGCGCGGAACGAGTCGATGGTGGGGCGCAGTGAGGCAAGGTAGTCCGCGAAGCCGCCCACCGTGGGGGCATAGGAGCGGCCGTTGTCGTTGACCACGATCACCACGCGGCGGCGCTTGTCCGCCGCAATGTTGTTGATGGCTTCCCAGGACATGCCGCCGGTCAGGGCGCCGTCACCGACAACCGCGACGGTGTAGCGGTCGCCTTCCCCGGTCAACTGCCGTGCCCGGGATATGCCGTCCGCCCAGGAGAGGGAGGAGGAAGCGTGGGAGCTTTCCACAATGTCATGCTCGGACTCGGCGCGGGACGGGTAGCCGGACATGCCGCCCTGCTGGCGCAGGGTACTGAAGTCCTGGCGGCCGGTGAGGAGCTTGTGCACGTAGGACTGGTGGCCCGTGTCGAACACGATGCTGTCGCGGGGCGAATCGAAGATGCGGTGCACGGCAAGGGTCAGTTCCACAACGCCGAGGTTGGGTCCGAGGTGTCCACCTGTCTGGGAGACGTTGGTGATCAGGAAACTCCTGACCTCAGCGGCCAGCTCTTCGAGCTGCCCTTGAGAAAGCTGGTTCAGGTCCTGCGGATTCCGGATGGTGTCCAAGATTCCCAATGACCCCTCCTTCGGGTGGTAGACGTGCCTGTTAACTCTAACGCCTCGCGGAAATGCAAAGCCGAAGCCCCGGCTGGTCGGTGACCGGCCGGGGCTTCGAAGGAGTGCTGCGTGGGTTCAGATTCCGGCTAGTTGGCGGAGATCTGGCGCAGGACGTACTGCAGGATGCCGCCGTTGCGGTAGTAGTCGGCTTCGCCCGGGGTATCGATGCGGAGTACTGCATCGAAGGACTTGGCGGAGCCGTCTTCTGCTGTGGCGGTGACCTTGAGGGTCTTGGGCGTGGTGCCTTCGTTCAGGGCGGTGACACCCTCAACCGCAAAGGTTTCCGTGCCGGTCAGGCCCAGGGTGGCTGCGGATTCTCCAGCCGGGAACTGCAGGGGCAGGACGCCCATGCCGATCAGGTTGGAGCGGTGGATGCGCTCGTAGCTCTCGGCGACGACGGCCTTGACGCCCAGGAGGGCGGTGCCCTTCGCTGCCCAGTCACGCGAGGATCCGGAACCGTATTCCTTGCCCGCCAGGACCACCAGCGGGGTGCCGGCTGCCTGGTAGTTCTGCGCGGCGTCGTAGACGTATGCCTGCGGGCCGTCAGCCTGAGTGAAGTCGCGAGTGAAGCCACCTTCGACGCCGTCCAGGATCTGGTTCTTGATGCGGATGTTCGCGAACGTACCGCGGATCATGACTTCGTGGTTGCCACGGCGTGAGCCGTAGGAGTTGAAGTCCTTGCGCTCCACACCGTTGGCCAGCAGGTACTGGCCCGCGGGGGTGTCCGACTTGAAGGAACCGGCCGGGGAGATGTGGTCGGTAGTGACCGAATCGCCCAGCTTCAGCAGCACGCGGGCGCCGGAGATGTTTTGGACGGGTTCCGGCTGCGCCTTGATGCCATCGAAGTACGGGGGCTTCCGGACGTAGGTGGAGTTCGGGTCCCAGGCGAAGGTGTCGCCGGCCGGCGTGTCGAGCGCCTTCCAGCGTGCGTCGCCGTCAAAGACGCCTTCGTAGCCGCGGGCGAACATGTCCTTGTCGATCGAGGAATCGATGACCTGCTGGACCTCAACCGGGTTGGGCCAGATGTCCTTCAGGAAGACGTCGTTGCCGGCTTCGTCCTTGCCCAGGGAATCGGTGTCGAAGTCGAAGTCCATGGAACCGGCCAGGGCGTACGCGATGACCAGCGGCGGGGAGGCCAGGTAGTTCATCTTTACGTCCGGGTTGATCCGGCCTTCGAAGTTGCGGTTACCGGACAGGACCGCGGTGACGGAAAGGTCGTTGGCCTGGATGGCCTCGGAGATTTCGGCGTCCAGCGGGCCGGAGTTGCCGATGCAAGTGGCGCAGCCGTAGCCCACGATGTAGAAGCCGAGCTTCTCCAGGTACGGGGTCAGGCCCGACTTGTTGTAGTAGTCGGTGACAACCTTGGACCCGGGGGCCACGGACGTCTTGACCCACGGCTTCGAGGTCAGGCCCTTGTCGACGGCGTTGCGGGCCAGCAGGGCTGCGGCCAGCATCACCGAGGGGTTGGACGTGTTGGTGCAGGACGTGATGGAGGCGATTGATACCGCTCCGTGGTCCAGCTCGAACTCGCGGCCGTCTTCTGTCTTGATGTGCACCGGGTTGGACGGACGCCCGTGGGCGCCGTTCGCTGCGGACACAACACGGCTGGTCTCGGTGGTGTGCGAGTCGGCGTGCGTGAAGGACGGGGCGTCCGATGCGGGGAAGGACTCGTCCAGGGACTCGTCCACGCTGCCGTCTTCGATGGCGACGTAGCTGTGGATGTCCTTGCGGAACTGTTCCTTGGCATCCGTCAGCTCAATGCGGTCCTGGGGACGCTTGGGGCCGGAGATGGAGGGAACAACCGTGGACAGGTCCAGCTCGAGGTACTCGGAGAACTTGATCTCGCGGGAAGCGTCGTGCCAGAGGCCCTGCTCCTTCGCGTAGGACTCCACGAGGGCCACGTTTTCGTCCGAGCGGCCGGTCAGGCGCAGGTAGTCCAATGTGACGTCATCGATGGGGAACATTGCGGCGGTGGAGCCGAATTCCGGGCTCATGTTGCCGATGGTGGCGCGGTTGGCCAGCGGCACTGCCGCAACACCTTCGCCGTAGAATTCCACGAACTTGCCCACAACACCGTGCTTGCGCAGCTGCTCGGTGATGGTCAGCACCACGTCCGTGGCGGTGGCGCCGGCCGGAATGGACCCGGTGAGCTTGAAGCCCACAACACGCGGGATGAGCATCGAGACAGGCTGTCCCAGCATGGCCGCTTCGGCTTCGATGCCGCCAACGCCCCAGCCCAGGACACCCAGGCCGTTGACCATGGTGGTGTGCGAGTCGGTGCCGACGCAGGTGTCCGGGTAGGCGCGGAGGACGCCGTCGATTTCGCGGGTCATGACCGTGCGTGCCAAGTATTCGATGTTGACCTGGTGCACAATGCCGGTTCCCGGGGGAACAACCTTGAAGTCGTCGAAAGCGGTCTGGCCCCAGCGCAGGAACTGGTAACGCTCGCCGTTGCGCTGGTATTCGATCTCCATGTTGCGCTCCAGTGCGCCGGAGTTGCCGAAATCGTCGATCTGCACGGAGTGGTCAATGACCATTTCCGCAGGAGCGAGGGGGTTGACCCGCTTGGGGTCGCCGCCGAGTTCCTTGACCGCTTCACGCATTGTCGCCAGGTCCACCACGCAGGGGACGCCGGTGAAGTCCTGCATGATCACGCGGGCAGGCGTGAACTGGATTTCTGTATCGGGCTGGGCATTAGGATCCCAGCCAGCCAAGGCACGCACGTGATCGGCAGTGATGTTCGCGCCGTCCTCGGTCCTCAACAGGTTTTCAAGCAATACCTTGAGGCTGAACGGAAGGTTTTCTGCACCTTCAACGGAGTTCAACCGGAAAATTTCGTATTCGGTTCCGGCTACATTAAGTTTGCCTTTTGAACCGAAGCTGTCCACAGTGCTCATCGCAGGACTCCTCTCGCAACAGTTTCATCTTTGTCGCGCGGTAGACCGCTTTCTAGTTAGGCAGGCCTAATTAGTGCTGGCCACAAAAATTGCTGGAGGTCAGCCGTGAATACGGGGCGCGACGTGGGATTACTACCGCAATCCTAGTAGCATCACTGACCCGGCGTCAGCAACGCCACCGTCTCCAGGTGGTGGGTGTGCGGATAGAGATCGAAGGCCCGCAGGCCCGCCAGGGACCAGCCTGCCTGCTGGAAGTACCCCACATCCCGGGCAAACGACGCCGGATCACAGGACACGTAGGCGATGGCGCGGGGCCCGGCGGCGATCAGCTGGCTGACCACGGGCTTCCCGGCGCCCGCCCGGGGCGGATCCAGCACGATGGCGTCGAAATTCCGCGGCTTTTGGCGGAGGACACGTTCCACCCGGCCGTGCTCGATCTCCACTTGCGGCGCACCGTGAAGGTTCTTGCGGGCGTCCCGGCTGGTTCCCGGTGCGCCTTCCACCGAGAGAACCGACCCGGTCTCCCCCACCGCGTCAGCCAACGGAGCCGTGAACAGCCCAGCGCCGGCGTAGAGGTCTGCCACCACGGAACCCGGCGCCAGGAATCCGCCGTTGTGGAGGAATTCTGTGATGGCCCCCACAAGCGTCCCGGGCGCGTCGCGGTGGATCTGCCAGAAACCGGCGCCGGTAACCCTGTAGTCGTGGCCGGCTGCCGACTCCTGGACCCAGGTCCGGCCGCGTAGCTGCGCAACTTCCCCGGTCAGGGGGTCGAATGTGGCCACGGAGACGTCGTCCGGAAGCTGGGCCGCGATGGCGCTGAGCCGCTTGGGCTTGGTGCCGGGAGCAGGAGCCAGCAGCACCAGTGGGCGTGAACCGTTCGAGGGCGCCGCCACCTCCACGCGTTCGATGCCTGTCAGGTCAAGGTCCCACAACCGCAGCCGGTTGATGCGCTCCGATGCGAGCGGCATCTCCCGGACAGCAATGATGTGGTCAGAACGGTGCGCATGCATGCCAAGTTTCCCGCCCGGGGTCACCGAGAAACTGGCGCGCGTCCGCCACCCGAGGCCAGTGCCGGCGTCGTACGTTGAATCCGTCCGCTGGCCGGAATCCGGCCCGCCCGCGTCCACTGCCTCAACGAGGTTTCCAAGGTCCAGCCCTTCGGGCAGGCGTTCGACGGCGGCGAGCCGCTGAAGCTGTTCGGCCAGTACCGCCGACTTGAGCGCGCGCTGGCGGGCCAGGGAGATGTGGCCGAATTCGGCTCCGCCCACCGGCGGATGCCCGTGGGCCCAGGCGCGGAGGGAGTCCGCCAGGCGCCAGAAGTGCTCCACACGGTCCGCGGAGGCCTCCAGCACCTCAACAACGTCGGCTCGCCAGAACTTGGCCGTCTCCCCTGCGTCGGTGACGCGGGCGCGCACTTTTTCGCCGGGGATGCCGTGCCGGACAAAGATCACCCTTCCCTCGTGCCGGGCAACGCAGTGGCCGCCGTGGGCCACCGGGCCGACGTCGAGCACCAGTTCGGTGGGGGCTGCCGTGGCTGCTGACGAGTGGGTCTGCGTGTGGGGGTTCATCGGATATCCTGCATGTTTTTGGCTTCTTCGGACGATTTCAACTGCCATGGAACACTGGCCACCATCACGCCAGGTTCAAAGTGCAGCCGGGTTTTAATACGCAGCGCCGTCTGGTTGTGAACCAGCTGTTCCCACCATTTACCGACCACGTATTCGGGGATGTAGACCACGATCAGGTCGCGGGGCGAATCACGGCGCATGTTCTTGACGTATTCCATGATGGGCGTGATGGTTTCCCGGTACGGGCTGGCGAGCACAGTCAGCGGCACGGGGATCTCCAGCTTTTCCCAGTCGGCGACCGTGTGCGCGGTTTCTTCTGCGTTAATGTCCACCGTGATGGCATCCAGCCGCGACGGCCGCGATGCCCTCGCATAGGCCAGGGCGCGCAACACCGGCTTGCGCACGTGGGACACCAACAGTACTGCGTGGACCCGGGACGGCAAGGCACGCGGCGAGGAGTCCTCGTCCACGGCCAGTTCCTTGGCCACGTTGTCATAGTGTGCCCGGATGCTCCACATGATCAGGAACAGGATGAACATGGCCAGCAGCGCGATCCACGCGCCTTGCTGGAACTTGGTTATCAGCACGATCACCAGCACCAGGGCCGTCATGCCGAACCCGATGCTGTTGATGGTCCGGGACTTCACCATCCGGCGTCGGGCGGTTTTGTCCTTAGCGAGCTTGAGCTGCCTCCCCCAGTGCCGGATCATGCCCAACTGGCTGAGGGTAAAGGAGATAAAGACGCCCACGATGTAGAGCTGGATCAGTTTGGTGACGTCGCCGTTGAACGCGAGGATCAGCACCAGCGCTCCGGCGGCCAGGGCAAGGACACCGTTGCTGAATGCCAGGCGGTCTCCCCTGGTCCGCAGCTGGCGCGGCAGGTAGCCGTCCTGGGCCAGGATGGAGCCAAGCACCGGGAACCCGTTGAACGCGGTGTTCGAGGCGAACACCAGGATCACTCCGGTGGCGGCGACCACGATGAAGAACAGGATTGATCCCGGGCCGAAGATGGTCTGGGCGATCTGGCTGATGGCCGGGCTCTGGATGTAATCCTCCGGCAACGGCAGGCCGTTCATCAGGAACTCCGTCGCAGGGTCCAGCACAATGTGCACCTTCGTGGCGTTTGCCAAAAAGATGATGCCGGCCAGCATGGACGAGGCGATTACGCCGAGCAGCAACAGCGTGGTGGCCGCGTTCTTGCTCTTTGGTTTCTGGAAGTTCGGCACACCGTTGCTGATGGCTTCAATGCCGGTCAACGCGGCGGCGCCGGAGGAGAACGCCCGGAGCAGGAGGAAGGCGCCGGCCAGGCCCACTAGCCCTTCGTCGAAACCGGGAGCCGGCACAATCTCGAAGGCCGCCGACGGTGCTTCGCCCAGCTGGCCTGTCGCGGCCTGGAAGACGCCCACCGCTGTCATGCCGAGGATCGCCGCCATAAAAATGTACGTGGGGACAGCGAAAACGCTGCCGGCTTCCCTGATGCCGCGGAGGTTAACAAGGGCAAGGATTACGACGCCGATGGTGGCGAACAGGGCCTGTTGCCCATGCAGGGAAGGCACCGCCGTGGTGAGGTAGGTGGCCGCCGAGGACATCGAGACGGCCACCGTCAGGACGTAGTCCACCAGGAGGGCTGAGGCCACGGTCAGCCCGGAAAACTTGCCCAGGTTTTCGTTGGCGATCTCGTAGTCTCCGCCGCCGGAAGGGTAAGCGTGTACGTTCTGCCGGTAGGATGCCACCACCGTGAGGAGGACAACCATGACGGCCAGGCCCACCCACGGCGAAAAGACCACAGCACTCACGCCGGCCAGGGCCAGGGTGAGCAGGATTTCATCGGGCGCGTACGCCACGGATGACAGTGCGTCGGAAGCGAAAACCGGGAGTGCTATCCGTTTGGGGAGCAAGGTATGGGCGAGCCTGTCATTCCTGAAGGGCCTGCCCACCAGCACCCGTTTCACGGCATTCAATATTGTCAGCACTCCACAAAGCTAGTCTGATTCCCCGCCCATGTCATGACGGCGTCCGGGCGGATGCAGTACGCGCGCTGCCGGTAGAGTTCTAGCAGCAGCAACAGGCTACGGAAGTTGAGGAGATACGGTGGCGCATTTCGTGATCATGGGATGTGGCCGGGTAGGGGCCACTCTGGCGCATACGCTGGAGGACGCCGGTCATTCCGTCGCCATCATCGACCAGGACGACCGCGCGTTCCGCCGGCTTCGGCAGGGCTTCACCGGCCGGAAAGTCACCGGCGTGGGCTTCGACCGGGACACGCTCCAGCAGGCCGGCGTGGCCGAGGCGTACGCCTTCGCGGCTGTTTCAAGCGGTGACAACTCCAACATCCTCGCCACCCGCGTGGCTCGCGAAACGTTCCACGTCCCCCACGTGGTGGCCAGGATCTACGACCCCGGCAGGGCCGAGATCTACCAACGGCTCGGCATCCCCACCGTTGCCGCCGTCCGGTGGAGCGCAGACCAGGTCTTGCGCCGCATCCTGCCTGAACAGCATCTCGCCGGCGATTTCCGCGAGCCTTCCGGCCGGCTGGTCCTCGCCGAAGTGGACCTCGACGCCGGCTGGATCGGCCACCGGATCAGCGCGGTCGAAAAAGCTGCCGACATCCGGGTGGCATACCTCACCAGGTTCGGCGAGGGCATGCTCCCCGAAACCGGGACTTCGTACCAGGACGGCGACACAGTCCACGCCATGCTGCCGGTGGACCGCAGTTCCCAGGTCGCCCAGATTCTGGCCAAAGCACCCGCCAAGGAGTTGTAGTGAAAGTTGTCATCGTCGGCGCCGGCAGCGTCGGGTCATCGATCGCCAGGGAACTGCTGGCCCACAAGCACGAAATCCTGCTGATCGACCTCAAACCTGAGGTCATCGGGCGCAGCGGGCTGCGCGGCGCGCACTGGCTGGTGGGCGACGCCTGCGAGCTCAGCACCCTGCAGGGAGCGAAAGTGGAGGACGCCGACGTCGTTGTTTCAGCCACGGGCGATGACAAGGTGAACCTGGTGGTCTCGCTCCTGGCCAAGACCGAATTCGGCGTGGGCCGCACGGTGGGCCGGGTCAACAACCCCAAGAACGACTGGATGTTCAACGACTCCTGGGGCGTGGACGTTGCCGTCAACACCCCCCAGCTGATGACCGCGCTTGTGGAGGAGGCGGTGGAGATCGGTGACCTGGTACGGCTCCTGACACTGCAGACCGGCGTCGCTTCGCTGGTGGAGTTCACGGTGCCGCACGATTCCCACGTCATTGGCCTGACGGTCGGCGACATCCATTGGCCCGAGGACGCCACGCTCGTGGCAATCCTCCGGGACCACGCGCCCATCACTCCCAGCCGAGATGACGTGATCGATGGCGGGGACGAGTTGTTCTTCGTCACCACCATTGCGGCCGAGGACGAGTTGCGGGCGCTGCTGTCGCCCGAATCAGCGGAGGAGCCGGAGGAGGCCTCCCATGAGCCCGAAGGCGTGCAGCCTGCCGAAACTCAGGCGCCGGAGGACGACGGCTTCGGCGGCTGATCCGACGTCGGAGTATCGGCGTCCGCCGGTACCGGCCGGGTGAGCAGCCACGCGATCCAGACGCCCAGGATATAGAGCGGCGCCCCCATGATCAGGCGGGTCGTGGCCAGGGCGGCCAGTCCGTCCTCGCCCATCAGGTACAGGGGAACCTGGACCACCAGCCGAAGTACCAGGACCGCCACAATGATCCACGTGCCCAGGCGGTAAGCCTTGAGCCGCGCGGGATCCTTGCGCCAGTCCAGCCCTTCGTTGCGGATGATCCCGAACAGCAGGCCGGCCACCGGCCACTTGATCGCGATGGAGACCACCATGGCGAGGATGTAGGCGGTGTTCGTGAAGAAGCCCGGCAGGTAGAAGTCCTCGGCCTTGCCGGTAGTGTTGGCGAGCCAGGCCGAGATTCCCACCCCCACCACTCCGGCGAGGGCCTGGGTCAGCGGGCGCCGCTGGACGAGGCGGACCACCGTAAACACCGCGGCGGAGGCCAGCGCGGCCACCAACGACGGCGTCAGGTCCCGCGTGATGGTAAAGGCGATCAGGAAGACCAGGCCGGGCACAATGCTCTCGGCGATGCCCTGGATTCCTCCGGCGCTCTTGAGGACATCGATCCGGCCGTCATGGGTGCGGTGCAGGCCGGCTTTGGCCGCATAGCCCTCAGCAAGTCCCTTCACCGCGGACGGCTCGGGCTGTTTGGACGGCTCGGGCTGCTGGGGCGAGGTCATTCGTTCTCCTGGCGGGAAAGTATTTCATAGCGTGGATTGAACATGGTGGGCAGGCCTTGGCTTTGGGACAGCATGCCCTCAAGGCGGACTACGGTCCCGGCCTCGATGCCCGGCACCCTGCGCCGCCCCAGCCAGACCACACGCAGGCGGCCACCCGTTCCCTGTGCCGGTTTGGCGCCCGTCTCGCGAATGTCGGGGTCCGAGACAATGGCGGTGAATGCCGCGTTCCGGTCCGCGGGCATGTACGTGACCGATTCGATGTGCCCCTGGCACACCACCCTCCCCCGTTCCGGCAGCCGGCTGACCGGCATCCCCGCGTCCGGGGAGGAGCCCGGGGGACCTTGGCGGGAATCAGCCAATCTGGGTGGTTTCCGGACCACGTTCGGGGCCCTTGAACTCGGGGGCATTGAATTCGGGGGCACCAGGCGGCGGCGTGACGCTGGCATCCTTGGGCAGCCGCAGCTGAAGCAGGTCCCGGGGCGGCATGGGGCTGTCGCCCCGGATGACCACAATCTTGCGGAAAAGGGACTCAAGCGGTGCCGCAGCCTCGCGCTCCATCGCTGCCGCGCCGCCCAGGACGCCGCGCAGGAACCAACGCGGCCCGTCGATGCCTATGAAGCGCGCCACCCGGTAGCCCTGGCTGCCGTCCTGTGCACCGGCGGGCAGTTTGGCGATCAGTTCGGTTCCGAAGCCACCCTGGACTTCTTCAACCTGCCCGCCCTGGCTTCCCACGGACTGACCGATCTGTTCGCGGATCTCGTCCCACAGCCCCTCGGTCTTGGGAGCAGCAAACGCCTGCAGCTGAAGGCTGGAGCCGTTCAGGTCCATGGTCACAGCGACCACGCGCTGGGTGGCTTCCTCAACTTCGAGCCGGAGCTGGAGCCCCTCGCTCGGGGAAATCAGCAGCGCACCAAGGTCAACATAACCCTCGCGGCTGGGGACCTCGGAAACATCAAAGGGGCCCGAAACCCGACGCCCGGCGTCCGCCGAGGCCGTGTCAGCGGAATCCGTTGATTCCACTGAGGCCTGGGATTCGTCCGGGTCGGCCGGCTGTTCCTTCTTTGATTTCCTACCGAGCCCAAAAAACATGGGGATTGTCTCCTTAGTTGTGAAAGTGACTCGCCGGGCCCGGTGGGTACCGTCGGAAGTCTTGCTGCCGCGGGCAACCAACTCTCGTTGCCGCCGTCGGCTGTGTCAGGCGTTTGGCGAGGTGAAGCCGCCGGTGGATCCGAATCCGCCGGCTCCCCGCACCGATTCGCTCAATTCGTTGACGGGGACAAACTGCGCATATTCCACCCGCTGGATCACCATCTGTGCAATTCTATCGCCGCGCCGCAGCTCGATGGCGTTCCTGGAATCGGTGTTGAGGAGGGTCACGGAAATTTCCCCGCGATAACCGGCATCCACAGTGCCGGGCGCATTGACGATAGTCAGCCCATGCTTCGTGGCCAGGCCGGAGCGAGGGTGGATCAGGGCTACAAACCCGTCCGGCAGCGCGATGGAAACACCGGTAGCCACCAGCTTCCGCTCCCCCGGTGCCAGGACCACATCGTCCCGAGCCCGCAGGTCAGCTCCCGCGTCGCCGGGGTGGGCATAGGACGGTGCCTCCAGCCCGGCGTCGAGCATTTTCAGCTGCACCTGAAGCGTCGGGGCCCCGTAGGCTGCGGCTGTATCCGGTGCAGAGCCGGCCAGCTCTTTGTCAGGAACGGTTTCAACAGTGGCAAGTTCGTCAGTCACAGTCACTCACTCTAACGCCCAGCCGCAGTTCCGTCCTAGATTCAAGGGGACGCCGCAGGCCAAGACAGGATGAACCCAAGATGAAATAGCCAGCCAAAGGTGGAAAGCTGGGGGCATGCCCGAATCCAGCTCCACCGCGCCCGTCCCTGACGCCCCCTCTGCCGGCACCCCGGCAGTTTTCCGGGAGAGGCTGTGGCCGAACGTCTGGATCTGGATCATCGCGGCGGGGATCTCCGGTGCCGGGATCCTCGTTTTCGCCCCGATCAGCATGGTTGCGGGCTATACGGCGGCCGGCGTCCTGTTCACCATCATGGCTGTCCTGCTAGTGCTGTCCACTCCGACGATCCTGGTCACCAGTGACGCCTTGACGGTAGGACGCGCCACCATTGAGCGCCGCTTCGTCGGCGACGCGGCAGCGTTCCACGGTAAGGACGCCACGGCCCAGCGGGGGACCCGGCTCAATGGCCTCGCCTACCTGTGTATCCGTGGCTGGATCGACCCGGTGGTGCGGATCGAAATCACGGACCCGTCTGACCGGACCCCCTATTGGCTGACGTCGTCCAGGCGGCCCGAGGAACTCGCTGCCGCGCTTTCGCGGAAATAGGCACCCCGGATCAGCCCTCGCACTCCCTGCAATAGAAGTGGCCGTCTTTTTCCCGCGCAATCTGCGAACGGTGCCGGACCAGGAAGCACGAGGAACACGTAAACTCGTCCGCCTGCGGAGGCACCACCAGTACCAGCAGCTCCTCGCCGGACAGGTCCGCCCCGGGAAGCTCGTAACCTGCGGCGAGGTCGCTTTCGTCCACATCAACCGCGGCCGTCGGTTTATCTGATTGCCGGGTTTTCAGATCTTCCAGCGAATCCTCGGTGAGGTCTTCTTCGGATTTTCGCGGCGCATCGTAGTCGGTGGCCATCTCGGCTCCGTCCCTTTCCGGTCAGCGGGTGACACCCTTGATAACGCCGGACACCTCCTGTTTGTGCCCCCGGTCCGCTGGCACTGCGCAAACCCCCACTGCTGACCACAATGGCGTCCGAAAGTGCCGGAATATCGCGGCGCGCCCTTGCTCCTAACCCAAAAGGGTGCCGCTGAGTGGCAGAGTTTCGATTGATAGTAATGCCAGGGTGGAGGATTTGTATGCAGGATCTACGGCTTGTAGGCGTACACGACGACGGGGAGCATCTCCTGTTGAGCGGTGCCGGCGGCGAGATGTTCCAGCTGCCGATTGATGAAGCACTGCGGGCGGCCAGCCGGTCTTCGGCGAAGACCGCGTCTGCGGCTGCGCCCATCGCCATGTCCCCGCGGGACATCCAGTCACGGATCCGCAGCGGTGCCACCGCAGCGGAGGTGGCTGAGCTTTCCGGGCTTCCCCTCGCAAAAGTCGAGCGGTATGAGGGCCCTGTCCTTGCCGAGCGGGAGTATGTAGCGCAACAGGCGCGGAAGGTGGAAGTGGCTTCGCCCTCCCCCGGCCATGACACCTACCGCTCCATTTTCGGCGACCACCCGGCTTCCCTCAACGGCATGGTCAACCACCGGCTCTCAGCCCACGGGATTGAACCTTCCACCGTGGAGTGGGATTCGTGGCGGCGCCAGGACGGCAACTGGACCGTGGTGGCCCGTTTTGAAGCCAAAAAGGACGGCACCTCCGGCATCGGGGAAGAGCCGCCTGCGCAGTGGACGTTCAGTCCGGCCCGCAAGTCGCTCCAGAACGCCAACCGCTGGGCCCAGCAGCTCAGTGAGCTGGAACCGCTGGACGGTCCCGTTCCGGCCCGCCGTCTCACTGCCGTCTCGGACCGGCCGTTTGACTTTGAAACCGATGCGGAAGCAGCGGCCGCCCGAAATTCCACCGGTCCGCATTCCGTCCCGCAGGCCAGGGAATCTGACGGACTCCTGGATATGCTCCGTTCACGCCGCGGCCAGCGCCTGGGCGTCGACGAGGACGCGGACGACGCCCTGGCACTGTTGCTGACCCACGGCGTGCCCGCCGCCCATCCACGTCCCTCCGAGGTGGTCCCTGAAAGGGACTCCAAGGAACAGCAGTACCGCGAGCCGGAAACCCCGGAGGCAGTTCCCGCCGAGTCCACCGCGGCGAACGACGCCGCGCCTGCCGCAACAGCTGATCCCCTCACCCGCAAGCGTGACGCGCGGCCGTCAATGCTATCCCGGCTGAGCCTCATCCCGCCGCACAGGGACTCAGAGGATGATGACGTCCTGAAACTGCACGACGGCGTCAGCACTGACACGAGGGAAATCACCATAGTGGCGTCCCCGCTCCGCCCCGCCGGACAGGGTACCCCCGGAGAGTCAGGGCCGGGACGTGCCGGGCCGAACGTGGGCCTGGACGAACTACTGGGCGGCGGAAGCCCCCGCCGGGCAGCCTATACGGCCGGCACCGCTGACGCAGGATCCGGCCAGCACCACGACCATGAAGCGGACCAGCCTGAACGGCAGCCCGCAAAACCGAAGCGGTCCACGGTTCCCAGCTGGGACGAGATCGTCTTCGGGACCAAGCGGGACTGACGCCTCAGCGTCGCCGTGGCGTGCCTTCGGCCTTAAAGCACAGCAGCGGTACTTCGCGTTCGGCTTTGGTCAGCGAGCCGTGCTGGCCCACCACCTCCATGGCGGCGGGGCGCCCGCGGCGTGTGTCGTAGAGGGCCAGCGCGTCCCGCGCCGCAATCATGATGTCGCCAATCCGGGGCCCGACGGCGGGGCGCAGCATCCCGAACAGACCGGCGGCGATGGCATCCTCCCGGGTAAAGGCCCAGATCCTGTCGCCGAAACGGGCACGCCACGCACCCAGCAAGCGCTCCCGGCCCACGGCGTCTGACGGATCCTCAAGGTAGAGATGGACCATCCGGGGCTCCCCCGCCGTATGCCGCACGCCGTCAACAAGCGACGCGTCCGCCGAGAAGTCGATCCGCTGCTGTTCCGGGACGTCGAGCATCCCGTGGTCCGCCGTGAGGAGGACGGTGGTCCCGGCCGGGAGCGACGCGTTGAGCCGTTTGACGGTTGCGTCAAGCTCTTCGAGCTGGTGTTCCCACTGTTCAGACTGGCAACCGTGCCGGTGGCCGGCCTTATCCAGTTCGTTGACGTAGAAGTACATCAGGGACTTGCCGGCGGTGTCCATGGCTTCGGCGGCGGCTTCTGTTCGCGCGTGGGCCGTCACGGCTGAGACGAAATTCCCGCCGCGGAGGGCCGCCTGCGTCATGGGCGAGTTGCCGAACTGCGGCAGGCTGACCGTGGTCACATTAACGGATTCGGCGGCTCGTTCGAAGACGGTAGGAAACGGCTGCCACTCAGCGGGGTCCACCTTGGCATCCCAGTTGCCGAGCATGTTGACGACTTTGTCCTGGTCCGGGTCCAGGACGTCATAGCCCACCATTCCGTGCTGGCCTGGCGGGAGTCCTGTGCCGAAGCTGGCAAGGGCAGCGGCCGTGGTTGAGGGGAACGTGGAGTCCAGCCAGACAGGAACTTCCCCCTGCCCGGAATGCATCACGGAGCGCAGGAAGGGTGTGTGGGCAGACTTCTGTTTGAGCAGGTTCCGGCCCAGGCCGTCGGCCAGGACCACGCAGACGCGCGTCGCCGGCGGAAGGCCCAGGGTGTTCGCGAAACCTTCTACCCCTAGGCTGGCGGCCGCGTTGGCGAGGACATCCCCGATGGACCGCCGGCCAAAGGCGGGCGCGGGCGGCATGCTCAGCTGCGGGGCGGCCACTTGGGAAACCGCTGCGGAAGAGGCTGAGGAGACTGTTGCTTTTCCTTGGTCCGGCATCTCAGCGCTGCTGGTGCCCGCGGCTAAGCCTGTTTCCGAATACACCCGTCCGGGGCCGGGGCTGGAGCGTCTGGCCGGCGTGCGGCGCGGGAGCCGTGGAGCCGGTGTTCACGGCCCGCAGGGCGCGGGCGAAGAGTTTGGCGTCCTGGACGGCTTGGGGACCGTCGGCTTCGGCGCTGATCCGCAGGACGATGTCCTCCTGGGCAATGGTGCCGCTGTAGCCGTGGTCTGCCTCGCATTGCGGGTCTCCGCAGCTCGCGGGCCCCATGTCCAGCCGCTGGCCGCCGGACCAGGCAATGGCGAGGGTGACTTCCCGGACCGGATCCGAGGGCTTGTAGTCCTGCGGCTGGGAGTACATGTAGCTCAGGACCACGGAGCGGATCTGTGCGACGGGAACGGATTCGGTGGAGATCTGGGCCACGATCTGTTCGCCGGCTTCATCGAGCTGCTGGTCGTCCACGTGGGTGATCACCAGCATGTCGGCGGTCAGGACCAGCACGGTGATGTGGCGGCGCACTTCGGCCCGGTCAAAGTGGGTTTCCAGGTGCACCAGGTGGGCCACGCATTCGCGGCCGTCCAGGGCGTCGTCAACGACGTCGGACACCAGCCGCGGGTAGAAACCGGCCTTCTGGAGCGCACCGTCCAGGCTCGGGCCCTGGGGCGTGTGGCTGTGTGAGCTGTGGGGGCGGGTTGCCTGGTTGTCACTGCCGGAAGTGGAAGGCGTCGACGGGGAAGGCTGTGAGCTCATTCCCCCATTTTCACAGATCGGCCGGGGACATGCTAACTGCGGTCAGCCCAGCATGGCCCGGCGGGCACTGTCGGTGCGCTGGGCTGGGTTGCCGATCCGGATATCCGCGGCCAGGATGGACACGCCCTGGGTTCCGCAGAGGACCGGGTTGAATTCCACCAGGGCTATTTCCGGATGGTTGTCCTTCATCCAGGCCAGCCGCCCGGCGACTTCCTCCAAAGCATCAAGATCCACTGCGGGAAGGCCCTGGTAGCCGAAGAGTTTGCGGGCTGCCCGGGGCCCACGGATGAAGTCCTTCACGTCGGCTGCGGACAGCGGAGGCACGCGGTGCGCCCAGTCATCCAGCAGGTTGACCGCGTCCCCGGCCAGCCCGAAGGAGACCACCGGCCCCAGCAGCGGATCCTCAATGGCCCGGAACGTGCATGCCTGCCCCACGGGGGCCATGGACTGCACCTCCAGTGCCGACGAACCGTAGGGTGCCAGCGAGCGCCGCATCTGCGCGATGTTGCGGCGGAGGGAATCCGGATCTTCGATGTCGAGGCGGACTCCGCCCAGGTCCAGGCGGTGGCGAAGTGCCGGGTCTGTGGTTTTCAGCGCGACGGGCCAGCCCAGCCTGCCGGCGGCAGCAACCGCCTCGTCTTCTGAGTCGAACCCGGCGGACGGCAGCACCGCAATACCGTAGTGCGCCAGCAACGCTGCCGCGGACGCCGGTTCCAGGCTCTTGAGCTGCTCCCCGTGGACACCTGGCAGAAGCTGATCCAACAGGATCCGTGCGCTTTCCGGATCGCAGCCATCGGGTTGGACAAAGTGGCCGGGGTCCCGCGCCACCCATTCCGCGTAGCGCACCACGGCGGCGAGCGCCGCCACAGCCGCTCCGGCGTTGGAGAAGCACGGCACTGTCTGTCCCTCACCTCCCACCATGCCCTCCACATAGATGGAGGGGTCAAGGATGCCGGTGAAGGCGGCGACTACCGGTTTCCCGGCGGCGGCCGAGCATTCGGCCAGGACCTCGGCAATATGGTCAACGGTCAGGCCGCGCGCCGGGAGCAGTGCGGCCACTACGGCGTGGACGGCATCGGACGCGAGGGTGTCCTCTAGGCTGCGGCGGAGGGCCGGCAGTGCCAGGGACATGCCGGCGTCGAGATCCAGGTCGGTGATGATGCCGTCCACGGTCAGGCCGTGGGCCTCGGCGCTGTCCGCCACCACTTTGCCCAGCGCCAAGGAGTTGCTGAAAATGGCCAGTCCAGGCCCCGCCGGGAGCGGCTGGCCGGACACTATCTGCGTGATGTCCATCAGCTGTTCGATGGTCTCGACCCGGATGACGCCGGCCTGGCGCATCATGGCGTCCAGCGCGCCGGCGGGCGCCTGGGTGGTCCGGACGGCGTGGCCAGGCGGCAGCCGCAGGCCCATGGTTTCCGATTTTGCCACCACCACGGGCTTGGTGCGGGCGAGCCGCCGGGCGATCCGGGAGAATTTACGGGGGTTCCCGATCGATTCCAGGTAGAGGCCCACCGCGGTGGTGTCGGCATCGTCCTCCCAGAACTGCATCATGTCATTGCCGGAGACGTCCGCGCGGTTGCCCGCCGACAGGAACGTGGAAAGACCCAGCCTGCGGCGGTGTGACGCCGCGTAGAGGGAAACGCCGATCGCCGCCGACTGGCTGAACAGGCCCAAGCCCCCGCGCCGCGGCAGGGCTGGCGCCATGGAGGCATTCAGACTCACGTCGGGATGGGTGTTCACGATCCCCAGGGATGCGGGCCCGATCACCCTCATGCCGTTGGCCCTGGCCTTGCGGACGAGGTTGCGCTGGCGGGCGAGGCCGCGTTCGCCGTCGTCCTCGAAGCCCGCGGAGGCAATCACCAGCCCTTTGACCCCGGCCGCGGCGCACTGGTCAACCACCGTGGCCACTTCCTCATACGGAACAGCGATGACGGCGAGGCCCACCGGCTCCGGAACCTCGGAAATCCTGCCGAAGGACAACATTCCGGCGAGCTCCAGCGCCTCCGGGTTGATGGCGTAGACCTGCCCGGAGAAACCGCCTTCGATGATGTGTTCCAGCAGCTGGTACCCCACGGTCCCCCATTTGCGGCTCGCCCCGATGACGGCAATGGACGACGGCGCCAGCAGGTCCCGGACGCTTCTCGCCTCGGCGCGGTGCTCGCGTGATTCCATCACCGCCCGTGACTTTTCGGTGGGGTCGATGTTGAACTCCAGGCTGACCACTCCGTCGTCGAAATGGCGTTTGACGTCGTAGCCGGCATCCGCGAACACCATCAGCATTTTGCGGTTTTCCGGCAGCACTTCGGCGCTGAAACGGCGGATCCCGTTTTCGTGCGCCGCGGTGGCAAGGTGTTCGAGCAGGATCGAGCCGATGCCCCGGCCCTGGTGGGCGTCGGCGATGTTGAACGCAACTTCGGCTTCGAGTGGATCATCAAGCCTGTCGTAGCGGCCGATCCCCAGGATTTCGCCACCAAACGTGATCACCAGGGCGACCCGGTCCTTGTAGTCCACTTCGGTGAAGCGCTTGAGCTCCTTGCTGGACAGCCGGGCTTTGAACGCGAAGAAGCGCATGTAGATTGAGTTCTGCGACTGCCCGGCATGGAAAGCCTGGACGGCGTCCGCATCGCTGGGGTGGATGGGCCTCAGATGGGCGGTTCCACCATCACGCAGCACGACATCGGCTTCCCAATGTTCCGGATATTCGCCGTCCCCGGGCTGATCCACCATAGGCTTAGCCTAACCACAAACTGACGGCGCAGGCCGTGTGCCCGGAGATCATCCTCCACACCTGCACCCAGACCACAGCACCACCAGTCACGCAGAAGGATCCACCAGCCCCATGGCCCGCCGCCAAAGCCCAGCCCCTGCCGGGGACGCCCCCCAGGATTTCGTCGAGAACATCGTGGACATCGATGTCACCTCCGAGATGGAAGGCTCCTTCCTGGAGTACGCCTATTCGGTGATCTACTCCAGGGCATTGCCTGACGCCCGGGACGGGCTCAAGCCGGTCCAGCGCCGGATCCTGTACATGATGAGCGAGATGGGCCTGCGTCCGGACCGCGGCCACGTCAAGAGCGCCCGTGTGGTGGGCGAGGTCATGGGCAAGCTCCACCCCCACGGCGATACCGCCATTTATGACGCCATGGTCCGGATGGCCCAGGACTTCTCACTGCGCCTGCCGCTCATTGACGGCCACGGCAACTTCGGCTCGCTCGACGACGGCCCTGCGGCACCCCGGTACACGGAGGCCAGGCTTGCGGCGGCGGCCCTGACGCTGACCGACCACCTCGACGAAGATGTGGTGGACTTTGTCCCCAACTACGACAACCAGCTGACCCAGCCGGACGTCCTCCCGGCCGCGTTCCCCAACCTGCTGGTCAACGGCGCCACCGGCATCGCCGTCGGGATGGCCACCAACATGGCCCCGCACAACCTGGTGGAGGTCATCTCCGCCGCGCGGCACCTGATCGCCCACCCGAACGCGACCCTCGATGACCTCATGCGCTTCGTGCCCGGACCGGACCTGCCAACGGGCGGCCGGATCGTTGGCCTTGACGGCATCCGGGACGCCTACGCCACCGGACGCGGTTCCTTCAAGACCCGGGCGAAGGTGGAGATCGAGCAGCTCTCGGCCCGGCGCACCGGCCTGGTGGTCACCGAACTGCCGTACATGGTGGGCCCGGAAAAGGTGATCGAGAAGATCAAGGATGCGGTCAACAGCAAGAAGCTGACCGGCATCAGTGACATCGTTGACCTGACGGACCGGCAGCATGGCCTGCGCCTGGTCATCGAACTGAAGAACGGGTTCAACCCGAACGCCGTGCTCCAGCAGCTCTACCGTTACTCGCCGATGGAGGATTCCTTCGGCATCAACAACGTGACCCTGGTGGACGGCCAGCCGCAGACCCTCGGACTGGTGAAGCTGCTCTCCGTGTACGTGGAGCACCGGATTGATGTGGTGCGCCGGCGGACGGCCTTCCGGCTGGGCAAGAAGAAGGACCGCCTGCACCTGGTGGAGGGCCTGCTGATCGCCATCGTGGACATCGATGAGGTCATCCAGATCATCCGTTCCTCGGATGAGGTGGCGGCCGCCAGGGTCCGCTTGATGTCCATCTACGATCTTTCCGAAATCCAGGCCAACTACATCCTGGAACTGCGGCTGCGGCAGCTGACCAAGTACTCCCGGATCGAGCTTGAAAAGGAGCAGGAGGAGCTGCGCCGCGAGATCGCGGAGCTCGAAGCCATCCTCGGCTCCGAGGAGCGGCTGCGCGGACTTGTGTCCTCCGAGCTCGGCGAAATCGCCGAAAAATACGGGACGCCGCGGCGGACCGTCCTGCTCGAATCCGAGGCCGTCTCCCCCACAGTGGCCGCGGCCCTGGCGGCCGCCCCCAACGGCAAGGGCAAGGCAGCGCCGCTCGCCCTGGAGATCTCGGACGATCCCTGCTGGGCCATCCTGACGGCGTCGGGCCAGATCGCGCGCACGTCCAACCAGGAGCCCCTCGCCGAGTCCGGGCCGCGGGCCAAGCACGACGTTTTCCGCTCAGTGGTCAAGACCTCGGCCCGCGGGGAAATAGCGGCGGTCACCTCACAGGGCCGGATGCTGCGGCTTCAGGTCATGGACATGCCGGTGCTCCCGCCGATGTCCGGCCTGCCCAACCTCGCCGGCGGTGTTCCGGCCAAGGACTTCATCACGCTACTGAAGAATGAAACGCTGGTGGCGTTCGCCCCGCTGGATGAAGTCCTGGCCATCGGCACCGCCCAGGGTGTGGTCAAGCGGGTCCAGCCCGATTACCCCCTGAACCGCGAGGACTGGGAAGTCATCGCGCTCAAGGACAAGGACGAGGTGGTGGGTGTGGCGCCGGCCGGGTCTGAGGAGACCGACCTGGTGTTCCTGACCCGTGAGGCTCAACTGCTCCGTTTCAGCGCTGCCAACGTCCGGGCCCAGGGCAGGACAGCCGGCGGCATGGTGGGTATCAAGCTCGGCGCCGGGGACCAGGTGCTGTTCTTCGGGGCGGTCACCGCCGCCGACGACGACGCCGTGGTGGTCACCATTGCCGGCACGAACGGCGCCCTGCCGGGCACCGCTCCGGGTGCGGCGAAAGTGACGGCCTTCGCCGAATACCCTGCCAAGGGCCGTGCGACAGCTGGCGTTCGCGCCCACAGGTTCCTCAAGGGCGAAGACACGCTGCTGCTGGCGTGGGCCGGGCACGGACCCGCGAAGGCCTCATCGCTCGCCGGTATTGCCAGGTCGCTGCCGCAGGAGCACGGCCGGCGGGACGGTTCGGGGATTCCGCTGTCCCAGGCAGTGGACGCGGTGGGTCCGGCCATGGCCTGGAGCGATCCGTCCTAGACTGCTGCCATGCCTATCATTCCTGATGAAAAGGACTGGACCTGGGTCCTCTCCCGGCCGTGCCCCGAGTGCTCCTTCGACGCTTCCACCGCCACACCGGCCACGGTGCCGGGCAGCGTGGAAAACATGCTCCCGCGCTGGCGGGCCGTCCTCCGCCGGCCTGACGTTGCAGAACGCCCGGATGACAGGACGTGGTCGGCGCTGGAATATGCCTGCCACGTCCGCGACGTCTTCACGCTGTTCGACCAGCGGCTGAACCTTATGCTCGACGCCGACGGCGCCCGATTTGAGAACTGGGACCAGGACCGCACGGCAGTCGAAAAGGATTACGCCAATGCCGATCCCGCCGTGGTCAGCGCCGAACTGACGGCAGAGGGCAAGCAGATTGCCGAGTCCTTTGCCGGCGTCCGGGAGTCAGAGTGGGGACGGCGGGGCCTGCGCAGCAACGGTTCCGGATTCACGGTCCTGACGCTGGCCCAGTACTTCCTGCACGACGTCGTCCATCACCTCCACGATGTGGACGGCTGAGGGGACTCAACCCACCAGCGAAGCAGCCGTGCCCGTCCGGGACACTGCCGAGAGCTCCAGCCGGGCGTCATCCGGCTGGATGTCGGCCGGATTGTGGGTGACCATGACCACTGTGCGGTCTTTCAGGCCGGCGCGGAGGTCTGCCAGCATTTCCCGTCCCGACTGTGCGTCCAGATGAGCCGTGGGCTCGTCGAGCAGGATAACCTCGGCCCGCGTCAGCAGGGTCCGCGCCACGGCCAGCCGTTGCCGCTCGCCGCCGCTGAGGAAGGAACCACCCGGCCCGATCCGGGTGTCCAGCCCGGCCGGCAGCCGCGACACCAGGGCGCTGAGGCCGACGGCGGCCAATGCCGCTTCCAGCTCGGCGTCAACGGCGGCAGGCGCACCCGCGGCAGGCCCACCCGCTGCACCCAGCGCTCTTGCTGCAGCCGCACCAACGTCGTCGCGGACGCTGCGTACCGGGGACCCGCCCGGCACCGCTTCCCGGGAGGGGACGCCAAGCATCAGGTTGCCCCGCAGCGTGGAATCGAACAGGTGTGCCTCCTGCGGGCACCAGGCCGTCGTCCCGGTCACCGCCGCGCGGCCTGTGGCGGCCGGCAGGAATCCCAGCAGTACGGCGAGCAGCGTGGATTTCCCCGCGCCGGACGGTCCCGTGACCGCCAGCCAGGTGCCCGGTCCGGCCGTTGCGGAGACCCCGGAGAACACAGGTTCCCCGCCGGGCCACGCCGCCCCGACGCTTTCCAGTTCAACGCCCGCGGCGGCGCCCGAACGGGCGGGGACAGCATGCAGGCCGTCGCCGGCCCCGGTTTCCGTGGCGCCGCCATCCAGCACCCCTGACTCAGCGACCCGGCGCATAACGCTGCGAAGGGCCGGGTACTGGCGCGCCGCCGTCGTCATCGCTGCGTACGGTTCCACGAGTGCAAGCTGCAGCAGGACAACAACCGCCGCGGTGGCGGGCTCCAGGGTTACTGCCAGCACCTGGGGTGCGGTCAGCACGGCAGCAGCCAAAGCGGCGGTGCCGCAGGCGGCGACGGTGATGGCTTGGCCGAGGCCTTCGGCCCAGGCGGAACGCTGCGATGCCCGGGTGGCCAAACGGTCCTCGGAGCGCAGCGCGTCCAGGACGGTGCCCGCGATGCCGTTCGCGTGCAGCTCTGCCCGGGCATCCAGCGCAGCGGACGTGCGCCGCAGGACGCCTGCGCGCAGGCTCTGTTCCGCTGTGGCCGAGCGGCGGTCCCCCCACAGGGCGGCGGCCGGCGCCACGAACAGGCTGAGCGCTGCTGCCAAGGCAATGGCCGGCAACGCGGCAGGCGCCACGAGGGCGGTTGCCACCAGCGCTGAACCGGCCACGGCCAGCGCCGTGACGGGCGGCAGCACAACCCGCGGCAGCAGGTCCCGGACGGTGTCGACGTCGTCAATCACCGTGCCGAGGACATTGCCGCCCTGCAGGAGCCGCCGGAGTGAGAGTGCCTTGCGGCTCAGTGATTCCCAGAGCCGGCCGCGCAGGCGGGTGAGGGCGCCAAAGACGGCGTCGTGCAGCAGGAGCCGTTCCCAGTAGCGCAGGACGGCGCGCCCGATCCCAAAGAACCGCACGCCGACGATGGCAGTGAGCAGGTACAGGATGGGCGGCTGTTCGCTGGCCCTGATGATGAGCCAGCCTGAGAGGCCGGACAGGGCAACGGCGAAAAGGGCGGCAAAAGTCCCCACCACGGCGGCGCCGGTGAACCGGCCAGCGACCGGTGACAGCAGGCCGGCCAGGAGGCGGACAGTCCCGCTTGGGCGGGAATCCCCGGCCGCATGGTTCTGCGTTCTCGCCGGGCGACGCCCGGCAGTCTCCGGAGCCGTCTTATGCTCCACGGTGGACACGATTCCGGACGGCCCTGTCCCTGCTGACAGCACAGCTCGGTCGGAGGGCGCTGTGATGCCGTGGGCCGATACGGGCACCAGATGGTCAGCCAGCTCGCGGGTCTGCTGGTCGTGAGCCACCAGGATGACGGTGACCTGGCCCCGGAGCGCACGGATCGAGTCCTGCACCACCGCCGCCGACACCCCGTCAAGGTGTGCGGTGGGCTCGTCGAGCAGCAGAACCGTGGCACCGGACCTGATGCGGGCCAGGCCGCGCGCCAACGCAACGCGCCGCAGCTCGCCGGGGCTCAGTTCGGCCGGGTGGTGGCCGGCGAGGTGCCCGGCAGCCGCCGCCAACAGGCAATCCTCAGCCACTTCGGTTGCTGCCGGAGTATCAGAGCTCCTTCCGCCACCGAGGTACAGCATGACCTCCTCGAGCACGGAGTCCGCCACCATGACCGGGTGCTGCGGGACCCAGGCGATCGCGTTGCGTGCCAGGCCGGAGAGGCGGCCGGACACTGTGGTTCCGCCGCCGTCCCCGATGGTCCCGGCCAGCACACCAAGGACGGTGCTTTTGCCGGCGCCGCTGGGGCCGTCCAGGGCGGTGATCAGCCCGTGCGGGGCAGTGAACGTTAAGGGCCCGACGGCGGGCGCGGGCCGTCCGGAGTACGTGACGGTGAGGTCGGTGACCGTCACTCCCCCGGACCCGGGCACGGAACGCCGGCTGCCGTCGTCGTACGCGGCAGCTTCGCGTCCCTGTACGGGCAGCGGACGCGGCTCGGGTACTTCAGTGACTTTCCTGGTCTCGGCCAGGGCCGCCCGGCCGTCATCGCTGGCGTGGTGGGCCGTGCCCAGCTCGCGGAGCGGCAGGTAGCAGTCCGGCGCGAGGATCAACGCCAGCAGGCCGGCTTCAAGCGGCATGTCGCCGTGCACCAGGCGGACGCCGATGAATACGGCAACCACTGCGACGGAAATCGTAGCGATGAGTTCCAGCGCCAGTGCAGACAGGAATGCGGTCCGCAGTGTCCCCATGGTCCTGGCGCGGTATTCCTCCGAGATCTCTTCGAGGGCCTTGCGTTGCGCAGTGGCACGGCCCAGTCCCACCAGGACGGGCAGGCCTTTGGCCAGCTCCAGCATGTGTGCGGACAGCCGGGTCAGGGTTTCCTGGGCCTCGCGGACATGGTCCTCCGTGTACCGGCCAATCAGCACCATAAACAGCGGGACGAGCGGAACTGTCAGGACAATCACCGCCCCACTGACCCAGTCGGTGAACAGGATGCGTGCCCCGAGCAGCAGCGGGATCGCGGCGCAGTTCACCAGCGCGGGGAGGAACTGCGTGTAGTAGCTGTCCAGCGCATCCAGTCCGCGCGTGGCCAGGACAGCCAGCCCGCCGTCGGCCGGGCCGGTGCTGCGTGCACCGTTCCGCAGGGCCCGGGCCAGCAGTTCTGAGCGGAGTTCCTCCTTGATGCCCAGCGCGGCGCGGCGCGCGGCGATGCCCTGGGCCCACACGGTGGCGGACCTGAGGACAATGCCCGCCAGGCCCCAGGGCAGCTGCTCGGCCCAGGACCCGTTTCCGGTGGCCAGCCCGGCCAGCATAGCAGCCACGGCCTGCCCCATCAGGACCAGTGACACTGCCTTCAGCGCTGCCAGCAGGCCAAGCCAGTAGATGGCGGAGCGGGTGGCCGGTCCGGCCGGAAAATCTGGGCGCACGGCCGGTCAGCCCTTCGTGGTGAATGCCCTGACGGCAATGGCTGGCAGGAAGCTGTGGGCCGCGGGGATCTGGGACGCGCTGACCCGGCGCCGGAACACCCAGTAGGTCCACGCCTGGTAGGTGATCACGAGGGGCAGGCCAACGGCTGCCACCACGCTCATGAGCCCAAGCGTGTAATCGGATGACGACGCGTTGTCGATGGTGAGGTCAAACGCAGGGTCCAGGGTGGAGGGCAGCACCACCGGGAACGCGGCACCGAAGATTGACGCGCTGCCGAGGAGGAGGAAGACCCCCATCGCCATAAACGCCCTGCCTTCGGATCCCCGCCGCGCCAGGAACCACGCGGCTGCTGCGGCATTGACGGCCACGATCACGGCGGCCCAAGTCCACGGCTTGCCGTCCAGGAACTGGATGATGAGTGCCCAGCCCGCCAGAGGGAGCAACAGGACCGGAAGCAGCCGGACGAACCAGCGGCGCGCGCGGTGGCGCACATCGCCGTCGGTCTTCAATGCGAGGAACGCAAGCGCGTGCAGCAAGGAGAACCCCACCACGGCCAGCCCGCCCAGCACGGCGTAACCGCTGAACCAGGCGAACGGACCGCCTACGCGGTCACCGTTCGCGTTCAGCGGGAGGCCGGTAGTGGTCAGGGCCAGGGCGGCGCCGACGCCGAAGGCGGCAAAGAAGGAGCCGAGGGCTATGGCCCAGTCCCAGCGCGCCCGCCACTTGTCGGTGTCACCCTTGCCGCGGTATTCGAACGCCACGGCACGGAAGATGAGGGCAACCAGCACCACCAGGAGCGGGAGGTAGAGGGCGGAAAACAGCGAGGCGTACCACAGCGGGAATGCCGCAAACGTTGCGGCCCCGGCCGTGATCAGCCAGACCTCGTTGCCGTCCCAGACCGGGCCGACGGTGTTCAGCAGCACCCGGCGCTCGGTGTTGTTCCGCGCGAACAGCTTCATCAGCATTCCCACGCCGAGGTCAAAGCCTTCAAGGAAGAGGTAGCCGGTCCAAAGCACCGCGATGACGATGAACCAGATGGTGGGCAGCAGTTCCATGCTCGAGTATCCTCTGCTCTTCTTAGTAGGCGAATGCCAGGACGTCGTCGGCGGGCTTGCCAGTGCCGTGGCCCTTGTTGGCGTCCCCGTTTTCGTCGGCCGGGGTGTGGGCAAGTTCCGGCATCGCGGATACAACACCGCCCCGGATGAACTTGACCAGGAGCTTGACCTCAACCACCAGCAGTGCGGCGTAGACGGCGGTCAGGACGATCAATGACGTCAGCAGCTCACCGGCCGAGACTCCGGGCGAGACTGCGGCCGCGGTGAACATAAACACCTGGTCGATGCCGTTCAGGTCCGGGTTGGGGGCCACCACAAACGGCTGCCGGCCCATCTCGGTGAAGATCCAGCCGGCCGCGTTGGCGCCGAACGGGGCAAGGATGCCGAACACCGCCAGGCACATCAGCCAACGGGACGCGGGCACGGTGCCCTTCCGCGTCACCCACAGCGCGATGAGCGCCGCCAGCGCCGCAAGGCCACCGAAGCCGATCATCATCCGGAAGCCCCAGTACGTGACTTCCATAACCGGGACGTACTCGATTTCCTGGCCAGCCCGATCGCCGTAGATCGGGTTGTCCGGCAGGTGGGTTCCGTAGTCGGCCTTGTACTGGTCCAGGAGTCCGTTGACGCCCCTGACCTCCGTGGTGAAGTCGCCATTGGCCAGGAAGGAGAGGATGCCCGGAACCTCGATCAGGGCTACAATCTCATCGCAGTTCTTGGAGCCAAGGTTCCCGACGCTGAGCACGGAAAAGCCGGTGCCGTCATGGCAGGCACCCTCCGCCGCGGCCATCTTCATGGGTTGCTGCTCAAACATGAGTTTGCCCTGCAGGTCGCCAGTCAGGGCGGTGCCGGCGAACGAGATCATAGCGACGACGGCGCCGATCCGCAACGAGCGGATCCACACTTTGTAATCGGTCCGGTCCCGGCCGGGGATGGCGGCTTCGCCGGGAATCACCTTCCCGTCGGCACCGATGGTATCGATGCCGTCCGTGCGCCTGCGCCAGAGATGGTACCACGCGATGCCCAGGAGGAAACCGCCGGCAACGGCCAGCGCTCCCATCAGGGTGTGCGGAAAGGCCACCAGGGCGGTGTTGTTGGTGAACACGGCCCAGGCGTCCGTCATGACCGGCCGGCCGTCAATAATCTCCGCGCCCACCGGATGCTGCATCCAGCTGTTGGCCACGATTATGAAGTACGCGGAGAACACCGATCCCACTACGGCCACCCAGAGGCAGGCCAGGTGGATGGCCGGCTTCAGCTGCTTCCAGCCGAAGATCCACAAGCCCAGGAATGTGGACTCAACAAAGAAGGCCAGCAGCGACTCCAAGGCCAGCGGCGCTCCGAACACGTCTCCAACGAAGCGGCTGTACTCGCTCCAGGCCATGCCGAACTGGAACTCCTGCACAATGCCGGTGGCCACGCCCATGATGAAGTTGATCAGGAAGAGCTTGCCCCAGAACTTGGTCATCCGGAGGTATTCCACCTTGCCGGTGCGGTGCCAGAGCGTCTGCATCACGGCCACCACCAGGCCCAGTCCGATGGTGAGAGGCACCATCATGAAGTGGTAGACGGTGGTGATGCCGAATTGCCAGCGTGCGATTTCCAGAGCTTCCACAGCAGTCCCTCGGGTTGGCGGTGCAACTTTTCTACGATACGTAGAACTTTGACTTCTACAGAGTGTAGAACAATGCGGCGGGCACTGTAAACCAACAGTTCCACCTGGAAGTGGCTCCCACAAGGCCGCGGCGCGCCCAGTGTTCTACCGTACGTAGAAACTCAGGCGAAAAACAGGTAAATTTGTTTTGTATCTGTAGCGCAAAGTGCAGTCACCGCTGCCGTCCACGGCCCGGTGCGGGGAAATCGAAGGAAGTATTGCAATGGCAAGTCTTGGCGAACTGGAACGGGCAGTGATGGATCTGCTTTGGGCGGGCCACGAAGCAGCCACCGCGAATACCCTGCGCGACAGACTGGCAACAACCACCGAGGCAAAAGGGGATGCTGCCGGGCATGAGGGCAAGGAGCTCGCCGTCACCACGGTCCTGACCGTCCTCTCACGGCTTGAGAAGAAGGGCCTTGTGGAGCGGGAACGCGGTACGCGGCCGCACCGCTACCAGGCCGTTTCCAGCAGGGAAGACCACACGGCGGAGCTGATGCACGAAGTGCTGGGCTCAGCGCCTGACCGTGAAGCCGTGCTGGCACGGTTCATCGGCTCCGTGACGAACAGTGAAGCGGAAACACTGCGCAAACTGCTTGGCCACATCTAGCGGACCATGTTCTGGACCTCGTACCTGCTGGCGGTCCTCGCGGTAGTCTTGGCGTGGCCAGTGCCTATCCTGCTTTCCCGTGCCTCGTGGCCTGCCCGGTCACCGTTCACGGCCATGCTGCTGTGGCAGGCAATAGCACTTGCGGGCGGGCTGTCCATGATCGGCGCCATGCTGGTCTACGGGCTTGAACCGATCGGTGACAACCTCATCTCCGGGCTTCGCGGGCTGGCGGATATGGTCCTCTTCAACGCGCCCACCACGGCCTTGGGCTTCTGGCATCTGTTCGCCCTGTCCGCCGCGGCGCTGCTCACCGCCCACCTGGTCTTCACCCTCTTGCTGACCTACTACAAGATCGAACGGCAGCGGCGTAGGCACCGGGAACTCCTGGCCCTGTTGGCCGCCCCGTCCGTCGACGCGGCCCGCACGGTGGTCATCAGCCACGATTCACCCGTCGCCTATTGCCTGCCCGGCGGGGCCCGCTCCGTCACGGTGCTCTCGGACGGCCTGATGGCCGCGCTGGAGCCGGCTGAGTTGCGGGCCGTCCTGAGCCACGAGAATGCCCACCTCAACCAGCGCCACCATCTCCTGCTCTGGGCGTTTGCCGCGTGGCGCCAGGCGCTCCCCTGGCTGCCCACCACCCGCCTCGCTCAGGAGGCGGTGAACTCGCTCATCGAAATGCTGGCGGACGACGTCGCGCTGAAGACGGAAAGCAAGGCCACGCTCATCAAGGCGATCGCCATTGTTGCCAGCGGACCTACCGGAGGTATGACGGCAGGGATTGGGGCGGGGATGGCGGGAAGCATCGCGGCCGCCGCCATACCGTCCGCGCACCCCGGCCTTGCCCTAGACGGGCTTGAGGCGCCCACAGGCGCCGTCTCAGGTTCTGCCCGGACCACTATCTCCCGGGTCAGCCGGCTGCTGTCCCCTGAGCCGCAGCTGCCTGCCGCCGCCCGCGGGATGGTGCTTGCCGGCTCCGCCCTGCTCCTGGCCGTGCCCACCGCCCTGCTGATCGTGCCGGGCCTTCTGGACTGAACCGACGCCGTGGACTAAACCCGGCATGGGCTGTGCCGACGCCGGCCTAGCCATCACAGGGCTGTGCCGCTCCGGACATCAGGCGTCGATCCGCTCCCGGTCCAGGCTGGAGGCGCCGGCGATGATGAAGTCTTTGCGGGGGGCAACATCGGACCCCATCAGCAGGTCGAACGTGTCTTCCGCATGCTTGGCGTTCTCGATCCCCACCTTGCGCAGCGTCCGGTGCCGCGGGTCCATGGTGGTCTCGGCAAGCTGTCCGGCGTCCATCTCGCCCAGGCCCTTGTACCGCTGGATCGGTTCCTTGTAGCGCTTGCCTTCCTTGGCCAGCCGGGCCAGGAGCACGTGGAGTTCCGCCTCCGAGTAGGTGTAGATCATGTCGTTGGCTTTCTGCCCGGCGTTGATGACCTCCACCCGGTGCAGCGGCGGCACGGCAGCATAAACCCTTCCGGCGTCGATCATGGGGCGCATGTACCGGAAGAAGAGTGTCAGCAGCAGCGTCCGGATGTGGGCGCCGTCGACGTCGGCGTCGGTCATCAGAATGACTTTGCCATAGCGGGCCGCGTTGATATCGAAGCTGCGTCCGGATCCCGCACCCACCACCTGGATCAGCGCAGCGCACTCCGTGTTGGACAGCATGTCCCCCACGGACGCCTTCTGCACGTTCAGGATCTTGCCCCGGATGGGCAGCAGCGCCTGGAAGTCCGAGGACCGCGCCAGCTTGGCGGTTCCCAGTGCGGAGTCGCCTTCCACGATGAAGAGTTCGGAACGGACGACGTCGTCCGTCCGGCAGTCGGCAAGCTTGGTGGGCATGGACGAGGTTTCCAGGGCATTCTTGCGCCGCTGGGTTTCCTTGTGCACCCGCGCGGAAATCCTGGACTTCATCTCGCTGACGATTTTTTCCAGGAGCAGCGCGGAGTGGGCTTTGTCGTTCCGGTTGGCTGAATTCAGCTTTGCGGTGATCTCCTGCTCCACCACCTTCGAGACGATGGCGCGGACGGCGGAGGTGCCCAGGATTTCCTTCGTCTGGCCCTCGAACTGCGGTTCGGCCAACCGGACCGTCAGGACAGCCGTCAGGCCGGCGAAGATGTCATCCTTCTCGATCTTGTCGTTGCCGGCTTTCAGCTTGCGGGCGTTGGCCTCCACTGCTTTCCGGAACGTCTTGACCAGCGCCTGTTCGAAGCCCGACTGGTGGGTTCCGCCTTTGGGCGTGGCAATGATGTTGACGAAGCTGCGGACGGTGCTGTCATAGCCGATGCCCCACCGGAGAGCCACGTCCACTTCACAGTCACGTTCAACCTCGGCGAGCTGGCTGTGGCCCCGTTCGTCGAGTACCGGCACGGTTTCCTTGAATTTGCCTGAACCGTGCAGCCGCCAGACGTCGGTCACGGCGGGATCGGCGGCGAGGAACTCGACGAACTCGGACAGGCCGCCGTCGTGGTGGAACACCTCTTCGTGGCCTGCTGCCTCACCGGGAGTTCCGGGCAGCCTGCGCTCATCGCGGACGGTGAGCTTGAGTCCCGGTACCAGGAAGGACGTCTGTCGCGCCCGTGCGGCCAGTTCGTCGTAGGAGAACTTGGCGTCCGGCGTGAAAATCTGGCGGTCCGCCCAATAGCGGATCCGGGTCCCGGTCACACCACGCTTCGCCTTGCCCACCACATCCAGCACCGAGCCGTCCACAAACGGCGCAAACACTGCCGACGGGTCCAGCTTGGATCCCTGGTCCTTGAAGCGCCCAGGCTCGCCGCGGCGGAACGACATTTTGTAGGTCTTGCTGCCGCGGTCCACTTCAACGTCCAGGCGCGCGGACAGGGCGTTCACCACGGAGGCGCCCACGCCGTGCAGGCCGCCGGAGGCCGTATAGGACCCGCCGCCGAACTTGCCGCCCGCATGGAGCTTGGTGAAGACCACCTCGACGCCGGTGAGCCCCGTCTTGGGTTCCACGTCCACGGGGATGCCGCGGCCGTCGTCGTGAATTTCCACCGAGTTGTCCGCGTGCAGGATGATCTTGATGTCGTGCCCAAATCCGGCAAGCGCTTCGTCCACCGAGTTGTCGATAATCTCCCACAGGCAGTGCATCAGCCCGCGCGAATCGGTGGAACCGATGTACATGCCGGGGCGCTTGCGGACGGCCTCGAGGCCCTCCAGGACAGAAAGGTGCCGGGCGGTGTAATCAGAACTTGGTGCCACGGGTTGTGAACTCCTTCAGTGACGGAACAGCTGGCGCTGCGGGCGCTCCATCAAGTTTAGTCGGCGCGGCAGCTGACGGAGGGCTGCCACACTTCCCACGGCTGTGGGCAACGCCACTCGTTATCCTTCCGTGACCGAAACCGGAGGCTTGATCGATTCTTGTGGCTACGCGGACAGCGAACTTGACCCGTCCTTGCGATGCGACTGGTACGAATACTGGTTATATAGACATACAGATCTACTTAGGAGGCCGACATGACAACAGCAGTGGCAGACCGCACACTCAACGCACTGGACCGGTGCGATCGCTGCGGAGCTCAGGCATATGTCCGCGTTGTACTCGAGTCCTCCGGCGGTGAGCTGCTGTTCTGCGGCCACCATGCCCGTGCCATCGAGGCTACGCTGAGGCCGTTGAGCTCCGACTGGCACGACGAGACGGGCAGGCTTCACGAGAAGGCTCCCGTGGCCGTCGACTGACCAGGCGCACCACGGCCTGATACACCTCGAAGAGGACCCCTCCAGCCGGAGGGGTCCTCTTCTTTGTCATGAATTTGTTCATGCAGCCCAGACAGGAAAACGCGGGCCCCCTTCACATCCATCGATCCGAAGATGTTGGGCGGAAGGGGACCCGCGCTGCCTCAGTCCTGATCTAGTCCAGGTAGTCCCGCAGCACCTGCGACCGTGACGGGTGGCGGAGCTTGGACATGGTCTTGGATTCGATCTGGCGGATGCGCTCACGCGTAACACCGTAGACCTTGCCAATTTCGTCTAAAGTCTTCGGCTGGCCGTCGGTCAGGCCGAAACGCATGGCCACCACGCCGGCTTCGCGCTCGGACAGGGTGTCGAGGACGGAGTGCAGCTGTTCCTGCAGGAGCGTGAAGCTCACGGCATCGGCGGGAACCACGGCCTCGGAATCCTCGATGAGGTCACCGAACTCGGAGTCACCGTCTTCACCCAGCGGGGTATGCAGGGAGATCGGTTCGCGGCCGTACTTCTGGACCTCCACGACCTTCTCCGGAGTCATGTCCAGTTCGAGGGCCAGCTCTTCGGGTGTGGGTTCGCGGCCCAGGTCCTGTAGCATCTGGCGCTGCACGCGGGCCAGCTTGTTGATGACTTCAACCATGTGCACCGGGATGCGGATGGTGCGGGCCTGGTCCGCCATGGCGCGGGTAATGGCCTGGCGGATCCACCACGTGGCGTACGTGGAGAACTTGAAGCCCTTGGTGTAGTCGAACTTCTCGACAGCGCGGATCAGGCCCAGGTTGCCTTCCTGGATAAGGTCCAGGAACAGCATGCCGCGGCCGGTGTAGCGCTTGGCCAGCGAGACCACCAGGCGGAGGTTGGCTTCGAGCAGGTGGTTCTTGGCGCGCTTGCCGTCGTGGATGACGAACTCAAGTTCACGTTTGAACTTGGGGTCCATCGAGCCGTCGTCGGCATTGATTTTCTCTTCGGCGAAGAGTCCGGCTTCGATCCGGAGCGCGAGGTCAACTTCCTGCTCGGCATTGAGCAGCGCAACCTTACCGATCTGCTTGAGGTAGTCCTTGACAGGGTCAGCCGTGGCGCCGGCCGACATCACCTGCTGGACAGGGGCATCGTCATCATCGGCATCCGAGTAGACAAAACCCTTGCCCGTGGCTGCTGATGCGGCCTTAGCGGCGTTGATCTCGCTGTCATCCGCGATGTTGATGTCGTCGAGGTCTTCCTCTACGTCCTCATCATCGTCCGATGCGCCGCGGGCTGATTTTCCGGCTGCTTCGGCAGCGGCTTTGGCGCCGGGCTTGGGCCCGCGCTTCTTGGGCTCAGGCTTGCCGTCCAAACCGGTGTCACCGGCGGCATCCTTGATGGCTTTGTTGGCTGCCCGCGTCGCTGCTCGCTTGGCGTTCGTTGCAGCCTGCTTCGCCTCAGGGGACAAATCGTCCTGGGCGGCGGGTTCCTTCTTCGCGGAAGACGGGGTCACAGAAAACCTTTCTAGCGGCGGTCTGTGGAATCACCATACGGGCAACACCACTATGACCCTGTCAAGTCCGTGATGGATATCAGGTGCAACCACGGCCGGCAGATTCTATAAGTAGAACTGCCGGGGCGGCTGTAATGTTCCCGACTGGGCTTCACCACATGCACTTGATTCACGGACCCAACCGGGTCTCGGCAACCATTGTCTCACGGTTTTCCCAAACCCGACCTCAAGGCTGCCCCCATCCAAACCGGTCATGCGGAATCCGGTCAGGCGGAATCCGGTTCGAATTTCCGCCAGGCGGCCTCCTTCCGTGCAGCCCAGCCGCAAAGGGTGCCGCGCCGCACCAGCTCAAGCATGAGTTCGGCGAGCCGGTAGCCTGGCTCCTCGTCAAGGGCGCAGCCGAGGTACGCAGCAGCGTAGGAGCCCCTCCCCCTGCACCACGCGATCCACCCACGCCCGGTCAGCGCGGCTGCACCGGCCTGCCCGCCGCACGCCGACAGCTGTTCCAGCACTTCGTCCAGGCTGTTAAGGGTGTGCCATGCAGGAACCACCGGGTCCAGTCCCAACAGGACTTCGCCATATCCTGGAATGCCCGGCATGCCTTTGGTATCCGGTCCGGCAGGCTCCCGTCCTGGCAGTCCGGCTCCCGACGCTGGAAGTCCGGATGGTAAGGGCCCCGGGAGTGCGGGCCCCGCCGGATCCAAGATGCAGCCCGCGTCGAAGATGCCGAACATCTCGGCCCCCGCCAAGGCAGCCGCCTGACCGGCGGCGGCCATCACCAGGACGGCGTCACGCCAGGCGGGGACCCGGAGCGACGCGCGAAGGAAGGCAACGTCATTGACGGGCAGAGGCTGACCAGGCACGTTGGCCAGCAAGGCCTCCCACTGGACCATCAGCTGGCCGAACTGTTCCCTGCTCCCCCGTCGCCGGTCCAACTGCGCCGCCCACGTGGCCTCAGAGGCAAGGACGGCGGCCCTGTCCTCGCCGGAAAGCGAGGGCGGAGTGTGCGCGCCGTCCTCCGGCGCGGGCCCGACGCTGCTGCCGCGGAAGACCATCTCGGCATTAATCATGCTGTCCCGGATCGCCTGAACAGACCGGACCGGTGAGGGGCAGCAGGACGGATCGGTGCAAAAAGCATCACGCCAGAAGGAGTTACCGACATACCAGGCGTCCCGCACCGGCATCCCCGCGGCCCCTAGGACCGTCTGGAGTGCATCCAATAGCCCGCGGTAGGTTCCAGGTGGTTCCATCCAGCCGTCGTTGGTGAAGCATGCCAGCAAGGCGGCGTCGGCATTCTCGTCAGCCAGAAGATAATCGCGCACCGTGCGCGCGTACTCCCGCGGGTCCGCGAGGGTTTCCGGGCCTGGAAGATCCAGCCTCAGGGTTGCTCCCAGCCGGTTCCCCTGCAGGGTCATCGCAACCAGGCTGTCGGCAGGCCAGTAGCCCAGGGAATGCGGAATGAACCCGAGGATGTCTTCAGGGCCTCGGACGGTCAGGTGTTCTGAAGGTTTCATGATTCCAGCTTTGGCGAACCACCGGCGGGGCTGAAGTGGCAACTTCCGCTATGTCAACAACCGCCCCAGGAGGGCCGATGTGGAGGACAAGTGTCAGTCTTTGCCCGCGCGGTCGCGCTGACGCCGCTGTGCCAGGCTCACCCGCCGCTGCTGCGCCATGGCCCGAAGCAGCGGCGCCACCACAACACCCTGCGCGGCCATCTGTCGCCGTACTTTGCGCCGGCAAACAAGCGTCATGGCGGCGCCAAAGCCCAGCAGCAGGAACTGTACGCTGAGTGCGATCCGGAACGGTTCGAGCCCGTACAGGACGCCCTCGGAATAGCCGCTGGCAAGCAGGACGTCCAGCACCAGGCCAATCAGGAAGATGGCCACAAGGGCCGCGATGAAGCCGCCCACATTCACGATGCCCGTTGCGGTACCGATCCTGTGCGCCGGATTGAACGTCCGCGCGAAATCAAACCCGATCATCGATCCCGGCCCCCCGATGGCCAGGACTACCACCAGGCACGCCAGCAGCCACAGCGGGGAGCGGCCAGGCGTCAGCAGCACCGCGGCCCAGGCAGCGGCCGTGGCGCCGGCGATGAGCAGCACCATCGTTGACCGCCGAAGCGGGTGACGGGAAACAAACTGTCCAATGAAAGGGCCCACGGCCATCGCCGCCGCAACGTACAAGGTCATCAGGCCGGCCACGGTTGCGGCATCCATGCCCTGCCCCGAGATCAGGAACGGATATCCCCAGGTCATGGCGAAGACGGTGCCGCTGAACTGGATGGTGAAGTGGCTCCACATCCCCAGCCGGGTACCCGGCTGGCGCCAGGCCCGCGCGAGCGAGGCGCCCGTGGCTTTCAACCCCTGCTGCGCCTGCGGCGCGGGTGCACCGGGCGGGTGGTCCTTCAACAGCACCAGCACCAGGACAACCGCCACGCCCGCCATGCCCGCGAGCATCAGGAAACCGGGGGTCCAGCCGAAGGAATGCAGGACGAACGCGAAGGGAAGCACACTGAAAAGCTGCCCGAGCTGGCCCGACATGCCCGTCAGCTGGGTGACCAGGGGAACCCGGGCCGGCGCGAACCACAAGGGAATCAGGCGGATCACGGAAATAAAGGTCATGGCGTCCCCGGCGCCCACCAGAATCCGCCCCGCCACACCGCCGGGGATGGTGTCGGCGAAGGCCAACTGGAGCTGGCCAAGACCCATCAGGACGGCTCCGCCGGCGATCATGGCGCGCGAGCCGAACCTGTCCACCAGGAGGCCTACGGGGATCTGCAGGCCTGCGTAGACCAGCAGCTGCAGCACCGTGAAAAATGAGATGGCGGACGCGCCGGCATGGAACCGCTCGGTGGCCTCAAGTCCCACCACACCGAATGACGTACGCTGCGAGACGGCCACAAGGTAGGCGAAGATGCCGATGGTCCAGATCAGCCAGGCTCGGGGTGCAGTCACCCCCTCATTATGCCGGGCTGCTGCCCGGACCAGGGCAGGCGTCTGCCAGGCGGACGCCGTGGGGCGGGCTACGGGTGCGGGTTCTCGCGGGCCAGGTAGGCCTCCACGGCCGCGCCCAGCTCGTCCCCGTTGGGCAGTTCGTCATTTTCATCGGCCAGGAGCGAGCGCCGGACGGTGCCTTCGGCCTTCTCGTCGTAACGTTCCTCCAGCCGGGTGACCACCTGCTGCACATCTTCCGAGGCGGCCACCTGCTCGGCGATCTGGCGGCCCACTTCCCGGCCCGCTTCGCGCAGCCGGTCCGCAGGCAACATCAGGGACGTCGCGGCACCGAGGAATTCAAGTCCGGCTACAGCGGCTGGCGGGTATTCCGCCTCAGCAAGGTAGTGCGGAACGTGGATCACGTAGCCGGCAACATTGCGCTCAGCTTCCATCAGCCGCAGCTCCAGGATATGGCCCACGGCCGCCGGAACGTCAACCGTGGGCTTCCAGACCGAAATGCCCTCGATCAGTTCCGGACGGTTGCCGTGGACGGTCACACCCACTGGGCGAGTGTGCGGCACCGGCATGGGAATGGAGTGGATCCAGGTCACGAGGTTCACGTCCAGCTTTTCCACAATGCCGACGACGGCGCGCGCGAACCGCTCCCATTGAAGGTCAGGTTCAAAGCCGGCCAGCAGCAGGAAGGGGCTGCCGAGCCCGTCCGTCAGCTTGTACAGCGCCAGCTTCGGCTGCTGATAGTCCTGAAGATGATCCTCCACGAAGGAGATGTGGGGCCTCCGCGACCGGTAGTCGATGAGCTGGTCGGCGTCGAACACAGCCACCGTCTCGGCGTCGAGGGTATCCAGGAACTCCGCATTGATCTGCTTCACCACGTGGCCGGCATCGGCAAAGCCGGTGAAACCCATCACCAGGTTCAGCCCGCGGAGCGCCGGGCTGTGGAACAGCTCGATGTTGCTCGCATAGAGCGCATCGGGGTCCAGCAGGGAACCGGAAATCCGTTCAAGCACGGCGTTCGTCCTTTCAAGGAGTCGGGTGAATATCTTGTACAACGCGGCCAGGCACCCCGGAATTCCGCCAGCCGGTGTGGCGCAGGTCTCAGGAGATTCCGCTGCCTCGGCCCGCAGCGGCTACGATCGTGAATGGCCCGCCGGACGGGTTAACCGGCACCCCGGCGACGTCCCGATCGGACGGCCGCCGGATTTCCATGGCCGGGCGCCTGACATCCATACCAGCGCGAACAGCCTTTTCGAGAATTGAGGACTTACCCCGTGGTCAAGAATACTGAAATCAACCTTAGTACCCTCGCTAAGGACCTGAAGAGGACCCCCAGTGACGCCGTTGTCATCGGCGTGGGACAGGGATCGGACGGACCTGTCCTGCTTGAGAACCCGCTGACCGCAAAATCTGCTGAAGCGCTGACCGATTCCCTGAAGGTCCTGGGCGTCACCGGCGCCGCTGACCAGATCGTTCGGCTGCCCGGCCTGCCGGAAACGGGTGCCGGGGTCCTGGTTCTCGCCGGCGTTGGCAAGGTGGCCGCTGGCCGTCCGCTGACCGAAGAGGCCCTGCGGCGGGCCGCAGGTTCCGCCGTCCGCCAGCTCGGCGGCCTGCCCACTGTCGTCCTCGCGCTCCCGACGGCGGGAGTCGCCGACGTCGCGGCGGTCGCGGAGGGTGCCGCCCTGGGAGCCTATTCCTTTACCGAATACCGGTCGTCCAACGACGGGCTGAAGGAACCGGTCCGCAACGCAGTGATCTACACCGATGTTGCTGCCAATGATGCGCTTCGCTCTGCACTGACGCGTGCGGGCCTGATCGGCAAAGCCGTCAACGCGACTCGGTCCCTCGTCAACCAGCCGCCCAGCCACCTGTATCCCGAGTCCTTCGCCGAGGCCGCTAAGGAGCTGTCCAAGGGCCTGCCTGTTAAGGTGACGGTCTGGGACGAAAAGCGCCTCGAAAAGGAAGGCTTCGGCGGCATCATGGGCGTGGGCAAGGGGTCCACGCGCCAGCCCCGCCTTGTGAAGGTCGAGTACGCCCCCGCAAAGGCCACCGCAAAAATCGCACTGGTGGGCAAGGGCATCACGTTTGATACCGGCGGAATCTCGATCAAGCCGGCCCTTGGCATGGGTGACATGAAGAGCGATATGGCGGGCGCCGCCGTCGTCCTTAATACTGTGCTGGCGATCGCGGGACTTGGCCTTCCGGTGAAGGCGACCGCCTGGCTCTGCATCGCAGAAAACATGCCCTCCGGTGCGGCCTCACGGCCGGCGGATGTCCTCACCATGTTCGGCGGCAAGACCGTTGAGGTGCTGAACACCGATGCCGAGGGCCGCCTGGT
Organism: Pseudarthrobacter cellobiosi; assembly: GCF_023913815.1. Classification (NCBI taxonomy): domain Bacteria; kingdom Bacillati; phylum Actinomycetota; class Actinomycetes; order Micrococcales; family Micrococcaceae; genus Pseudarthrobacter; species Pseudarthrobacter cellobiosi. The sequence goes on from NZ_JAMXBK010000027.1 coordinate 414,893, forward strand.
TATGGCAGACGGCATTGTCGCGGCGAGCCTCGAATACCCTGACGCCATCATCGACGTCGCCACCCTCACCGGTGCGCAGCTCATCGCCCTCGGCAACAGGACCGCCGGCGTGATGGGCTCTGACAGTGTCACCGGGCCACTCAAGGCCGCCGCCGACCGTGCGGGCGAACTGGTGTGGCCCATGCCGCTGCCGGAGGAACTGCGCCCGAGCATCGACTCCCAGGTGGCCGACCTCGCCAATATTGGTGAGCGCCACGGCGGCATGATGACCGCGGCTGTTTTCCTGCGCGAGTTTGTGGGCAAGGGCAAGGACGGAGAGCAGATCCCCTGGGCCCACATCGACATCGCCGGCCCGTCCTTCAACAACGGAAGCCCTTACGGATACACCCACAAGCAGGGCACAGGCTGCACGGTCCGCACACTGGTGGCCTACGTGGAGGACATCCTGGCGGCTGCCGCCTGACCCCGGGGGAACCCGCCCTTTGCTGTTGAGTTGTCACGCGGCTGTTTGTCCTGCGACCGCAGAACCGGCCGTGATCCCTTGGCCACATGGCCGCGTGACACTCGACACAAGCGCCCCACAAAGGCGGCGCCAAGGTGGAGCATGGATGAGGGGTTCGCTAAGGTGAACCCCGGTAGTCACAAATGCACGAGAACCTGCCTGCTGGCATAATCACGGCAGTACAAGTTCAAGACCAGATGATGCGCACGATCGCGTCATCGTTCACGCGAGGGAGCGTCTAAGTGGCCGATCAGGCAACTGCGCAAGAATTCGACATCCTGGTACTAGGTGGCGGCAGCGGCGGATACGCCACAGCCCTGCGGGCCGTACAGCTTGGCTTGACCGTTGGTCTGGTTGAGAAAGCCAAACTGGGCGGCACCTGCCTGCACAACGGCTGTATCCCGACCAAGGCCCTGCTGCACTCCGCAGAAGTTGCCGACCACGCCCGCGACGGCGCCAAGTACGGCGTCAACGTGGAGCTCCAGTCCATCGACATGACCGCCGTGAACGCCTACAAGGACGGCATCATTGCCGGTAAGTTCAAGGGCCTGCAGGGTCTGATCAAGGGCAAGGGCATCACCGTCATTGAGGGCGAAGGCAAGCTCACCGCCCCGGACACCATCACCGTCAACGGCACGGCCTACAAGGGCAAAAACATCGTCCTCGCCACCGGCTCCTACTCCCGCTCCCTTCCGGGCCTGGAAATCGGCGGCCGCGTAATCACCTCTGACGAAGCCCTCAAGATGGACTACGTGCCCAAGAGCGTCATCGTCCTGGGCGGCGGCGTCATCGGCGTCGAATTCGCTTCAGTATGGAAGTCCTTCGGCGCGGACGTCACCATCGTTGAGGGTCTGCCGTCCCTGGTGCCCAACGAGGACGCATCGATCATCAAGGTCCTGGAGCGCACCTTCAAGAAGCGCGGCATCAAGTTCAACACCGGCACCTTCTTCCAGGGCGTCGAGCAGGACAACGACGGCGTCAAGGTCACCCTGGTGGACGGCAAGACCTTCGAAGCAGACCTCCTGCTCGTGGCTGTCGGACGCGGACCGTCCACGGCGGGCCTGGGGTTCGAAGAAGCGGGCGTCACTGTTGACCGTGGCTTTGTGATCACCAACGAACGCCTCCACACCGGCGTCGGCAACGTCTACGCCGTCGGCGACATCGTTCCCGGCGTGCAGCTGGCACACCGCGGATTCCAGCAGGGCATCTTCGTCGCCGAAGAAATCGCCGGCCTGAAGCCCGTGGTTGTCGACGACATCAACGTCCCCAAGGTCACCTACTGCGATCCCGAGATTGCCTCGGTGGGTTACTCCGAGAAGGCCGCCAAGGAGAAGTTCGGCGAGGACAAGGTTGAAAGCACGGAATACAACCTGGCCGGAAACGGCAAGAGCGCCATTCTGGGCACGGGCGGCATCATCAAGTTCGTCCGCGAAAAAGACGGCCCTGTTGTTGGCGTCCACATGATCGGCACCCGCGTCGGCGAGCAGATCGGCGAGGCCCAGCTGATCGTCAACTGGGAAGCCTACCCGGAAGATGTTGCCGGACTCATCCACGCGCACCCGACGCAGAACGAGGCACTCGGCGAGGCCGCAATGGCCCTGGCCGGTCGCCCGCTTCACGGCTAATTACAGCCAGCAGCACAGCAAGACAACAGGGCTTAGTGCACCCGGCGCGACCCGCCGGGTGCACTAAGCTCGAACAAGCCAGCCATCATCCGCACAAAAGATCAATAAGGAGAACGGGGACGACATGTCTGAATCCGTTAACTTGCCCGCCCTCGGTGAGAGCGTCACCGAAGGAACCGTCACCCGCTGGCTCAAGCAGGTAGGTGACCGGGTAGAGGTGGACGAACCGCTGCTCGAGGTCTCCACCGACAAAGTAGACACTGAAATCCCCTCTCCGATTGCCGGCATCATCGAGGAAATCCTCGTTGCCGAAGACGAGACCGCCGAAGTAGGCGCTCCCCTGGTCCGTATCGGCGACGGCTCCGGCGGCGGCGCAGCCCCCGAAGCAGCAGCGCCGGCCGAGGAAGCCCCCGCCGCACCGGCTGCAGAGGCACCGGCCGCAGAAGCACCGGCTGCAGAAGCTCCCGCAGCGGCAGCACCCGCCGCTTCGGACGGCGAAAGCCACGACGTCACCCTCCCGGCACTGGGCGAAAGCGTCACCGAAGGAACCGTTACCCGCTGGCTGAAGGCCGTGGGCGACACCGTTGCAGTGGACGAACCGCTGCTCGAGGTATCCACGGACAAGGTTGACACCGAAATCCCGTCCCCCGTCGCGGGAACGCTGCAGGAAATCCGGGTCAACGAAGACGAAACCGCCGAAGTTGGCGCCGTCCTCGCCGTCATCGGCTCCGGCGCGGCAGCCTCCGCACCGGCCCCAGCTGCAGCGCCGGCACCCGCCGCCGCGCCTGCCGCACCGGCGCCCGCAGCGGCAGCGGCACCGGCACCGGCACCCGAAGCACCCAAGGCAGAGCCTGCACCGGCGGCACCTGCCGCGGCAGCAGCACCTGCTCCCGCTACGGCCCCGGCACCCGCAGCCGAGCCTGCTGCCGGCGGCGAATCCGGCTACGTGACTCCCCTGGTCCGGAAGCTGGCCAACCAGCACGGCGTGGACGTCGCATCACTGTCCGGCACCGGCGTCGGTGGGCGCATCCGCAAGCAGGACGTCCTCGCCGCGGCAGAAGCCAAGGCCGCTCCCGCTGCAGCAGCACCGGCCAAGCCGGCCGCCGCTCCGGCCGGCCCGGCTGCCTCCTCCCTGCGTGGCACCACGCAGAAGGCACCCCGCATCCGCCAGGTCATCGCCCGCCGTATGCGCGAATCCCTCGAAATCTCCACGCAGCTCACGCAGGTGCACGAGGTGGACATGACCAAGGTGGCCAAGCTCCGCCTGAAGGCCAAGAACTCCTTCCTGGCCCAGAACGGCGTCAAGCTCACCTTCCTGCCGTTCATCGCCAAGGCCGTGGCCGAGGCCCTCAAGCAGCACCCCAAGCTCAACGCTGCGTACGACGAGGACAAGCAGGAGATCACGTACCACAACGCCGAGCACCTGGCGATCGCAGTGGACACCGACAAGGGCCTCCTGGTTCCGGTCATCTCCGATGCCGGCAACCTGAACCTGGCCGGACTGGCCGCCAAGATCGCCGACGTTGCCGGGCGCACCCGCGACGGCAAGATCGGCCCGGACGAACTGTCCGGCGGAACGTTCAGCATCACCAACATCGGTTCGGTCGGCGCCCTGTTCGACACCCCGATCATCAACCAGCCTCAGGTCGGCATCCTGGGCACCGGTGCGATCGTCAAGCGCCCCGTGGTGGTGGCCGATGAGAACGGTGACGACTCGATCGCCATCCGCTCCATGATGTACCTGTCCCTCACGTACGACCACCGTCTGGTGGACGGCGCGGATGCGGGCCGCTTCCTCCAGACCCTGAAGGCCCGCCTTGAAGAAGGCGCCTTCGAGGCCGACCTGGGACTCTAGCCCCAGGCCAGAACCGCACGACGGCGGTGCACGCGCCGGTGGGAAACCACCGGAAGGCGTGCACCGCCGTCGCGGTTTAAGGCGCAGCGATGTCTCCGCCGACACACAAACTCTGCGGCCGGCCTTACTACATGATGTAGAACCCCTGCGTAGACTGATCGCATGATTATCGTGTACAACTTCGTGGTCTTCCTGCACATCGTCGGCGCCGCCATGATCGTCGGAATCTGGATCGGGAACATGAAAACCCCCACTGTCCACCCCCGGCAGTTCGACGGCGCAGCTCTTCAGCTCATCACCGGCATTGTGCTGATGGGCCTGATCCCGTCCCTGGACATGGACGCGAATTACTTCAAGCTGGGCATCAAGTTCGCGATCGCCCTGGCCGTCGGCGTGCTGGCTTTCATCGGCCGCCGCAAATACAAAAAGGGCGGAGACATCAGCAAGGGCCTGGCCCACGGAGTTGGCGGACTTGCACTGCTCAACGTGGCCATCGCCACGCTGTGGAACTGAACGCCGGCTGAACCACTCACGACGGCGCCGCTCCCCTTCTTTGGGGTGCGGCGCCGTCGCTGTTTAACGGCCAAGCGGTGACCGCCACGCAGCCGCCAGGCGGCTGGGTTGCACAGTCACAATCCACTGAGAGCGGACACCCTGTGCACGGCCGCCGCTCAATCCCTAGGATTGGAACCGGCGGGGCCAGGCAACGGCCGGTCCCGGTTCGAACCGACTTTGAGGAGTGGACATGACAGCAACACGCACCGCGCACACAGTATGGAACGGCGACCTGATGACAGGGTCGGGTCAGACCACGCTGGACAGCTCCGGCCTGGGCACATTTGAGGTTACCTGGAAGGCACGCACCGAAGCGGCCGAGGGCAAGACCAGCCCGGAAGAACTGATCGCCGCAGCGCACGCGAGCTGCTTCTCGATGGCGTTCAGCAATATGCTCGCCCAGGCCGGACATGCTCCGGAAGAAGTCAACACCAAAGCCGACGTGACCTTCGTTCCCGGCACGGGCATCACGGGGAGCCACCTGACGATGTCGGCAAAGATTCCCGGCATCTCCGAAGAGGAGTTCCAGCGGATCGCCGGCGAGGCCAAGACCGGCTGCCCGGTTTCCGGCGCGCTGGCCAGCATCGAGATCACCCTGGACGCGTCCCTGGAATCCTGATCCGCTCCGGCGGCTGCCGCGTTCGCTATGGACGCTGACGGTTCCTGAGACAGAGCAGGCCCTGCCCCGCCCGGACTGACCGGGAGGGGCAGGGCCTTCTTTGTTCTGTTGCTGCCTGGCTGGCCCTATTCGCCGTGCCGGCGGGCCGGAAGCGGTGCGGGCTTGAGGCGACGGTAGCCTTCGCGGACCGGGGGCTTGTCCGTGGGCAGCTCCTGGATCATTTCCTTGAGCGCACCGATCCCGTATTCCAACTGGGGGTCCCTGCCGGCGGCATAAGCGTGCGGCGGGTAGAGCACTTCGATGTCGGGATCCACGCCGTAGTTTTCCACGGACCAGCCCACGCCGCCACCGAACCAGGTGGCATACCGCGGCTGGGTCACTCCGGTGCCGTCAGCCAGGGAGAACCTGTTATCGATCCCCACCACACCGCCCCACGTGCGCGTGCCGATCACCGGGCCGATCCCCCGCAGTTTGGAGACCTGGGTGATGATATCGCCGTCGGAGCCGGCAAATTCATCGGCGAGGATGATCACCGGACCCCGCGGCGCGTGGTGCGGGTACGTCCGCGGACGTTCGCCGCGGGGCATGCTCCAGCCGGTGACCTTCCGGCCAATCAGTTCCGCCACCAGCTGGGACGTGTGGCCGCCACGGTTCCGGCGGACGTCCACGATGAGGCCGTCCAGGGCAGTTTCGGTGTCCAGGTCGCGGTGCAGCTGCGCCCAGCCGTTGGCCATCATGTCCGGGATGTGCAGGTACCCGTAGCGGCCGCCGGAGGCCTCCCGGACGGTCAGGCGGTTCGCGGCCACCCACTCCTGGTAGCGCAGGCGTTCCTCGTCCTTGACCGGGATCACGGCGATCCGCCGCTGCTCCCCTGCCTCGGCTCCATGCGCGGCTCCGTTGCGCAGTGTCAGCTCCACAGCCCGTCCGGCGGCGCCCACCAGCTGCATCGCGGGGCTCAGCTTGGCGGACAGCGGCACTCCGTCAATGGCCAGAACTACATCCCCGGCCATGGCGGCAGCGCCGGGCCTGGTCAGCGGCGAAGTGGCCAGCGGGTCCGAGGACTCCCCGGCCAGGATCCGGGTGATCTCCCAGCCCGCCGCTGTGAAGGCAAAGTCTGCGCCAAGCCGTCCCTGGCCGTTGCTGCCGTTTTCCGTGACCGATGCGGGCCGGACGTAGGCGTGCGAGGTGCCCAGCTCCCCGTGCAGCTCCCAGAGCAGGTCCACCAGATCATCGTGGGACCCCAACCGGTCAACGATCGGACGGTACCGCTTGTGGATCGACTCCCAGTCCTGTCCTGCCATGTCTTCGGCCCAGAAGAAATCGCGCTGCAGGCGCCAGGCTTCGTCGAACGCCTGGCCCCAGACGCTGAGCGGATCCATCATCACGCGGATGCGGCCCAGGTCCACCTTGACCAGCTGGCCCGATTCCTCATCGGCTTTCGCAGCAGAGGGAACCACGCTGATCTGCTTGTCGTTGACCAGCACCACCTTCTTGCCGTCGCCGGAGAGCCGGTAGCTGTCCAGGGCTTCCACCAGTGTGGCGGACTTCCGGCGGGCCAGGTCGAACCGGACCAGGCTGGGGCGGGCGTCCTTGTCTTCCTGGCTGGCTTTGCCGTCGCCGGTGACGCCTGCCAGGGCCCAGTCCAGCCACAGCAGTGCACCCTCCGTTGACGTGAGTGACGTGTAGTTGCCCTGGGGCACCGGAACGCCGATGACCCGGTGGGCCAGCCTGGCCGGATCCACGCGGACCGCGGGACCTGCCGCGGTGTCTGTGTCCGTGGTGTCCGCGCTGTCCGTGTTTGCGGCAGGGGACAGGTCAACAGCGGGGCCAAACGGCGACGGCGTCGTGGCAGCCAGTGCCACCAGGTACGGCTTGATGGGGCTGGGGAAGGACAGGTCGAACGAGTGGCCGTCGTACACCGGGTCAAAGCTGCGGTTGGACAGGAAGGCCAGGAACTTACCGTCCGGCGTGAAGCTTGGGGACCCGTCGCAGAAACGGCCGTCAGTGACCTCGACGATGCCGCCCGCCAGGTCTGCGGCATTGGCTAGCCGGAGGCGGCTCCGGGAGCCGAACGAGGTGACAGGTTCGGACCAGGCCAGCCACTGGGAGTCAGGAGACCACGCGAGTTCCGCGATGCTGCCCTCGCCGATGCTGGTGACCAGGGACAGGTCCCCGGTGGCTGTGTCCGCTACATAAATGTCGCCGAAAGAGGTTCCCACGGCAATCCACCGGCCATCGGGGCTCGCTTCCAGGGCGCTGGCGCGTGACGGCTTGGGGAAGGCGATGCGGGTCGGCAGACCGGACCGTCCTGCGTTGACGTCGGCTTCCGCCGGGGAGTGGGCGGCGTCGGCCGGCGATTTATCGGCCGGGGAGTCATCAGGCACTGGAACAACGACGTCGGCAATCACCGGTGCGGATGATGCCGCCGCGGGAACCGGGCGCGGCAGTGGCGCTTCCGATTGGTCCCGAGCGGCTGCAGCGGGTACGGCAGCCGGGGCTGCCGTGACGGCAGGGACCACGGTGTCGGGGACCTGCGCGGCAATCTCCTTGATGTAGATTGCCTCCACGCCGTCGTGATCGGCGACGTAAGCGAGACGGCCGCCGTCGAGCGGCCTGGGGAGCCGTGCCCGGACACCCGGGGTGGCCTCGACGATACGGGAGGGGCCGTCCTGGTGACGGAGCCAGTGAAGAGTGCCATGGGCCTCCACTGCGCTGGCGGAGCCGCTGTCATCCGGCACCACCGTGCCCAGATGCTTGGAGGTTTTCAGCAGGCCCGGGCGACGCGATTGCGACGCGGAACCCAGCGAGATGTCCAGCCGTACCGCGGCAGAGGACAGATCGTGCAGGATCCAGAGCTCACCGGCAGATTCGAAGATGACCCGCCCACCGTCGGTGGACGCGTGCCGGACGTAGAAGTCCTCGTGGTCGGTGTGCCGTCGAAGATCGCCGCCGCCGGGCAGCACCGAGTACAGGTTTCCGTAACCCTCGTGGTCTGACAGGAACGCGATGCGCCCGTCCACCCACAGCGGATCTGCGAGGTTTCCGTCGAGGTGGGGAACCAGACGCTCGAACTCGCCGTTTCCGTCCGCATCAATCCAGAGCTTGCCCGCTGTGCCGCCGCGGTACCGCTTCCACCAGGCCGGTTCGCGGGAGAGCACGCTGGCCAGGACAACCGGCCGCTCGTCCCCTACTTCGGTACCGAAGGCCACGGATTCGACCGGCCCGAAGGGGAGCTCCTCAGCCGACCCGCCGTCGATCGGGACGCTGTAAGCATAGGTGTGCCGGCTTTCAGCCTGGCGGAACGCGCTGGTCACTACTACATCGCCGGCTGCCGTGAAGCCTTTGACCTTGGTTGTGGCGTGGCCGAAATACGTCAGTTGCCGGTAGCCACCGCCGTCCACATCCGCCGAGACCACTTCCGGGGCGGTTCCCTGGATGACAGTCCAGACCAGCCGTTTGCCGTCAGGCGTAAACCGCGGATTGCGGGCGGGCAGCTGCAGTGACGAAACCCGCCAGGCGCGGCCGCCGCTGAGCGGCGCGATCCACACGTCGTCCTCTGCCACAAACGTGACCAGATCGCCGTGGACATGCGGAAACCGGAAGTAGCTCGAAGAAGTCATCGTTCGATCATAGTCAACTCCCGGTACGGTCCCGGGGAGGTACCGACGGCGTGCGGGCCGTGGTGAGATGGATCATGCACATCGTCATTGCCGGGGCCTCAGGGCTGATCGGGACCCATTTGTCCGCAACGCTGCGAGAGGCCGGCCATGACGTGACCGCCCTCGTCCGACGCGAGCCCACGTCCTCAGCCGAAATCCGCTGGGACCCCGCAGCGCGCCGCCTGGATCCGGCGGCGCTGGCCGGCGCGGACACCGTGATCAACCTGTCCGGTGCCGGGATCGGGGACAGACCTTGGACAAGACGCCGAATCGACGAGCTGTTGACTTCGCGCTTGGCCGCCACCGGCACCCTGACCGCGGCCATGGCCACGCTTGACGACCCGCCGCGCACGTTTATCAGCCAGTCGGGATCCAACTACTACGGCGATTCCGGGTCCGCCCAGCTCCGGGAGAACGCGTCGCCGGGCTCGGGTGTTCTGTCACGTATCTGCGTCGAGTGGGAGGCCGCCGCCCATCAGGCGCCGTCCGGCGTCCGCGTGGTCACACCACGCACCGGTGTTGTCCTCAGCCCCACAGGTGGCGCACTAGGCCGGCTGCTGCCGCTGCTTCGCCTCGGACTGGGCGGTCCACTCGGCCACGGCCGGCAGTACTGGCCGTGGATCACACTTCCGGACGTCGCCGCAGCATTTATGTTCCTTGCTGACTCCGGGCTCCACGGACCGGTCAACGTCTGCGCCCCCGAAAGCGCTGACGTCAACGCGTTGGTCGGCGCCTTGGCATCCGCGCTCCACCGGCCGGCATTTTTCCGGGTACCTTCGCCGGCCCTGCGCCTGGTCCTGGGTCAGTTGGCCGATGAACTCATCCTTCCCAGCCAGCGGATGGAACCGGCGGCACTGGAAGCAGCCGGCTTCCAGTGGCAGCACCCGTCACTGGCCCAGGCCGCTGCCTGGGTGGCCGGCAAGCACTGAGCCTGAGCCAATGGGCTGAGCAACGGGCTGAGGCAACCAGTCAGGTCCCGGGAAGGACGTCCGTGATCCGCCAGCGGCCGTCAACGGAGACCAGCACCAGCCGGAGGTTCTGGGCGGCCACCGGTGCGCCGGCCGCCACGATCGCTCCGGAATCGTCCCTTTCCTCATAGGGCGACGTGGCTGACGTGACACTGACAACAACCTGGCCGGATGGACTGCCGGGCTGGACCTGCAGATCCGCTACGGAACTCGTGAATCCGGCCAGGACGTGGCCTGACTCCTGGAGCTCGGCCTTAAGGCCTGCATCCGTGGCAGAGGCCGCCGATCCCGGGGCATTAACCAGATCCAACAGCTCCAGCCGGCCGGAGCTGAAGGCCAGGGACCTCACGGCGGCCAGTCCCTGGACTGCTTCGAGCGGGTCCGCAGAGTCCAGCTGGGCCGCGGCGTCTCCCGGGACGCCTGCGGCGGCGAGCATGGTGTCCAGCTCGCCGGTGACCACCTCGCCGGTCTCCGCACTCTCCGCTTCTGCCCGTGCGCCGGTCCTGTCGCCGGCACTGGCAGCCACCGCCCCTGGTCCGCCGGACACCGCCCACGGCCCCTCCGGCCCAAAGGCGCCAGCGGCCCAGATGGCTCCTGCCACTATGGCGCCGGCTCCCACCGCCAGCAGCACCGTGCACCGATTGCGTCCGGCCATCCCCGCACGCCCGCCGCGCCGATCCGGTTCGGGGCGAACCATGTTCTGCGTCGCCACTTTCCTACGCTTCGCACCGATGTGGTCTTGATGTTTCGGGCCGGGTTCCACCACCTTCTGTGACGCCACCGTCCGTCGTTTCGCCCCCGGTTTTGGTTGGGGATCCTTCGGGCCAGGTTCCACGGCATGCCTGCCGCGCGGCGCCGGCTTTTCACCGTCGACCGCCTGGACCGGTGCGGCGAGGCCTCCGGCCGCTGGTGCGCTGGCCTCAGGTGCGCTGACCTCTGGTGCGCGGGGCTTCGGTGCGCGCACCACGGGCATCTCCGCTTTCTCCCCAGCCGGGAACGGAAGGACCTGCCGCACCCCCATCAGCCCGGACCAACGCGACGTCGAGATCCGGCGCCGCCAGGCCCGGAGACCATTCCGGAGCGCGCCGCCGGGATGTTCCGGGACGGGGCGCCGCGTCAGCAGCTGCGGGATAACCGTGGCGTGGACGGAGGACGCGAGGTCCACCGGCAGCGGCGGGGCACTGCGGTAGACCGCCGTCGCCAGCTCAAGAGCCGTGGGCCGGAGCCGCCGGTCCTCATTAAGGCCAGCTTCCAGAGCCGCGGCCAGCTCGACTGGAACGTCAGGGAGCAGGAGGGAAAGAGGCGGGCGGTCGGCGGTACGGCGTGGCGGCTGGCCCGTAAGGCAGTACCACCCCAGCGCCGCCACCGAGTAAACGTCGCGTTCCGGCTGCAGCCCCGCCCTCACGGCGTCCACCGGTGCCGGATCCATGAACCCCGGGGTGCCATGGTCCGGCACTGCCGAAACATCACCCACCATCCTGGCGATGCCGACGTCGGACAGCATTGGCTTGCCATGGCCTGTAAAGAGGACGTTCCCGGGCGATACGTCACCGTGGGTGAACCCCTGGCCGTGCAGGTAGCCAAGTACCTGGGCAATAGGAGTGAGCACGGTGACCGTCTCCCCGATGGTGAGCTTGGCCCTGCTGCCGACCAGCTCTCCGAGGGAACCGCCAGGCGCGTAATCCAGCAGCAGCCCGATTGTCCCTCCGGCCGACACTGCTGATCCGGCCGGCCCGCGAAGACGGAAGGCGTCGTGGGCTTTGATGAGGTGGTGGTGGTCAAGGACAGAAAGAATGCGGATTTCACGGCGGATGGCCTCCTCGGAGTCGGCCCCGGCTTCCCTGTGTTCGCCGGGACCGGTCGCGCCGCTGTGCCCTGCACCGAGCCATTTCAGCGCAAACTCGCGGCCGGACCTTTCGTCAGTAACCAGCCACACCGTTGAACTTCCGCCTCGGCCCAACACGCGGCCCACCAGGAACCCGGGAACTACGGGAGCAGTGAAATCATCCATGACTCATGTCTAGCGGAATCCGGGAATGCCTGCAGAAGTTATCCACAGGCCATGGGCCTCCACCGGATCCGCCAGTGCATGAGTCAGTGCATGAGAGGTCTGACACTATAACCGGACCCCTCGCGGATCGGGGTCTAAGCTTGACGGCATGACTCTTGAGTTTTCACAGGTGGGTCTCGCCCCGGACTTCGTTGACTACACGCGCGGCTGGGATCTGCAGCGCGGGATCCACAGCAAGGTCGTCACAGCCGAAGCACCCAGCACTGTCCTCATCCTTGAACATGCCGCCGTCTATACAGCGGGCAAGCTCACAGAAGAGCACGAGCGCCCGTTGGACGGCACGCCCGTCGTTGCGGTGGACCGCGGCGGAAAGCTGACCTGGCACGGCCCCGGCCAGCTGATCGCGTATCCGATCCTCAAGCTGAAGAACCGGTCAGGCATCCGAGACTACGTTGAGCGGCTCGAAGCCGTGATGATCGCGGTTATGGCTGACTATGGCATCAACGCAGAGCGCATCAAGGGACGCGCCGGCGTGTGGATCACGGCGGACAGCAAGGGTCCGGACCGGAAGATTGCAGCAATCGGCATCCGGGTCCTGGACGGGGTCACAATGCACGGCGTCGCCATTAACTGCAACAATGATCTGGCGCCTTATGCCCAGATCATCGCCTGTGGCATCACCGACGCCAGCGTCACCACAATGTCCATCGAAACCGGCAGGGACATCGCCCCGGGCGATATCGCGGACCGGTTCGTGGAAGAATTTCGCAAGCACGAAGAAGCACTCGTTTCAAGCCCTGAGGGAGCACTCCTGTGACACTGGCACCAGAAGGCCGGAAGCTGCTGCGCGTTGAGCAGCGCAACTCTGCAGTACCCGTGGAGCGGAAGCCGGAGTGGATCAAGGCGAAGGTCCAGATGGGTCCTGAGTATGTCCAGCTCAAGAACCTGGTCAAGAAGGAAGGCCTGCACACGGTGTGTGAGGAGGCCGGCTGCCCGAACATTTTTGAGTGCTGGGAAGACAAGGAAGCCACGTTCCTGATCGGCGGGTCCGAATGCACGCGGCGCTGTGATTTCTGCCAGATCGACACGGGCAAGCCGTCCCCGGTGGACATGTTCGAGCCCACGAAGGTGGCCCGCTCGGTCCTGGCCATGCAGCTGCGCTACGCCACGGTGACCGGTGTGGCCCGGGATGACCTGGCCGATGAGGGTGTGTGGCTGTACGCCGAGACGGTCCGGAAGATCCACGAGCTGAACCCGGGCACCGGCGTCGAACTGCTGATCCCGGACTTCTCCGGCAAGCCCGAGCACATCGCGGCGATCTGTGATTCGAAGCCGGAGGTCTTCGCGCACAACGTCGAGACCGTGCCCCGGATCTTCAAGCGCATCCGGCCCGCGTTCCGGTACGACCGGTCCCTGGATGTCATCACCCAGGGCCGCAAGCTCGGGATGGTGACCAAGTCCAACCTGATCCTGGGCATGGGCGAGACGCGCGAGGAAATCTCCGAAGCCCTGCGCGACCTGCACGAGGCCGGCTGCGACCTGATCACCATCACCCAGTACCTGCGCCCCTCCGAACGGCACCTGCCGGTGGACCGCTGGGTCAAGCCGCAGGAGTTCGTGGACCTCCAGGACGAGGCCAACGAAATCGGGTTCCTCGGCGTCATGAGTGGCCCGCTGGTCCGTTCCTCCTACCGGGCCGGCCGGCTCTGGGCCACCGCGATGCGCAAGAAGGGCTGGGAAATCCCCGCCCAGCTCGCCCACATCGAGTCCTCCGGCAGCACCCGCCAGGAAGCCAGCTCACTGCTCGCCGCACACTCCTAAGCCATAGTTTGGTATCCCTGAGGGCCCGCACCGGACATTCTCCGGCGTCCGGCCCTCAGGCATAAATCACGTAGAATTGAGGAACTATGGCGAACTCCCCTGATTCCAGTAACAGCACTCCGGCGGCCTCTGACGTCCCGAAGCGTGGCCTCTTCTCGCGCAAGCCAAAAGAAGCAAAGGTCAAGAAGCCCAGCCGGCTCAAGCAGATCGGCGAAGTCTTTAACATGACCCGCCGCCATGACCCCATGGTCCCGTGGCTGATGCTGCTGGCGTTCCTGGGTGTTGTGGCTGTCAGCTTCCTGGTGGGTTTTTGGCTGGACAACTGGATCACCGGCCTGCTCATCGGTATTCCGCTGGGCCTCCTCGGCGCCACCCTGATCCTCTCCCGGCGTGCCGAGCGCGCTGCCTTCGCCCAGATCGAGAACCAGCCCGGAGCCTCAGGCGCGGCCCTGGGCACGCTTAAGCGCGGCTGGATCACCGAGGACCAGCCGGTCGCGGTAAACCCGCGCACGCAGGACGCCGTGTTCCGCGCCGTCGGCCGTCCCGGCGTCGTTCTCGTCAGCGAAGGCCCCACCATCCGCGTCAAGCCAATGCTCGACGCCGAGCGTAAGCGCCTTGCGCGCATCCTCCCGAACGTCACGGTCCACATGATCGAAAGCGGCCGCGGCGAGGGCCAGGTTCCCATCAGCCAGGTAGCCAAGAAGATGGGCAAGCTGAAGAACGAACTGACCAAGCTTGAGGTGAATGCGGTATCCAAACGCATTTCCTCGCTGGGCAACCGCCTCCCGATTCCCAAGGGAATCGACCCTTACAAAGCACGCCCCAACCGCGGACGCTAAAACTCTTGAACCGCCCCGGTTCCCGGCTTGGCCGGAACCAGGGCGGTTTTTGTCTGCCGGACGCCGCCCAACCAGGCGGGACATTGATTGGAAGCAGCTACATGACGAGTCCTGCTAGAACCCTTGTTATCCGGGCCTTCCGCGTCCTGGCGGTTGCCGAAGCCTTCAGCTGGGCCGCGCTGCTGGCAGGCATGTACTTCAAGTGGATCGCCAAAACCACCGAACTGGGTGTGGAGATTGCCGGACCTATCCATGGTGCGCTGTTTGTGGGCTACGGCATCGCAGCCCTCACCCTGTGGCGGCTCCAGCGGTGGCCCTTCGTTGTGGCCCTGTTCGCGGGACTGTCGGCGGTGTTCCCGTTCGCCACTGTCGCGTTCGAACGCTGGGCCGGAAAGCGCGGCTACCTGACGCCAGGCACGGCCGTTCCTGCCGGGACAAAGGAAACAGCGGGGGTCTGACGGCGCATTGCCCTGTATTCCGGCGCCGTCTGAGCCGGCATGCCGGGGCTGCCAACTGCCTGGATACTGCTAGCGCCGTACGAGAACGGTATTCATCGCCTTGTCGTGCAGTCCCCGCTGGTCCGGATCGAAAATTACGGCGGGAATCACCAGGCACAGCAGCACTGACCTCACCACGGCAGCCATCGGACCCGCGGGCCCACCGCCCAGGCGCAGCACATGGATCCCGGCCACGCGGTGGCCGATGCTGTAACCGAGGGTACCCACAAGCAGCATCTGTTCCGCGGCGAAAATCGCCAACGTGGCCCAGGAATCACCGCCAAAGGCAAAATTGCTGATCAGCAGGGCAATCCCCCAGTCAAGGACGATGGCGAGGATGCGCCTGCCCGCCCTGGCGATGGAGCCGGAACCGGATTCGGGCATTCCCAGGCGCTCCCCCGGGTACTTTGAGATGCCGGACGTGTCCGGTCCGCTGAGCCAGGAGCCAATGTCATTGCGATCTACCACCGTCCAAGCTTACCGACTCACCGCCGACCACAGAGTGGAAACCGTTGGACCGCACTACGGACACCGGATAGCGTTACCTGATCAGGACAATTCTGTAACCTGAACAGGGCATTCTGTAACCTGCCCGAAACAATGTGGACACTGTCGGGAAATGACGTGTCCATAGGCTGATAGCAGTTTCAAGCAATACCTGCCAAGCAGGGAAACTTGGTTTCCCTGCCCTTCGGATTGCGCTGGATCAGTTGGCTTGCCAGCCAGTTATTACATATGCGTAAGGAGCATAGATGTTCAAGACTGCGGACGAAGTCCTCAAGTTCATCAAGGACGAAGATATTAAATTCGTCGATATCCGCTTCACCGATCTCCCGGGTGTGCAGCAGCACTTCAACGTGCCGGCAAAGAGCGTCGACGCGGACTTCTTCATCAACGGCCAACTCTTCGATGGTTCCTCCATCCGCGGTTTCCAGGGCATCGCCGAATCCGACATGCAGCTGATCCCGGACGTCACCACCGCATTCCTGGACACCTTCCGCATGGAGAAGACCCTGGCGCTGAACTTCTCCATCGTGAACCCCCGCTCCGGAGACCCTTACCACCGCGACCCCCGCGGCGTGGCCGAAAAGGCTGAGGCCTACCTCGCCTCCACAGGCATCGCCGACACCGCGTTCTTCGCTCCGGAAGCCGAGTTCTTCGTCTTCGACAACGTCCAGTACCAGTCCTCCCCCGAGGGCAGCTTCTACAAGATCGACTCCGAAGAAGCACACTGGAACACCGGCCGCGAAGAAGACGGCGGAAACCTCGGCTACAAGACCCCCATTAAGGGCGGCTACTTCCCGGTTTCCCCCACCGACAAGCAGGCTGACCTCCGCGACGCGATGTGCATCGCCCTGGATGAGGCAGGCCTCGAGGTCGAGCGCAGCCACCATGAGGTAGGCTCCGCCGGCCAGGCTGAAATCAACTACAAGTTCACCACCCTGACCCACGCCGCAGACGACCTGCAGAAGTTCAAGTACGTCGTCAAGAACACGGCCGACGCTTGGGGCAAGTCCGTGACCTTCATGCCGAAGCCGGTCTTTGGCGACAACGGTTCGGGCATGCACTGCCACCAGTCGCTGTGGACCAACGGCGAGCCGCTGTTCTACGACGAAAAGGGCTACGCCGGCCTGTCCGATATGGCCCGCTGGTACATCGGCGGCCTGCTGAAGCACTCCTCGGCCGTCCTCGCCTTCACCAACCCGACGGTGAACTCCTACCGCCGCCTGGTCAAGGGCTTCGAAGCTCCGGTCAACATGGTGTACTCGCAGGGCAACCGCTCCGCCGGTATCCGTATCCCCATCACGGGCTCCAACCCCAAGGCCAAGCGCATCGAGTTCCGCGCTCCGGACCCCTCGTCCAACCCGTACCTGGCCTTCGCTGCCCAGCTGATGGCCGGCATTGACGGCATCCGCAACCGCATCGAACCGCCGGCTCCGATCGACAAGGACCTCTACGAGCTGCCCGCCGAGGAAGCCAAGGACATCCCGAAGGCTCCGGGCTCGCTGGAAGAGGCACTGGAGGCCCTGCGTGAGGACAATGAGTTCCTGCAGGCCGGTGGCGTGTTCACCCAGGACCTGATCGACACCTGGATCGAGTACAAGTACGAGTACGAGATCCGCCCGCTGTCCCTGCGCCCGAACCCGTACGAGTTCGAGCTCTACTACGGCGTCTAGCCCGATCCGCGGCTGAACCCGTTCAGTCCGCCAAAAAGTCCGCCCGTGCTGCCAGCATCAACGCTGCAGGCCGGGCGGACTTTTTTTTCCCTAAGGTGGGGGCTGGCTCCAGACGTGCTGAGACCGGGAGCCAGCCCCCTGGCATGTGCTCCCCGAGACGAAGACTTTTCAAGCCTTCCCCCCAACAAGGTTTGAAGAACACCGCCAATCCACATGATCGGTCAATGTGGAGCCGGAGGCAATGCCCGGGACCGCCGTGTCTGGACGAATTATCCCGTGAAGCTCCGGTACATGGTCCGTTGCGGTCCGGAACTGCCGCCCAGGTATTGCCCCTGGTCCACAAAGCCGGCGGTCCTGTACGCGGTCAGTCCGGCCGGGTTGGATTCATTGACGGAAAGCACGACGCCGGCCTCGTGGGTTCCGCGTCTGGCGGTCAGTTTCGCGGCGGCCTCCACTGCGGACGTTGCCGCCAGAGGCCCGAGGCCCTGCCCCTGTTGGCGTCTGTCGATCAGGAAACCGCGTAGCAGCCACGCAGAATCATCGTCCGGCCAGCCGGCCAGGCGCGCGGCACCGGCCTGGAGGGTCAGCACACCGACGGCGTAGCCCGTAGCCTCCACGACATAAGGGAACCGGGAATCCTCCTCCAGTCCCGCCAGGACCATGCGGAGCGGGTCACCGACGAAGCTGCTTTGGCCCGGGCCCAGTTCCATGTTGGCTACCTCACCCAGCTGGATGGCAAGCGCATCAGCATTGAGGTCATCCAAGGCGATGAGCCAGACAGAATCAACCCGGTTTTTCAGGTCGGCTGTCCGTCGGATCCGGCCGGAGCTCCGCCGTCGGCCGATGGGCCGGCAGGGTCCATCCACATGACTTCCCAGAGGTGGCCGTCCGGGTCCTGGAAACTGTGGTTGTACATAAAGCCGTAGTCCTGGACCTCCTGCGACGGTGTGCCTCCGGCGGCCAGCGCCTTGCGTACCGTTTCGTCCACGGCTTCCTTGCTGTCCACCGAAAACGCCATGATGGCCTCGGTGGAACTGGTGGCATCGGCCACGTCCCTAGAGGTGAACGTTTTGAAGAAACCCTCCACCAGGAGCATCACAAACGCGTTGTCGTTCATGATCATGCAGGTCGCGTTTTCATCCGTGTAGTCCGGATTGAAAGAGAAGCCAAGGGCGGTAAAGAAATCGACGGACCGCTTCAGATCCTTCACGGGCAGGTTCAGGTAGATTTGCGTAGCCATGGCCCCCAACCTAGCATCGCACCGCGGCGGCTGTCTGCTGCCCTCCGGGAGAACCTCAGGCAGCCGCTAATGGCCGTAGAAGGCTTTCTCGAACACCGCACGGGCCCGCCGGCTCAGGCGGAGGTAGTCCTCTTCTAGGGCGGCCGCGTTGCCAGGTTCGTAGCCGCACCAGCGGGCCACCGCCTCAAGGTCCCCGCGTGCGGACGGCAGCGTGTCCGACGCCCTGCCGCTCCAGATGACGTTGGCGGACCGGATCCGGCTGGCGAGCCGCCACGCGTCGGCCAGCAGCTTCGCGTCAGGCCCGGCGAGCAGGTCCAGCGCAGCCGCCGCTTCCAAGGCCTCCACCGTGGACGTGGTCTGCAGGTCCGGGTGCTTGGCCGCATGCTGGAGCTGAAGGAGCTGCACCAGCCACTCGACGTCGCTCAGTCCTCCGCGACCAAGCTTCACGTGGCGTGCCGGATCCGCCCCGCGCGGCAACCGCTCCGCTTCCACCCGAGCTTTGACCCTGCGAACCTCCCGGACATCCTGCTCCGAAATCGACTCCGGGTACCTGATGGGGTCGATGAGGGCCAGGAAGTCCTCGGCCAGGGCATCGTCGCCCGCCATGGGCCGGGCCCGCAGCAGCGCCTGCGCTTCCCAGATCAACGACCAGCGGCGGTAATATTCGGCGAACGAATCGAGGGAGCGGACCATGGCCCCGTTTTTGCCCTCGGGCCGAAGATCCGCGTCCATCTGCAGCACCCGCTCGGCCATGATGGCCGGCTTGAGCGGCTGCGTGAGCAGGCTGGAGACCTTGGCGACAATCCGGGCCGCCTGATCCTGTGCTTCCTCGTCCGTATAGCCCGGCAACGCGCGGTGCACGTACATCACGTCGGCGTCGGAGCCGTAGCCGATCTCGCGGCCGCCCTGGCGGCCCATGGCCACCACCAGCACCGCGGTCTTGAGCGGTGCCTCAACAGAGACGATGCCTTCGGCCACGCGCAGGGCGCCCAACACCGCCGCCCGGTCGGTGTCCGCCAGCGCCGCGCCCACCTGGTCCTGGTTGAGAAGCCCGGCAGAATCGGCGATCGCGATCCGGAGGATCTCCCGGCGCCTAATGAGCCTGATCAGCCTGATGGCGTTTTCCGGGTCCGAGTGCCGCGACATTTTGGACGTGATCTCCTGCCATTGGGCTTCGAAGCCCAGCGGCACAAGGTCTTTGTTGGTGCCCAGCCACGCCACCGACTCCGGCGACACCTCCAAAAGATCCGCAATCAGGCGTGAGTTGGAGAGGACGTTGCATAGCCGTTCAGCCGCCGCTGTGGAATCCCGGAGCATGCCCAGATACCAGTGGGTGGTGCCAAGGGCCTCACTGACGCGCCGGAACGCGAGCAGCCCGGCGTCGGGATCAACACCTTCGGCGAGCCAGTCCAGCAGGATGGGCAGCAGCTGGCGTTGCAGGGCTGCCCGCCGGCTGACACCGGCGGTGAGTGCCTCGATATGCCGCATGGCGCCCCGCGGGTCACGATAGCCCAACGCGGCGAGACGGCCCTGGGCGGCCTCCGGCGTCAGCCTGGCGTCCTCGCTGCTGAGTTTGGCCGCGGTGTTAAGCAGCGGACGGTAGAAAATACGTTCGTGCAGTTCGCGGACAGAGCGTTTGGTCTTCTGCCAGGTGGCCAGCAACGAAGCCGGCGGCGGCCTGTCATTGGAGAACGGGCTAAGCACCGCCTTTGCCAAGGCGCGCTGTGCCGCTTCGCTGACGGGCATCAGGTGTGTCCGCCGGAGCTGGAACAGCTGGATGCGGTGTTCCAGGAGGCGAAGGTAACGGTACGCGTGATCGAAAGCGGCGGCGTCGGACCTGCCGATGTAGCCCCCTGCCGAGAGGGCCGCTATTGCTGCAGTGGTATCCCTGCGCCGAATGGTTTCATCGGATTTTCCGTGTACCAGCTGGAGTAACTGCACGGTGAACTCCACGTCCCGGAGGCCGCCGCGGCCGAGTTTGATCTGCCGCTGTTCCTCCGCCGCCGGGATATGCTCGGTAACCCTGCGGCGCATCGCCTGCACGGATTCCACGAACCCTTCACGGCCCGCGGAGCTCCAGATCAGCGGGGCCACCGCGTTTTCGTAGCGCTCCCCCAGGTCCCTGTCGCCGGCAATGGTCCGCGCCTTCAGGAGCGCCTGGAATTCCCAGCTCTCGGCCCACCGGGCGTAGTAGCTTTCGTGCGAGGCCAAAGTTCGGACCAGGGGCCCGGACTTGCCCTCCGGCCGCAGGTTGGCGTCCACTTCCCAGAGGCCTGGTTCACGTGCCACGGAGGAGATCGCCCGGGAAATGCCGGTGGCCAAGGCTGTGCCGATAGTACTGGCACGGGCGTCGTCCAGGTCGCCGGAGTCGATCACGTAGATGACGTCGACGTCGGAAATATAATTCAGTTCCCGCGCTCCGCATTTGCCCATCCCGATGACGGCCAGGCCAACGGCGGCCACCTCCCCGGCGCTGAACTGCTCAGCAGCCTCGGCACGGGAAACTGCCAGCGCAGCTTCGATCGCGGCCCCTGCCAGGTCAGCGAGTTCAGCTCCGACGGCGGGCATAAAGTCCAGCGGGTCAGCAGCGCACATGTCCTTGACCGCCAGGTCCACCACCCCACGGCGGTAGGCCGCCCGCAGGGCGGCATAGGCGTCGGCTCCGGTCATTCCCGCCACGGGCCGGGCTGACCCGGGCTCCGCGCGGACGGATTTCAGGAGGACAGAGCGGAGGTGTTCCGGATCTGCCTGAAGTGGCTCGGGGCTGGCCGTGACGTCGAAGGCGTCGAGGTGTTCAGGGTGCCGGATGAGGAATTCGCCCAACGCTTCGGAGGCCCCGAGCACCCGGTAGAGCGGCTCGCTGGTCTCCGGAGCGGCCGAGGCCAGCTCCCGGAGACCGGGGTGCTTTTCGATCAGCCGCACCAGTGACTGCAGTGCGGTGTCGGGGTTGGCGGCCATTTGCAGCCCGGCGAAAATCCTGTCCGGGTCCAGGCCGTCCAATTCCGGGGCAGCCAGGAAGCGCTCACCCTTCTCCAGGTCACTGAAGCCGGCTGAGATGAGGCGCCGTGCGAGGCTCACCGCCGCCTAGAGAATGCCGAGGTTGCGCTGCAGTTCGTAGGGCGTCACTTGGAGCCGGTAGTCCTGCCATTCGGCACGCTTGTTGCGCAGGAAGTGCTCGAAGACCTGCTCGCCGAGGATCTGCGGCATCAGTTCGGAGTCCTCCATGGACCGGATGGCATCGTGAAGGCTGGCGGGCAGGGGGTCGTGGCCCATCGCACGGCGCTCGGCGGAGCTCAGTGACCAGACGTCGTCCTCGGCTGCGGCGGGCAGGTCGTAGCCTTCTTCGATCCCCTTCAGTCCGGCACCCAGCAGGACGCCATAGGCCAGGTAGGGGTTCGCTGCAGAATCAATGCCGCGGTATTCGATGCGGGCCGACTGGCCCTTGCCGGGCTTGTACAGCGGGACCCGGACCAGGGCCGAACGGTTGTTGTGGCCCCAGCTGAGGTAGCTTGGCGCTTCGCCGCCGCCCCAGAGCCGCTTGTAGGAGTTCACGAACTGGTTGGTCACAGCCGTGAACTCGGGAGCGTGCTTCAAGATGCCTGCGATGAACTGGCGGGCCGTCTTGGAAAGCTGGAATTCGGCGCCCGCCTCGTAAAAAGCGTTGGTGTCGCCCTCGAACAGCGAGAAGTGCGTGTGCATCCCGGAGCCGGGGTGGTCGGTGAACGGCTTAGGCATAAACGTGGCGTAGGTTCCCTGCTGGAGGGCCACTTCCTTGATCACCGTGCGGAACGTCATGATGTTGTCCGCCGTCTGCAGGGCGTCCGCATAGCGCAGGTCGATCTCGTTCTGGCCGGGACCGGCTTCATGGTGGCTGAACTCCACCGAAATACCCACGGATTCCAGCATGGTCACGGCCGTGCGGCGGAAATCCTGCGCCACTCCGCCGGGAACGTGATCGAAGTAGCCGCCCTCGTCAACGGGTACCGGCGCGCCGTCGGGCCCGGGCTGCTGGGACTTGAGGAGGTAGAACTCGATCTCCGGGTGCGTGTAGCACGTAAAGCCCATGTCCGCAGCCTTGGCCAGGGTGCGCTTGAGGACATTGCGCGGATCGGCGGCTGACGGTTCGCCATCCGGAGTCAGGATGTCGCAGAACATACGCGAGGTCTGTTCGGTCTCGCCACGCCAGGGCAGGATCTGGAACGTGGACGGATCCGGCTGCGCCAGCATGTCCGATTCGAACACGCGTGCCAGGCCTTCGATAGCCGAACCGTCGAAACCGAGCCCTTCCTCAAAAGCACCTTCAACCTCGGCCGGGGCGAGTGCTACCGATTTGAGTGAACCTACGACGTCGGTGAACCACAAACGTACGAACCGTACGTCGCGCTCCTCGATTGTGCGCAGGACAAACTCTTGCTGGCGGTCCATGATGGCCTCTTCTCCGGTCAATCGTTCATGCCCCGGGTCCGCGGAAGCGGCGGCCGGCAGCAGTTCACCATCACTTTACTAAGCAATCGGCTCCAATGCGGGCGACGGCGCCGCACGTAACACAGCGTTAACACAGCAACCATTGACGGCCGCGCCCACAGGTGGCAAAAATGCCCTTGGCGGGCACGTGAATATGACGCGGATCACGGTCCGCCGGCCCGTCTGCGGTGGCTAGGACTGCTGCTGCCGCATTACGCTCTTGCCATGGCCTCCACCAATAGCTCTGAGTCAAGCGCGTCCGCTGAAGTACACGCACCTTACGGAAACGGACCTGCAGCGGTGCGGCCGCCGTCGCCGGAAGAGAACGCGAAGCCCGCACCCAGGGTGCGCATCCACCACCTGCAGCAGGCCAAGCGGGACGGCAAACGCTTTGCCATGCTGACCGCCTACGAGCAGTACAGTGCGGAGATCTTCGACCAGGCCGGTATCGAGGTCCTCCTGGTGGGCGATTCGGCGTCCAACAATGTGTTCGGCAACGAGACCAGCCTGCCGGTCACGGTGGATGAACTCCTGCCTCTCTGCCGCGCCGTGGCGCGGTCCGCGAAGCGCGCCCTGGTGGTGGCAGACCTGCCCTTCGGCAGTTATGAAGTCTCGGCGCAGCAGGGTGTGGAAACAGGCGTCCGGTTCCTCAAGGAAGGGCTGGCCCATGCCGTCAAGATCGAAGGCGGAAAATACTACGCGGAAACCGTCCGGGCAATGGTCCAGGCCGGCGTCCCCGTGATGGCCCATATCGGCTTCACCCCCCAGAGTGAACACGCGCTGGGCGGATACCGGGTCCAGGGCCGCGGGGATGACGCACAGCGGCTGATTGACGACGCCGTGGCGCTGGTTGAGGCGGGGGCGTTCGCCGTCCTGATGGAAATGGTTCCGGCGGACACGGCAGCCGCCGTTGACGCGGCGGTCAGCGTGCCGACGGTCGGGATCGGCGCCGGCAATGCCACCACGGGGCAAGTGCTGGTGTGGCAGGACATGGCTGGGTTCCGCGGCGGCCGGATGGCGAAATTCGTAAAACAGTACGCTGACCTGCGTACTACCCTCAGTGACGCGGCGAAGGCGTACGGCGACGAGGTCCGTTCAGGCCAGTTCCCCGGACCGGAACACTCCTTCTAGGCAGGCCAAGGTACAGGGCCGGGCCAGGCTACGGCTCAGTCCTCCTCGCCCTTTTCCCAGGCCTCGTTGCGGGCCCGGACTTTTTCGAGGGCGTGTTCGGCCTCTTCCCGCGTTTTGTAGGGGCCGATCAGCTGGCTCCAGTCTGAGAGTGCGTCCTCTTCCACCTCGTGGGTGTTCACGTTGTACCAGTACTCAGTCATCGGTGCTCCTCGTTCCGGCTGGCGGGGGCCCGGCCGTGACCCACGTAACTTACACGCGGATGCGGACAGCTTGGGGCTTCCAGTTACTTGGCCTAATGCGGTGCCTTATATGATCAATCTATGCCTTCCCTAGCCTCGACTGCACCCGTCGGCACCCTTACCCGGGGAACCGTCAGCCGGCAACTCCCCGTTCCCGCGTCCATCCCGCGCCCGGAATACGTGGGCAAGCCCGGCCCGGCCAAGTTCACCGGCTCCGAGATCAAATCCGCCGAGACCGTTGAGAAAATCCGGGTCGCCAGCCGGATCGCCGCACAGGCCATCGTTGAGGTGGGCAACCACATCAGGCCCGGCGTGACCACCGACCAGTTGGACAAAGTGGGTCACGAATTCCTGCTGGACCACAAGGCCTACCCGTCCACGCTTGGTTACCGCGGATTCCCGAAGTCCCTGTGCTCTTCGCTGAATGAAGTGATCTGCCACGGCATCCCGGACAGCACCGTGGTCCAGGACGGCGACATCCTCAACATCGACATCACCGCTTTCATCAACGGAGTCCACGGCGACACGAACCACACCTTCCTGGTAGGCGACGTCGACGACGAGTCGCGCCTGCTGGTGGAGCGCACCCGGGAATCCCTCAACCGGGCCATCAAAGCCGTGGCTCCCGGCCGGGAGATCAACGTGATCGGCCGGGCCATCCAGTCCTACGCCAAGCGTTTCGGCTACGGCGTGGTGCGGGACTTCACCGGCCACGGCGTCGGCGAAGCGTTCCATACGGGCCTGATCATCCCCCACTACGATGCAGCGCCGGCCTACAACACAGTCATCGAGGCCGGCATGGTGTTCACCATCGAACCCATGCTGACCCTCGGCACCATCGAATGGGACATGTGGGAGGACGACTGGACAGTTGTCACCCGCGACCACAAGCGGACCGCCCAGTTTGAGCACACACTGCTGGTGACAGAGTCCGGCGCCGAAATCCTCACGCTCCCCTGAAATTTTCCGGTCAGCCGCCCGGCCGACCTGCCGCCCTGCCACGAACGGAATAACATTGGCCAAGAAGGACGAGAAGTCGCACAAGAACGCCCCGCTGATCGGCATCGACATCGGCGGCACGGGAATCAAGGGCGGCATCGTCGACCTGAAAAAAGGCAAGCTGCTGGGTGAGCGGTTCCGCGTGCCTACGCCCCAGCCCGCCACCCCTGACGCCGTAGCCGACGTCGTGGCGCAGGTCGTTGCCGAGCTTTCAAGCCGCCCGGAGGCTCCGGCCGCGGATTCGCCCGTGGGCGTCACCTTCCCCGGCATCATCCAGCATGGCGTGGTCCATTCGGCGGCCAATGTGGACAAGACCTGGCTCCACACCGACATTGATGCTTTGCTGACGGCACGGCTTGGCCGCCCGGTGGAGGTCATTAACGACGCCGACGCCGCCGGGCTGGCGGAGGCCCGTTTTGGTGCGGGTCAGGGGGTGGACGGCACTGTCCTGGTGATCACCCTGGGCACGGGAATTGGCTCTGCATTCATCTTCGACGGCCGCCTCGTCCCCAACGCAGAACTGGGGCACTTGGAGATCGACGGCTTTGACGCCGAAAGCAAAGCCTCAGCCGTGGCCCGCGAACGGGACGGACTGAGCTGGGAGGAATACAGCGTCCTGCTGCAGCGCTACTTCTCCCACGTCGAATTCCTGTTCTCGCCCGAGCTGTTCATCGTGGGCGGTGGCATCTCCAAGCGCGCAGACGAATACCTGCCGCACCTCAAACTGCGCACCCGGATCGTGCCGGCCGAACTCAAGAATGAGGCCGGGATCGTCGGTGCCGCCGTCGAAATTGCCGTAAAGCACAAACTCACAAAGTAGCCGGTGGCTGCCCGGCGCCGAGGGGCAGCCGGTGCCGGTGGTGGCGGCGGCTTCCCCTCCGCGGCCACCACCGGAGCTTACAGGGGGCTCTTTTCGGAGCTCTTCGCCGGCGCCGCCGCGGGTTGCGTGCCTTCTTCCACGGACTCGTGGCGGAGCAGGGCAATGGCGGTCTCGAAGTCCTCAAGGGATTCGAAGGCCTGGTACACGCTGGCAAAACGTAGGTAGGCCACCTGGTCAAGCTTCTGCAGCGGACCAAGGATGATCAGGCCAACTTCATGGGCGTCGATCTCGGCCGCGCCCGAGGCACGGATCTGCTCCTCCACCTCCTGGGCAAGGAGCGCCAGGTCATCTTCGCTGACAGGCCGGCCTTGGCATGCCTTGCGCACGCCGTTGATGACTTTGCTGCGGCTGAAGGGTTCGCCCACCCCGGAGCGTTTGATCACCGAAAGGCTGGTGGTTTCCACGGTGGTGAACCTGCGGCCGCATTCGGGGCACTGCCGGCGGCGGCGGATGGCCGAGCCGTCATCGGCCATGCGGCTGTCCACGACACGGGAGTCCGGATTGCGGCAAAATGGACAGTACATGGTGTCCCCTCCCTCGATGTCTTCCGGCGCCGATGTTTCCGGCCCCGACGGACCTCTCCACCTCTCAGTTTACGACTACATGTAGCGGAATAACAATCCTGTAATTACCACATGTAGTGGTGCCTGCGGCCTGCCCCGCAGGCCTGCTGCGTCAGTTGGCCTCGCGGAAGCGCGCCGTGACCGCTTCACCGTGCGCCGGCAGGTCCTCGGCACCGGCCAGGCTCACGATGTGGCCGCTGACTTCCTGCAGCGCGGCCCGGCTGTAGTTGATGACCTGGATGGCGCGCAGGAAAGTGGTGACGTTCAGTCCGGAGGAAAACGCCGCGGTCCCGCTGGTGGGCAGGACGTGGTTGGAGCCAGCGCAGTAGTCGCCCAGGCTGACAGGACTGTAGTCCCCCACAAAGATCGCCCCGGCGTTCCGGATCCGGGCAGCGACCGCCGGCGCGTCAGCGGTCATGATTTCAAGGTGTTCAGCGGCGTAGGCGTCGCAGGCGGCAATGCCTTGTTCCATGTCCTCTACCAGGACAACTCCCGACTGCGGGCCGGAGAGCGCCTCGCATACGCGTGCGGAGTGCTTGGTGTCGGCCGCCTGCCGGTCCAGTTCGGTACGGACTGCCGCGGCCAGGTCCTCCGAGTCCGTGATGAGCACGGAAGCTGCCTGGGGGTCGTGCTCCGCCTGGCTGATCAGGTCTGCTGCCACCAGGTCAGGTTGCGCCGTTGAATCAGCCAGAATGGCGATTTCGGTGGTCCCCGCCTCGGAATCAATTCCCACCACACCCTTGACCAGGCGCTTCGCCGTAGCCACAAAAATATTTCCCGGACCCGTGACTACATCAACAGGCTCCAGCGCCGGCCCGACGTCGTGTGCCGGCACGCCGTAGGCGAACGCAGCGATGGCCTGGGCCCCGCCGATGGCGTAGACCTCGTCGATGCCGAGCAGGGCCGCTGCCGCGAGGATCGTGGGGTGCGGGAGGCCGCCGAAGTCCTTCTGCGGCGGCGATGCCAGGGCGATGGACTGCACTCCCGCGGCAAGCGCCGGTACAACATTCATGATGACCGACGACGGATAGACGGCGAGGCCGCCGGGGACGTACAAGCCGACCCGCGATACTGGCACCCAGTTCTGGCTCACCAGCGCACCGTCGCCGAGTTCGACGTCGAGATCCCGGGGCCGCTGCCCGTCCGCGAAGCGCCGGGCTCGGCTGATGGATTCTTCCAGCGCGTCGCGCACAGCCGGATCCAGCTCCGCCAGCGCCCGGGCCAACGAGGCCGCCGGGACGCGCGGATGGACCTGCTGCACTCCGTCGAAACGAAGTGCCAGGTCGCTGAGGGCTGCGAAGCCGTCCTCGCGGACGTCCTTGATGATGTCCAGCACTTTCTGTTCCGCATCCGCCACGGTGTGCTGCCGGGCGCGGGGAACAGCGGCGCGCAACCCGGCAAGCGTCAGGCCCCTGCCCCGAAGGTCGACCGTCCGGAAGCTGACAGCGGCGGCAGGCGGGGTGGCAGGAAGTTCAGGAGAAATGGTCACCGGTCCATTTTACGCGCCGGGCGCGTTGCCTTCGGCTACCGGCGTGCCCGCACTCCCGGGCCCGCTCTTGAGCAGGTTTATCAGGCTCAGGACAAACACGGACGTGGCAGTCGCGGCCGGCCACAGGATAAGCACGGGCAGGGACCGGAGCGAGAACGCGACGCTGGCATTGACAGACGTATCTGCGGGGCCGCCCCACAGCTGGCCGGCAAGCACGCCGGTCAGCCACGCGATCAGGGCGCCGCCCAGTCCGCCGGCCAGGCCCAGGAGGAAGGCCGCCTGCGCATCGCGGCCGCCTTTATCGGTCAGGAAGACGGCCACCAGGCACCCTGCGAAAACACAAAGCCCAGCAAGGGTGAGGTCCCTGAGCAGCCATACCTCCGGATTGGTCCCGTCGGCCAGGGCGGGGTTGCGCGTGATCAGGTTCATCCCCCCCGGGGCGAGCAGCCACCACAGCAGGCCGACGGGAACGCCACCGGCAGCAGCAGCGGCAAACCATTTCCACGGCGGCCGGGAAGACCGGCGGCTGATGTGTTGTCTCATGACATAAACCTTAACAATTGTCGGGCATGGCCGATCAAATGACGTGGGCAGTCTTGACAGATGACGTGCCGGGTCCAGCGATTGCTCCCTCTCCGGCGGGGACTAATACCCTTAAGGAAGAGTCCACTTCAGCCTGCTTTTCAGGGAGCAAATCTCAAGATGACAGACAAAACGCCGTTCGAGGGCACCTTCAAGGAAATGTTCCGGCGGCATGCTGCCGGAGTCGCCATCATCACCGTGAACTACCAGGGCGAGCCCTACGGCTTTACCGCCACGTCCGTGGCGTCACTGTCAGCACAGCCGCCGCGGTTCACTTTTAACATGGCCCGCAGTTCAAGTTCCTGGCCGGCCGTGGCCAATGCCAGCCACCTCGGCGTCCACATGCTGGGCCTGGAAAACCAGGCGCTGGCGGACCGTTTCGCGCGCACCAAGGACAGGTTCGGCGGGGACCACTGGGAACTTGGCCCGCACGAGGTCCCGATCCTCAAAGACGTCGCGGGCTGGCTGATCGGCAAGATCCAGATGCGGCTGTCCTTCGAGAACAATGCCGTGGTGGTGGTTGAAGTTGTGGACGGCGAAGTGGGCGACGACGGTTCGCCGCTCCTGTACCACTCCGGCGGCTATGGCCAGCCGGTCCCGCTGGACTACGAGATCTGACTATCGGGACCTAGTTATCAAGGCAGGTTGGGCCCAGGAGCACCTTCAGGTCGCCGAACAATGACGGACTGGGGTTGACCCTGAGATGGACGGGGAGGCCCATGACTTCCGTCCGGGTGTCCCCCTGCAGGTGCAGCCGGACTTCCGAGTTCCCCCGGTGGTTCCGAAGGACATCGCCCAGTTCGGTGACAACAGCCTCGGTTGCCTTGTGGGTAGGCATCGAAATGAGCACGGGGCCGTTGGTTCCTTCACTGAGGTCGGGAACGGACAGTTCCATGCAGTTCAGCGTCACGGCGCCGTCGTCCCGCCGCTGCAGGCGGCCCTTGACCACCACGATCAGGTCCTCGGCAAGGACCGAGGCGATGGGGCCGTAGACCTGGCCGAAGAACATCACCTCCATGGAGCCGCCGAGGTCTTCGATTTCGGCACGGGCATAGGCGTTGCCACTCGCCTTGGCGATCCTGCGGCTGAGCGAGGTGATCATGCCGGAGATGGTGACGATGGCGCCGTCGTGCGGCCCGTCTTCGCCGATGATCGAGGTGATGGACTGGTCCGCGTGCTGGCTGAGGAGTCCTTCCAGGCCCTGCAGCGGGTGGTCTGACACATACAGGCCGAGCATGTCGCGCTCAAACGAGAGCTTGTCCTTCTTCTCCCATTCCGGCAGGTCGGGAATCTCGATGCTCAGCGACGCTTCGGATTCGGCCTCCTCGAAACCGGCGAAGAGATCGAACTGGCCGATCGCTTCGTTTCGTTTGAGGGTGATGACGGAGTCGATGGCCTCTTCATGGATCATCGCCAGCGCGCGCCGGTGGTGGTTGAGGGAATCGAAGGCTCCGGCCTTGATCAGGGATTCAATGGTCCGCTTGTTGCAGACCACCGCGGGGACCTTCATGAGGTAGTCCTTGAAGGAAGTGTAGGCGCCTTCCTTGTCGCGCGCGGCCACCATCGCTTCGACGGCGTTGATTCCCACGTTGCGGATGGCGCCCATGCCGAAGCGGATGTCGGTGCCCACCGGGGTGAAGTTCAGCGCGGATTCGTTCACATCCGGCGGCAGCACGGTGATTCCCATGCGCCGGCATTCGTTGAGGTAGATTGCCGATTTGTCCTTGTCGTCACCGACGGACGTCAGCAGCGCAGCCATGTACTCCGGAGCAAAGTGCGCCTTCAGGTAGGCGGTCCAGTAGGAGATCACGCCATACGCGGCGGAGTGGGCCTTGTTGAAGGCGTAGTCGGAGAACGGCAGCAGGATGTCCCACAGGGTCTTGACGGCCGCCATGGAGTAGCCGTTGTCCTGCATGCCCTGGGAGAAACCTGCGAACTGCTTGTCCAGCTCGGATTTCTTCTTCTTACCCATGGCGCGCCGCAGGATGTCTGCCTGCCCCAGGGAATAGCCGGCGAGTTTCTGGGCTACGGCCATCACCTGCTCCTGATAGACGATCAGGCCGTAGGTTCCGCCGAGGATTTCAGCCAGCGGTTCCTTGAGTTCGGGGTGGATCGGGATGACTTCCTGGATCCCGTTTTTGCGCAGCGCGTAGTCGGTGTGCGCGTTGGCGCCCATCGGACCGGGGCGGTAGAGCGCGAGTACGGCGGAGATGTCTTCGAAGTTGTCAGGCTTCATCAGCTTCAGCAGGGAGCGCATGGGGCCGCCATCCAGCTGGAACACGCCCAGGGTGTCGCCCCGGGCCAGCAGTTCATACGAGGCCACGTCGTCAAGGGCCAGGCTGTCCAGGTCCAGGTCCAGTCCGCGGTTGAGTTTGATGTTCTCCAGGGCGTCGGAAATGATCGTTAGGTTCCGCAGGCCGAGGAAGTCCATCTTGATCAGGCCCAGGCCCTCGCAGGTGGGGTAGTCGAACTGCGTGATCACCTGGCCGTCCTGGATGCGCCGCATGACCGGGATGACATCGATGATGGGGTCCGAGGACATAATGACGCCGGCGGCGTGCACGCCCCACTGGCGCTTCAGCCCCTCAATGCCGAGAGCCGTCTCGAAGACCTTGGCGGCCTCGGGATCAGTTGCGATCAGCTGGCGGAAGTCACCGGCCTCGCTGTAGCGCTTTGAGTCCTTGTTCTGGATGTCGGCGAGCGGGATGTCCTTGGCCATCACGGCCGGCGGGAGCGCCTTGGTCAGCTGCTCGCCCATGCTGAAGGGGTAACCCAGCACACGGGAGGAGTCCTTCAGCGCCTGCTTGGTCTTGATGGTGCCGTACGTGACAATCATGGCCACGCGCTCGTCGCCGTATTTCCGGGTCACATAGTCGATGACCTCGGACCGGCGTCGGTCATCGAAGTCAACGTCGAAGTCAGGCATGGACACACGGTCCGGGTTGAGGAACCGTTCAAAGATCAGGCCGTGCAGGAGCGGATCCAGGTCCGTGATGCGCATGGCG
Source organism: Pseudarthrobacter cellobiosi (assembly GCF_023913815.1). Lineage (NCBI taxonomy): Bacteria > Bacillati > Actinomycetota > Actinomycetes > Micrococcales > Micrococcaceae > Pseudarthrobacter > Pseudarthrobacter cellobiosi. The sequence continues at coordinate 446,613 of NZ_JAMXBK010000027.1, forward strand.
TACGCCACCATGGACCCGGCTCCGGAGCCTCGGCCCGGACCGACGCGGATGCCGTTTTTCTTCGCCCAGTTGATGAAGTCGGCCACCACCAGGAAGTATCCCGGGAACCCCATGGAGGTGATGACTTCGAGCTCGTAGTCAGCCTGGGTGCGGACTTTGTCCGGAACGCCGCCCGGGTACCGGTATTCCAGTCCGGTGGCAACTTCCTTGACCAGCCAGGATGTCTCGTCCTCGCCCGGCGGGCACGGGAACCGCGGCATGTAGTTTGCGCCGGTGTTGAACGAGACATCGCAGCGCTCGGCGATCAGCAGGGTGTTGTCGCAAGCATCCGGGTGGTCCCTGAACAGCTCCCGCATCTCCTGCGGGGACTTGAGGTAGTAGCCGCTGCCGGAGAACGCGAACCGGGAGCCGCCGTTGTCATACGATGGCTCCAGCAGCGTGGAACCCGACTGGATGGCTAGGAGGGCCTCGTGCGCCTTGGCGTCGTGTTCGTGGGTGTAGTGCAGGTCGTTGGTGGCCACCAGTGGCAGGTTCAGATCCTTGGCCAGCCGCAGCAGGTCCCCCGTGACCCGGCGTTCGATGTCCAGGCCATGGTCCATCAGTTCGCAGAAATAGTTCTCCGCACCGAAAATGTCACGAAATTCCGAGGCGGCTTCCATGGCCTCGCGGTACTGGCCCAGCCGCAGCCGGGTCTGGACCTCCCCCGAAGGGCAGCCAGTAGTGGCGATCAGGCCTTCGGAGTACGTGTTCAAGAGCTCACGGTCCAAACGCGGCCACTTGCCGAAAACTGCGTCGAGCGAGCCAATGGACGAGGCCCGGAAGAGGTTTCGCATGCCGACGTTGTTATAGCTCAGCAGCGTCATGTGAGTGTAGGAACCACCGCCGGAGATGTCGTCCTTGCGCTGGTGTTCCTCGCCCCAGCGGACACGGCTTTTGTCCGTCCGCGCGGTGCCCGGGGTGACGTAGGCTTCGACGCCGATAATCGGCTTGATCCCCTGGTCCGTGGCCCGCTTCCAGAAATCGAAGGCCCCGAACAGGTACCCGTGGTCGGTGGTGGCCAGGGCCGGCATCCCGAGGCGTTCAGTCTCGTTGAAGAGCTCACCCAGGCGGGCTGCGCCGTCCAACATGGAGTATTCGGTGTGGTTGTGGAGATGGACGAACGAGGCATTGCTGGAAGTCACCGCACCATTCTAAGCGCTGGCGGACCACCAAGGGCCCAGCGACCCAGCCGCTAGGCCTCCCCGGACTCCAGGACCTGGAGGGCAAAGGCCAGATCCTGCGGGTATTCGCTGGTAACGGTCACGCGCTCCCCCGTTGCCGGGTGGTCGAAGCCGAGCTGCCGGGCATGGAGCCATTGCCGGGTCAGGCCCAAGGTGGCGGCGAGCCGAGGATCCGCCCCGTAGGTAAGATCTCCGGCGCATGGGTGCCGCAACGCTGAAAAGTGGACACGGATCTGGTGTGTGCGCCCTGTCTCAAGGTGCACCTCCACCAGCGTGGCCTTGCCAAAAGCCTCGAGCACCTCATAGTGCGTGATCGACGGCCGGCCGTCTTCGATCACGGCAAAACGCCAGTCGTGTCCGGGGTGGCGCCCGATTGGTGCGTCGATGGTGCCCTCGAGTGGGTCCGGGAGCCCCTGGACCACCGCGTGGTAGACCTTCTCCACGGTGCGCTCCTTGAAGGCCCGCTTCAGGGCCGTATAGGCGCGCTCCGTTTTGGCCACCACCATCACCCCGGACGTGCCGACGTCGAGCCGGTGCACGATACCCACCCGCTCAGGGGAACCCGACGTCGAGATCCGGAAGCCGGCTCCGGCGAGTCCGCCAACCACGGTGGGCCCTACCCAGCCGGGCGAAGGATGCGCGGCAACGCCCACCGGCTTGTCCACAACGACAAATTCGTCGTCGTCCAGCAGGATTTTCAGGCCTTCCACAACTTCCTCCACCACTTCGAGCGGGTCCCGTCGTTCAGGCACCGTCACTTCCAGGACATCGCCGGCAACCAACCGCGCGGACTTGCCGAGCTTCTTGCCGCGGCTCACCACGTTGCCTTCAGCAATAAGGGTCGCGGCCATTGACCGGGAAATCCCCATCAGCTTGGCGAGCCCTGCGTCCGCCCGCGTTCCACCGAATTCGTCGGCGACCACCACACGCTCAGACACCGTCCGTGTCCTTCGGCTGGGCCGCCTCTTTCCGTGGCGCCGCGACGTGCCGTGAACCGTCAAGGGCGATCCCCCGCAACGTAAGGATACAAATGATGACCACTGCTGAGACCACCGCGGAATCGGCAATGTTGAAGATCGCAAAATTCGGCAGCTGGATGAAATCCACCACATGCCCCATCCCGAACGAGGGCTCCCGGAAGAGCCTGTCCGTCAGGTTGCCCAGGGCCCCGCCCAGGAGCAGACCCAGTGCCAGCGACCACCATCCCGAGCCCAGCTTGCGCACTTGGAACAGGATGGCGATGGAGACGCCGGCCATGATGATGGAGAACACCCACGTGACATTTTCCCCGATCGAAAATGCGGCGCCGGAATTGCGGATGAAGTACCAGTGCAGGAGAGGCGGCAGCACCGGGATGCGTTCACCTTCCACCATCGAGGACGTCACCCACAGTTTTGTCAGCTGGTCCAGGACGTACGCAAAGACCGCAAAACCGGCGAAGAGCGAGAGCAGGAGTGCCCGCCGGGGGCGGGCCGATGAAGGAGAAGGGTTTGCGGCGTCAGCGGCGAGGTGGTCAGTCATGGTGCTTTCATTTTGTAAAAACGATGTTAAATCCCAAAAACCGGCGGCCGAGGAATCCTCAGCCACCGGTTCTCAGAATACGTGCTTGACGAACTAGTTCGCTTCAACCTCAGGCGCCGCCACGGAACCGCGGGCGTCAAGGTCGCGCAGCTGGCCTTCAATGTAGGCCTTCAGGCGTGAGCGGTAGTCGCGTTCGAAGCCACGGAGCTGCTCTACCTTGCGTTCCAGGACGGAGCGCTGCTGCTCGAGGGCACCGAGGATCTTCCGGGACTTCTCCTGGGCATCGTTGACCAGGCTGCTGGCCTCGATCTGGGCCTCTGCGATGATCTTGTCCTTCTGGGACTGACCGTCGGCGACGTGACGGTCGTGCATCTGCTGCGCCATGGCGAGCAGACCGGCAGCGGACTCGGCCGAAACCGTGCTTCCGTTGGACGCGGCGGGCGCAGCAGCCTGGACGGCTGCAACAGGTGCTGACGGCTCGGCTTCCTTCTTCTTGGCGGCGTCGGGAGCTTTCGCCTCGACCTCGGCCTTCGCCGGGGACTCAACCTTGTCAGCCTTGACGGGTGCGGGAACCTTCTCGACCACCGGGGCGGACGCAGCGGAGCTGGCCGGCACGCCGGAACCTGATTCTGCAAGCTTCTTGCGGAGCTCGTCGTTCTCCTGGTTCAGGCGCCTGAGTTCCACAACGATCTCGTCCAGGAAGTCATCAACTTCATCCTGGTCGTAGCCTTCGCGGAACTTGGTCGGCTGAAAGCGCTTGTTGACAACGTCTTCTGGCGTCAAAGCCATCTGGTCACCTCATTGGTCTAGTTAGTCAGTAGGCCTTCCGGCCGTCAAAACTACGGTACCTAAATATTGTCTGGTTCCTCTAATTCAACACTGGGTGTCAAACCGGAGATTTCTTCGCGGCTCAGAGGGAGTTCAAATTCCAGGAACTTCGCCTGCGCCGCTAGGTCTTGTCGAAGATTACGCGAAACCCCTGGTGACCGCCATCGCGATGCTGACGGCGATGAACAGGACCAGAAACCCGAGGTCCAAAGTCACGCCGCCGAGCCTCAACGGCGGGATCAGCCTCCGGAGCCCCTTGAGTGGCGGATCGGTGATCGAGTACACCGTGTGGGCCACCACGAGGGCAACACCACGCGGACGCCATTCCCTGGCAAACATCTGGACCCAGTCAAAGACCAGCCGGATGATCAGCGCCACGAAGAACAGCAAAAGGGCGATATAGACAAGTCCGAAAACAATTCCCATGACTTAACTCATATCTCCATGTCCATTCCGGATACCGCGGTGCCCTGCCAATGTTTCTTGTCTATTTCAGCACAGATGCCAGACAGGTGTACCTGTCTGGCATCCGGAATAAGCTCAGGGCTAACTTTGATTGAAGAAGCTGGCCTGGGTCTCGCTGACCTTCTTGTCATCGCCAATGACCTCAATGTACGACGGTGACAGCAGGAAAACCTTGTTGGTGACCCGTTCGATGCTGCCCCGGAGACCAAAAACCAGGCCGGCCGAGAAGTCAACGAGACGCTTGGCGTCCGCTTCGCCCATGTCGGTGACGTTCATGATGACGGGGATGCCGTCCCGGAAACTCTCACCGATGAGCTTGGCGTCATTGTAGGACCGCGGGTGGATCGTGGTGATCTGCCGAAGCCCGGACGGTTCTTCGCGGCTTGAGGCCGCACGCTTGATGGGGGTCACTGGTGCGCGGTATTCCTCTTCGGGGGCGTGTGATGACTCGCGGCTGACGTCGCGGACGGGTGCCGGTGAACGGCGTTCCTCGCGGTCAACTTCCATCGAATCGTCCTCGTCCTTACGTGTTGTGGTGTGCTCGGACTCGTAGTGTTCATCGCCATCGGCGAGCCCAAGATAGATCATTGTCTTGCGCAGAGCGCCGGCCATGGTCGACTCCTAATCGTGTCCGTAGGCGGGCCGCCCAATGACTTGACAGCCTTTGAATCCCCCGCCACTCACTTCCTATGGGTTCGACGCTACCCCACGTCAGGACGCGATCCGAGAATATCGGAACCGATTCGCAGGTGTGTCGCACCGAAACGGATGGCCGCTTCCAGGTCCTGGCTCATGCCCGCCGAGATGGCCGTCGCGCCGGGATGCTCCGCTACCAAGGCTGCCGAGATGGCTGCCAGCTTTTCGAACGCCGCCTGCGGACTGGCGCCCAACGGGGCGACAGCCATAACGCCCGCCAGTTCCAGTCCTGCCGCAGCCGCCAGCCGCTCGGCCAGGAGTGCTACCTCCGCCGCGGCCACGCCGCCGCGGTGCGCGCCGGCGTCGTCGTCGAGGCTGACCTGGATGAAGCACTCCAGGGCTCCCCGGCCCGTCCGCTCCTGTTCCGCGGCGATGGCGCGCTCGAGGCTGTCCACCAGGGCCAGCCGGTCCACGGAATGGAGCGCATGGGCATACTTCACCACGGATTTCGCTTTTTTGCTCTGCAGCTGCCCGACGAAGTGCCAGTTGAGTCCGAGGCCTGCCAGTTCGGCCGCCTTCGAGGAGGCTTCCTGGTCCCTGTTTTCGCCGACGTCGCGGACGCCCAGCGCAGCCAGGCGCCTGATGTCGGCGGCCGGATGGAACTTGGTGACCACAATCAGCGTCGGCAGTTCCCCCGCCCGGCCTGAGTCTTCGACGGCGGCTTCAATGCGCCGCTGCACGGCGGCGAGGCGCTCCGCCAGATCAGCCATCCGTTCGGCGTTGTCCTCCACAGTGCCCTCATTCATGCGACCACACCAGTCCCGCGAAGCGCCCGGTGGTGTTGGACCTGCGGTAAGAGAAAAGCTCTTCGTTTTCAAGCGTGCACGGACCCGCATATTCAATGACGACGCCGGCAGCTTCAAGTTGGCTCTTCGCCCCCGCCGGGAGATCCAGTGCCGGCGTGCCCCAGGACGTGGCAGCCCAGGTCGCCGGCACCTGGGCAGCTACTTGGGCGCGCAGTTCGGCGGGCACCTCATAGCAACGCCCGCAGATTGACGGGCCCAGCCAGGCACGGATGGCGGTGGCCCCAGCTGAGCGCATCCGCTCCACTGCCGCCGGGAGAATGCCGTTTTCTATCCCCGGGCGGCCTGCGTGCACGGCGGCGAGGACCGGACCGTCTGGTCCTTCCCCTACGAGTACTGCCGGGATGCAGTCGGCCACCATGACCGCCAGCGGCAGTCCCCGCGACACCATGGCATCAGCGGTCGGCGCAGGCGTGGCCGGCTCCATCATTTCCACGGCCGTGCCGTGGACCTGCTCCATGAACCGGAGGGAACCACGGGCCATGCCGGCCGCGTTCTCCAGCGCCTCCCGGCGCTGGAGAACGTCAACGGCGTTGTCCCCGACGTGCAGGGCGAGATTGCCGGCCCGGGTGTCTGTAAACGCCACACTCACGCCAGCAGACACTTCGGCCCGCCAATAGAACAACCCGGGCCCTACTTCAGGAAGTCGGGGACATCCAGGTCATCGACGCGGTTCCCTGAGAGGTCCGGCTCCACTACCGAGGGCAGGTCGACGTCGAAACCTGAATCGGCAGGGACCGACGACGGGCGCTGCTGGCCCCAGTTGCTTAGGCCTGACGCGCCGACTCCGGCGTGGACTGGCTGGACGTTGTGCTGGTGGCTGCCGCCCGAGGTGGGAGCCTGAGCCGGCGCGGGCGCCGCTGCGGGCCGCTGGGGTGCGACGTGCGGCTGGGACTGGTCCATGGAGGGAGAGGTGGCCTTGACGTCGTCGAAACCGGCGGCAATGACCGTGACACGGGCCTCGTCACCGAGGGCATCGTCAATCACGGCACCGAAGATGATGTTGGCTTCGGGGTGGGCCACTTCCTGGACCAGGCGGGCAGCTTCATTGATTTCGAACAGGCCAAGATCTGAACCGCCCTGGATGGAGAGCAGGACACCATGGGCGCCGTCGATGGAGGCTTCCAGCAGCGGCGATGCAATGGCGAGCTCGGCAGCCTTCACCGCACGGTCTTCACCGCGGGCGGAGCCGATGCCCATCAGCGCGGAGCCTGCACCCTGCATCACGGACTTGACGTCCGCGAAGTCGAGGTTGATCAGGCCGGGGGTGGTGATGAGGTCCGTGATGCCCTGGACACCGGACAGCAGGACCTGGTCAGCGGAACGGAAAGCGTCCAGGACGGAGACGTTGCGGTCGCTGATGGACAGAAGCCTGTCGTTCGGGATGACGATCAGCGTGTCCACTTCGTCGCGGAGGGCGTCGATGCCCGCCTCTGCAGAACCCGCACGACGGCGGCCCTCGAACGTGAACGGGCGGGTCACCACACCGATGGTCAGCGCTCCGAGAGACCGGGCGATGCGTGCCACCACAGGGGCGCCGCCGGTGCCCGTGCCGCCACCTTCGCCGGCGGTCACAAACACCATGTCCGCGCCGCGGATGACCTCTTCGATTTCGTCGGCGTGGTCCTCCGCAGCCTGCTTGCCCACCTCGGGGTTGGCGCCTGCACCGAGCCCGCGGGTCAGCTCACGTCCGATGTCGAGCTTGACGTCTGCATCGCTCATCAACAATGCCTGTGCATCGGTGTTGACCGCGATGAATTCGACGCCGCGAAGACCGACCTCGATCATGCGGTTGACTGCGTTCACGCCACCGCCGCCGATGCCGACGACCTTGATGACGGCCAAGTAATTCTGCGGAGCTGCCACGTTACGTGTCCCTTGTTCGTGTCCTATTGCGAAAACTGTGGAGTCGGGCTTGAAGCTTCGAACCTTAACCTTCGAGTTGAAGGTTATAGTTATGTCAAGTAACTCATGTCTGGAACGCTATTTCCTATGGTTCGGACATTCAATAACCGGAGCCGCGTGTCGCGGGAATACCGAGTAAATAAAGCGTTCAGCGCGTCACCGGATGCCGGGGCGCGCTCACATCGTACACACGGACGGGGTTCTTCGGGTCCGCGGGAACTTTGAGCAAGGCTTCAAGCACCTTGGCCTTGAGCTCCTTCTCCCCCGCATTCCCCCAAATGATGGTCTGACCGTCCACCAGTTTGAGCTCAACGGCGTCCACAGACTGGGCGGACGCGTTGGACAGCTTCGACAGCACGTCCAGCGGGAGTGCACCGAGGACCGCTGCGGTGGCCTGGAAGAGGTCCTTGCCGATGGTTCCGGCGCCGCCGTCGATCACGGGCAGGGCAACTGCGGCCGGGTCCGCAGGGCTGGCCAGGACCACGCCGTCCACATCCACCAACTGGTACTGCTCCCCCTGCTTGACCAGGGCCACCGGGACCCGCTCCAAAACCTGGACCATCAACCCGGACGGCGGGCGCGCCTGGGTTGAGACGGACTTGATCTGGACGAGCGGCGCCAGGAGGCGGCTGACCTCCTCATCGCTGATCTGGGGCAGGGGTCTGCCCTTCAGGGGCTCCAGTGCGGCCTGCACCTGTTCCGTGGTGACGAGCCGGGTCCCGGACACCGTAACGGTGCCTACGGCGAGTGCCGGCGAAAAGATTGCGGCGGCCAGCAGCGCGCAGACCAACGCCAGGACAGTGCCCAGGGTCACCAGGATGTTCCGCTTAAGGCGTTTTCCGGGCGGCTCCGGGAAGGCCAGCACATTGTCGGTGCCCGCCGGCGCCTTGCCTGCCGGCACCTTGCCTGCTGGTGCCTTGTCTGCCGGTGCCTTGTCTGCCGGCGGGTTCCGGTCCGCGAACTTCGCATTCTTGCGGCCGGGCAAAGACGGGGTGTCCGCCTCGGGGGCGCGTTTGGAGGCCGAGATGACCTCCGGTTCCGCTGGCGCGGGTGGCTGCCGCCTGCCCGGTGAAGCGTAGGTGGGCCGGCGCGGACTACCCACTGAGAGCCTGCACGATCTGCGGTCCGAAGGCCGTGACATCCCCTGCCCCGACGGTCAGGATGATGTCGCCGGGCCCGGCGGCGTCCGTAAGGGCAGCAACCGCCCCGCCCGGCTCCACCAGGCGTCCGCCGGGCGACAGGTGCTCGGCGATGAGCTGGCTGCTGACTCCTGGGATGGGATCTTCGCGCGCGGGGTATATGTCCAGGACCAGGGCGGTGTCTGCCAGGTTCAGCGCTTCTGCGAACTCCCTGGCGAACTCCCTGGTGCGGGAGAACAGGTGCGGCTGGAACAAAACATGGACGCGGTGCCCGCCGGCCACGGACCGTGCCGCCGTCAGGGCGGCCCGGACCTCGGTGGGGTGGTGGGCGTAGTCGTCATAGACGCGCACGCCGCGCGCCTCCCCTTTCAGTTCAAAGCGCCTGGAAGCGCCCGAGAAGTGCGCCAAGGCACGCGCGGCAGCTTCGGCGTCGACCCCCAGCTCCAGCGCGACGGCGACGGCGGCGGCGGCGTTCAGCGCGTTGTGCCGGCCCGGGACCTGCAGGTCCAGGGCGAACCGCCCGGCGGGTGAGGAGACCGCCACATCCCCCGGGCCGCCGTCGTGCAGCACCAGGTCCGACCCGTCAGTGGTGCCGTAACGCACCACCCGGGTGTTGCCACGCGCGAGCGTGCGCTCTGCCAGGGCTGCGGCGCCGGCGTCATCAGCGCAGGCAATCAGGACGCCGTCGGCCGGAAGCAGCTCCGTAAAGCGGTCGAAGGACTCGTAGACGGCCTCGGCGGTGCCGTAGTGGTCCAGGTGATCGGGTTCGACGTTAGTGACCACGGCTATCTTTGGCCTGTAGTTCAGGAAGGACCCGTCGGACTCGTCCGCTTCGGCCACAAAGACCCCTGACGTGCCGTGGGCGGCGTTGACGCCGAGCGCAGGCACGTTGGCGCCGATGGCAAACGACGGATCCATCCCGGCGCCCTGGAGCAGGACGGTGATCATGGAGGTGGTGGTGGACTTGCCGTGGGTTCCTGCCACGGTCACCACGAGGTCGTCCCCCATGGTGGCCGCGAGCGCCTCCGAGCGGTGCAGCACGGGCAGGCCGGCCGCACGCGCGGCCACCAGTTCGGGGTTGTCCGCACGGATCGCCGAGCCGGCCACCACGGTCTGGGCATCGCCCAGATTGGCGGCGGCGTATCCGACGGCGATCCTCGCCCCGGCGGCAGCCAGCTCCGCCATCACCGGAAGGTCCTTGGCATCCGACCCGCTGACGGCGACGCCGCGGGCCACCATGATGCGGGCCACGGCGGACATTCCCACCCCGCCGATGCCGATGAAATGGACGCGGCCCAGGGACTCCTGGCTGCGGATGCTTGCGGGGATCATGCGGATACCGCTTCCAGGACAAGATCAGCCATGCGCTGATCGGCGTTTCTGATGCCAAGGCGGCGCGAGCTGGCGGCCATGGTGGCCAGACGGCCGGGGTCGGTGACCAGGGGGATGAGCTGGCCCGCCACCCACTGCGCGGTGAAGTCCTTATCCTGGACCAGGAGTGCGCCACCGGCGTTCACGAGGCCCGCCGCGTTGAGCGCCTGCTCGCCGTTGCCGATGGGCAGCGGGACAAACACTGCCGGTACACCCACGGCGGCCACTTCGCAGACCGTGGCTGCGCCGGACCGCGCCAGCAGCACGTCCGCGGCGGCGTACACCCGTTCCATGCCGTCCACGTACTCCACCTGCCGGTACCCCGGCGCGGCGAGCGGGCCGCCGTCGGGCCCTAAGACCGTCTTGCCGCGGCCGGTGATGTGAAGTGTCTGGATTCCCGCCGCGCCAAGGTCCTGGACGGAGGCGGCGACCGCGCGGTTGATGCTCTGGGCCCCGGAGGAACCGCCGGTCACAATCAGCGTGGGCGAGGTGTGATCCAGGCCCAGTGCTTCGCGCGCGGCGGCGCGGGCAGCGTCCCGGTCCAGGCTGGAGATTTCGGTCCGCATGGGCATGCCCACATGGCGGGCGTGACGCAGGCGCGTGGTGTCGAAGGCAGTGGCCACGTGACGGGTCAGGAACGATCCCACCCGGTTGGCCAGGCCGGGCCTGGTATTGGCCTCATGGATCACGATGGGGATTCCCCGGCGCCGGGCGGCGAGGTACAGCGGTGTGCAGACGTAGCCGCCGACGCCCACCAGGACGTCGGCCGAGGCGTCGTCGAGGATGCGTCCGGACTGCCTGACCGCCCCGGCCAGGCGTGCGGGCAGCTTGAGGAGGTCAACGGAAGGTTTCCGCGGAAACGGCACCCGGTCGATGGTGGCCAGTTCCAGGCCGGCGGCGGGCACCAGCCGGGTTTCCATGCCGGCGGGCGTGCCCACAGCGAGCAGCCTGGCACCGGGCGCGGCGGCACGCAGGGCGGCCGCGATGGCCAGCAGGGGGCTGATGTGGCCGGCGGTTCCGCCGCCCGCCAGGACAATGGACAGGTTCTGGGAAGTCATTTGGTGCTACGTACGCTTTCTTGCGGTTGTTTTGGGGCTGGCGGTTTTGCGGGCAGCGGTTTTCTGGCCAGCAGGTTTGCGGCCAGTGGCTCCCCCGGCCTTCTTTGCGCCGAATTTGAGCAGTTTCTTCGGCCGGAGGGCAGGCGCCATCTGTTCGCGGGCGAGCGACAGCACCACCCCCACGGCGCATAGCGACATCAGCAATGCCGAACCGCCGTATGAAATGAACGGCAGCGGCACGCCGATCACAGGCATCAGCCCTGTCACCACGGCCATGTTGACCGTGGCCTGCCCCAGCAGCCACACCATGATGGTGCCGGCCAGCACCCTGTGGAACATGTCCTCCTGCGCCACCACTACGCGGTAGATGGCGGCGCCAAGGATGGCAAAAAGGACAAGCACGACGACGGTGCCCACCAGGCCGAGTTCCTCGCCGATGATGGCGAAGATGAAGTCGTTGTGGGCTTCCGGGATCCAGCTGTACTTTTGCCGGCTTTGGCCGAGGCCAACGCCGAACCAGCCGCCGGAGGCAAGCCCGTAGAGGCCATTGGTGGCCTGGTAGTTGGCGTCAATGCCGTCGGCACAGGACTGGCCCGTCCACCACGAGGTGATGCGGCACATGCGGTTTGAGCTGGTGATGGCCATGACGGCTGTACCGGCGGCGGCGGCCAGGGCGGCGAAACCGAACAGGTAGAGCGGTACTCCGGCGAAGAAGAGGGCGGCCGCAGTGATCATCATGATGATCATGGCCGTGCCCAGGTCATTGCCCAGCAGGACCAGGCCGATTACCCCGCCCGCCAGCGGCACGGCCGGGATCAGCACGTGGGGCCAGCGCCGCAGCAGCTTCCCTTTCCTGGCCAGGACAGTAGCCATCCACAGTGCAAGCGTCAGCTTGGACGCCTCGGACGGCTGGAAGGTGATGCCGCCCAGGTCGATCCAGTTCTTGTTGCCGTTGACTTCGTCACCGATCAGCTGCACCAGGACCAGGAGGACAAGGGCGGCGCCCAGCCCCGGCCAGGCTAGGCGCTTCAGCCAGACCACGTTGATGCGCGAGAGGACAAACATGGTGAAGATGCCAATGGCGGCGAACATTCCCTGCTTCAGGGCGTCGCCGTAGGGCGATTTTCCGGCAGCGATGGATTCGACGCTTGAGGCCGACAGCACCATCATGATGCCGATGGCGGTCAGGGCCAGCGTGGATCCAAGGATCAGGTAATACGTTGAGCCGTTCTTGGAGGTGCCGGTTCCTTCCAGCGCGGACCAGAAGGCCTGGTACCAGTCCCGGATCCGGTCCGGCAGGGTGACGGTGGACTTAGCGGGAGAAGTGGGTTGCCCGGCGCGCGGCCGTGAGGCCGGCGTCCGGGTGGGCGTGCTGACCATTGTTACTCCTCGCTGGTCTGGGCCTGCCCTTCCACCAGCTCGCGGACAGCTTCAATAAAGGCGTCGCCGCGGTGAGCATAGGAAGAGAACTGATCCATAGAAGCAGCTGCCGGGGCCATCAGCACAGTGTCGCCTGATGCCGCCAGCTGCGCTGCTGACGCAACGGCCCGGAACATCACGGCCGCACCGGAATCCGGCGAGCTGTCCGTGGTGGCTCCGCCCGTTACGGCAGTCTGCATATTTTCAGTGTCGCCCGGCGCCGGCATGATCACGGGGACATCCGGCGCGTGTCGCTGCAGGGCGTCCGCAAGCGCGGCGGTGTCCGTACCGATGAGTACCACAGCCTTGAGCCGGGCGGCGTGGTCCCGGACCAGGTGGTCGTAGCTGACGCCCTTGGACAGGCCGCCCGCGATCCAGATGACGTTTTCAAAGGTGGCCAGTGACGCGGCTGCTGCGTGCGGGTTGGTGGCCTTGGAATCGTTGACCCAGAGCACGCCGTTCTCCTTGGCGACCGGCTGGATGCGATGGTTGCCTGGCACGTAATCCTGGATGCCCTGGCGCACGGCCTTCGCATCCACACCGTAGGCCCGGACGAGGGCTGCAGCCGCAAGGGCGTTGGCCACCATGTGCCGGGGCGCAAACTGCCCCAGGTCGGTCATCGAGGCCAGCTCGGCGGCGCTGTCCCTGCGTTCCTCGATAAACGCGCGGTCGACGAGCAGGCCCTCCACGACGCCGAGCATGCTGATGGCCGGCGTTAGTGTGGTGAAGCCGACGGCCCGGCAGCCCTCCACAACGTCGGCGTCCTCAACCATCCGTTCGGTCTCGATTTGCTCCGCGTTGAAGATGCAGGCCTTCTGGGTCCGTGCGTAGACCTTGGCTTTGTCCGCGAGGTAAGAGTTGTAGGAACCGTGCCAGTCAACGTGGTCCTCAGCCACGTTCAGGCAGACGCTGGCCACCGGCGAAAGCGATTCAGCCCAGTGCAGCTGGAAGCTGGAAAGTTCAACGGCGAAGACGTCGTACTCCACGGGGTCGCGGAGGGCGTCCAGGATGGGGGTTCCCACGTTGCCGACCGCGATTGCCTTCAGTCCGGCGGCCTGCAGCATCGACGCTGTCAGGCCCACCGTGGTGGTTTTGCCGTTGGTCCCGGTGATGGTCAGCCAGTCAGCGGTTTTGTGCCCGTCCCGGACCCGCAGGCGCCAGGCAAGCTCGACGTCGCCCCAGACCGGAATGTGGGCGCGTGCAGCGGCCGCTAGGAGCGCCTGGTCAGGCCGCCAACCCGGGGAGGTCACGATAAGTTCGGGGAAGCTGCCATCGATCTTGGGGATCCTGTTGACGGCTTCCTCGCCCAGGAGCACGTTCACGGCGCCGACGATCTTCAGGGTGTCGGCCTGTGCCTTGGCTGTCCCGGACGTGGCGGCGTCAACCACCACCACCCGGGCACCGAGTTCGATGAGGGTATCTGCCGCGGCGAACCCGGACACTCCGATGCCGGTAACTGCAACGCGCAGTCCCGCCCAATCAGAGTCCCAACTGACCAGGTTTTGCAGGCGGGGAGAAACAGTCACAGGAGCACAACCCATTCAGCGTAGAAAACACCCAGGCCCACGGCCACAAAGAGCCCGCCCAGGATCCAGAACCGGACCACCACCGTGACTTCTGCCCAGCCCTTGAGTTCGAAGTGATGTTGCAGCGGCGCCATCTTGAAGACGCGTTTACCGCCGGTGGCCTTGAAGTAGCCCACCTGGATGATCACGGACAGGGTAATGAGGACGAACAGGCCGCCGATGATTCCCAGCAGCAGTTCCGTCCGCGACAGGATGGCGAAGCCGGCGATTGCGCCGCCGATGGCCAATGACCCGGTGTCACCCATAAAGATCTTGGCCGGGGAGGTGTTCCACCAGAGGAACCCCACGAGGGCGGCGCTCAGAATGGCTGCCAGGAGCGCTAGGTCCAGGGGGTCGCGGACGGAGTAGCAGCCGCTGCCAGCTTCCCGCGGTGACCCGCAGGCCTGGTTGTTCTGCCAGATGCCCATCAGCGTGTAGGCACCGAAGACCATGACCGAGGCGCCGGCAGCGAGACCGTCCAGGCCGTCCGTCAGGTTCACGCCGTTGGTTGCCGCCGTGACGATCAGGTTGGACCACAGGACAAAGAGGATTGCGCCGACCACCGTGCCGGCGAAGGCCAGGTCCAGCCAGGGAATGTCGCGGACCAGGGAGATTTTGGTCGAGGCCGGCGTGAGGCCGTCCGGGTCGGGAAAGTTCAGTGCCAGGATGGCGAAGGCTATGCCTACCGCGGCCTGGAGGATGAGCTTGGCCTTCGCGTCCAGTCCCAGGCTCCGCTGGCGGGAGATCTTGATGAAATCGTCCAGGAAGCCCACCAGCCCCATGCCGACCATCAGGAAGAGCAGGATCAGGGCCGAGGCGGAGGGGCCCGCCGAGTCCGGGTTCATCATCCACATAATCAGGTGGGTCAGTCCGTAGCTGAGCAGGACCGCGCCCACCACCACGGTGCCGCCCATGGTGGGCGTACCGCGTTTGGTGTGGTGGGACGTGGGTCCGTCATCACGGATGAATTGGCCGTAGCTCTTGCGGACAAGCAAGCGGATAAACAGCGGCGTTCCCACCAAGGCAAACAGCAGGGCAAGTCCTGCGCCGATAAGTAGTGCAATCACAGCAGCTCGCTCCCTTCGTCGGTGGGTTCCGTGGATTGTGGGGGTAATGCTATCCGATCGCCCAGATGCCGCAGTCCAACGCTGTTGGACGACTTGAAAAGCACCAGGTCGCCGGGCTCAAGCTCGGCGTTCAGAAGCGCATAGGCGTCCTCGGCGGTTTCGGCAAAGACGCATTCGTCGCCCCAGGAACCCTCCTGGACGGCGGAAACGTAAAGTGCGCGGGCTTCGCGGCCGACGACGACCAGCCGGGAAATGTTCAGGCGGACCACCTGGGTGCCCACAACGGTGTGTTCACGGATTGAATCGGGTCCCAGTTCCAGCATGGCGCCCAGGACGGCCCAGGTGCGCCGTCCGCGGCCCAGGTCGGCCAGGGTGCGCAGGGCCGCCCGCATGGACTCCGGGTTGGCATTGTAGGCGTCGTTGATGATGGTCACGCCGTCAGCACGTTCGGTGCGTTCCATGCGCCAACGGCTTGCTGCTGACTGTGTGCTCAGCGATGCGGCGATGTCCTTGCCGGATACCCCGGCCGCGTACGCGGCCGCTGCTGCGGCGAGGAGGTTGCCGGTGTGGTGGGCACCGATGAGGCGGCTGCTGACGTGCAGGCCTGATTCGGCGCCGGGCAGGACGAGCCCGAATTCCGGGTTGCCCTCAGCGTTTGTGTCTGGATTCTCGGCCCGAACGGTCGCGTCAGGGCGTCCTTCGGCCGAGAAGCCCAGCACGGTGGCGCCGGTGCGGCTGCGCATGGCAGCGACGCGGTCGTCGTCGAGGTTGATGACGGCGGTGCCGCTGGCGGCGAGGGCCTCCACCAGTTCGCCCTTGGCCTGGGCAATGTTTTCCACGCCGCCGAACTCCCCGGCGTGAGCAGTGCCGATGCCGAGGACGACGCCGATGTCAGGCTTCACCATGTCGGCCAGGTATCGGATGTGCCCGATGCCAGTGGCACCCATCTCGATCACCAGGTAGCGCGTTTGGGTGTCGGCTCGGAAGACGGTGAGCGGCACGCCCACCTCGCCGTTGTAGGACCCCTGCGGGGCAACGGTGGCGGCCTGCTGGGTGAGGATGCCGGCGAGGAGGTCCTTGGTGGTGGTCTTCCCGGCGGAACCGGTGATCCCGATGACGGTCAGGGCGTCGCCTGCAGCAGACCGGGCCAGGCGGATCCGACGGACCGCTTCGGCCGCCAGCGCGCCCATGGCCAGCACGGCATCCTCAACCAGGACAGCCGGATAGTTAACGCCGTCCGGCCCCGTCACGGGGCGCTCAGCGAGAACCAGCACCGCACCGCGGCTGAAGGCGGCGGCAACGAAGTCGTGGCCATCGGAATGCTCGCCAGGTTTCGCCACGTACAGCGACCCAGCGGCAGCCTCCCGCGAATCAGTGACCACCGAAAGGGGCGTGATCCCCGGATCGGCGTCCAGGCGGCCGTGTGTGATATCGGCGATTTCCGCCGCAGTAAGTGCAATCATCTCGGTCTAGGACTCTATCCGGTCGTCTCGGAGAACGGTGAATCCCCTGGCTGTCAAGGCGTTCCGCAGTTCCACCCGGTCGTCCAGTGCAAGATTGACGCCCTTGACTTCCTGCCAGACCTCATGTCCCCGGCCCGCCACCAGGATGGTGTCGCTTGGACCGGCCAGTTCTACGGCGCGCCGGATGGCGGCGCCGCGGGGATAAACCTCTTCGATGACACACCCTGGCGATTCCTGTTCGCGCGCTGACCGCGCGCCCGCCAGCACATCTGCCCTGATGGCCGCAGGGTCCTCGTCGTGGGGGTCGTCATCCGTGACGATGACGATGTCGGCCATCTTTGCGGCAACGGCTCCCATGGCGGGCCGCTTGCCCTGGTCGCGCTGTCCGGTGGCTCCGAAAACCACGATCACCCGGGAGCCGGGCAGCGGTGCCCTGACCGCTTCCAGTGCGCGTGCCAGGGCATCAGTGTTGTGGGCGAAGTCCACTACGGCCGCCGGTTCTTCAGAGACGAGCTGCATCCGTCCCGGTACAGCCACGGTGAAGGGGTCCTGGTGGTCCAGGGCGGCCTGCACGGTGGCGGCGTCCATTCCGCTGGCCATGACCATTACCGTGGCCAGCGCGGCGTTGGCCACGTTGAAAGTGCCCGGCAGGCCGGTGTGGACGTTGAGGTTAACGCCGTCGGGTCCCCGCAGGCTGAAGTCGGTTCCCAATCCGCGCGCATGGGTGGCCGTAACGGTCCAGTCGCTGGGAGCTCCACCGGGTGTCATCGAGAGGGTGGTGACCGGGATCCGTGCCGTGGCGGCAAGCCGGCGGCCCCATTCGTCGTCGACCGTCACCACAGCCCTGCGGGCACGGCCCGGCGAGAACAGCTCCGCCTTTGCGGCGAAGTAGTCCTCCATGGTGCCGTGCAGGTCCAGATGGTCCTGCGTCAGGTTCGTGAAACCGGCGATATCGAAGAGCACACCGTCCACCCGCTGGAAGGACACGGCGTGGGAGGAGACTTCCATGGACGCGGCGTCCAGTCCCCGTTCCCGCATGAGGGCGAGCAAGCCGTGGAGATCCGGTGACTCAGGTGTGGTCAAGAGGCTGGGAACCGGTTCTCCGCCGGCCACGATTTCGATGGTTCCGATCAGGCCCGTCTGCTGCCCGAGCGCACGGAGCAAGGCGTTGATGAAGTACGTGGTGGTGGTCTTGCCGTTGGTTCCCGTCACACCATACAAGCGCGGCGTCCGCCCAGCTGTTGGCTGGCTCTGGTAGATCATGGCGGACAGCGGCCCCACCACGTTGCGCGGTCCGTCCACCACCAGGACGGGGACGGCGGTGTCCGCGGACAGCGCGAGAAGGCGTGCGCCGGCGTCGTCGGTCAGTACTGCCACCGCTCCCCTGCCGACCGCCTGCGACACGAAGTCAGCTCCATGGCGGGAAGCACCCGGCAGCGCCACATACAGGTCGCCCTGTTCCACTGTTCGCGAATTCAGTGAAATTCCCGTGACGCTGATGGCAGCGGAGGCACCCGGGACCTGCACCCCGATTGCGTCGCCGATCGTGTCCAGACGGACCGCAGCAACTGCCGTAGGCCTGAACCGCGCGGCGGCCGGTTCCCCTGCCGGCCCCGCCTTGCTAGCTGATGCCTTCTGCTCTGACAAGGAAATCTCCGATGGTGGTGCTAGTGGATCATGCCCGCGGGAGACTGCTTCCGCTGCGGGCGTTAAGGGAACTGCTGCCTGGTTTGATGCTACTTGGCGTACTGCGGCAGCCTGGCCGGTTCGCCCGTGGACGGCTGCACGTTGTAAGTGCGCAGCGCCTGGCTCATGACCGAACGGAACACGGGCCCCTGCGTAATGCCGTAGATATTGCCCTTGGGACGCTGCAGCACCACCTCAACAATAAACCGGGGATCATCCATCGGCGCCATCCCCACAATTGAAGCGGTGAAGCCGCAGAACCCTGACTTCCCGTCGTCGCACGGCGATTCAGAGGTTCCGGTTTTTGCCCCCACCCGGTATCCGTCGATCGCGGCGTCCTTGATCTGGCCTTCGGTCACCGCGCTTTCCAGGATGTCCTGGACCTGCTGCGCGGTGCCGTCCGACACCACCTGGCGGGAAGGCTGCGGGGCGACTTTCTCCTCTGTTCCGTCCGGTGAAACGTACGCGTCAATCAGGCGCGGCTGGAGCATCACACCGTTGTTGGCGATCGTCTGGAAGGCTCGGACTGTCTGCAGGGTGGACTGCGATACGCCCTGGCCGAACAGCACCGTGTATTCCTGGCGGCCGTCCCACTGGTCCGCCGGTGTGAGAATGCCGGAGGCCGTAGCCGGCAATCCAATGTCCGGGGCTTCGCCGATGCCGAATTTCTTAAGCCACTCGTACCGTTGTTCCTTGGTCAGCCGCGACCCGGCCGCCACGGTGCCGGTGTTCATTGACCAACCCAGGATGCCGGCGAGCGTGCGCTCTTCGGTGCCATGGGTAAAGGCGTCTGTGAAGGTCTGGCCGTCCACGGTGTACGACGGTCCGAGTGTGAAGGTATCCAGGGGGCTGGATTTTCCTTCTTCAATCAGGGCCGCGGCCGTGATCATCTTCTGTACCGAGCCTGGCTCATACGCTGCGGTCACGGAGCGCACGCCGCGGTCCTTGGCGGCTACCCGCCCGGGATCGTTCGGATCCGGGGCATTAGTGTCCGCCATCGCGACAATGTCACCGGTCTTGGCATCCATCACGGTGATGACACCCCACTCGGCGCCCTGTTTGTCTGACTGGCTCTGAATGGCCTGCTGGGCGAAATACTGGAGATCGGAATTGAGCGTGAGCTTGACGTCCTTGCCGTCCTCCGGCGGTGTCAGCTCATCCACGCCGACCGGAATCCGGAGACCGTCGGCACCGATCTCGAAGAGCCGCTTGCCGTCCTTCCCGCGCAGCAGCCCATCCTGCGTCTGCTCGATCCCCGCCTGGCCCGTGTTGCCATCCTGGAGGAAGCCGATAATACCGCCGGCCACGGAACCGTTGGGGTACACGCGTTTGCTGACGCCCTCAGTGACGATGCCGGGAATACTGAGATCCGAGACCCTGAGCTCAACGTCCGGCTTCAGGTCCTTAGCGACGATGTGGTACTTCGATTCGCCCGTCACGGCGTTCCTGAGTTCGTCAGCGTCCATGCCCAGGACAGCCGCGAGCTCGCTGATGCCCTGGTCCCGGCTGACTTCAACAAGTTTGTCCACGCCCTCCTCCAGGCGCCAGAACTTCTCTGTCTTGGTGTTGGTGGTTTGGTCCACCACAACGTTGTAGCGGATCACACTGTTGGCCAGGACCGTCCCGTTGGCGCCAAGGATGCTGCCGCGTTCGGCGGGGAGGGAAGTCTCGCGCATCCGGTAATCGAGCGCAGCTGCGGCCATCCCGCCGACGTCGAGCCCTTGGACGAAAAAGAGCTTGCCGCCCACCACTAATAGCAGCGTCAGCATAATGCCCAGGCCGAGGCGCAGCCGCTTGGTGGCGTTAGGGGCCTTGCCGCTTTTTGCCTTGCCGGTCCTCTGCGCCACCGTGATTCCCTTGCTGCTCGCCTGTTGCCTGTTTATTACCTGACTGGCTACCCTTCAGCGGCTACCGGTTAGACCCGGGCACCTTCTGTTCGGGTGCTGGAACCGAACCGCCGTGGAGCTCCACGGCACGTGCCGGTGGTGCGGGCGCTTCAGCCGGCGGTGCTGCAGCGGCAGGTGCCGCTGCCGGGGCCGGTGCAGGGGCCGCAGCAGGGGCCGCAGCAGGGGCCGGTTTCTCGGCAGCCGGTTTACGGTTCGTCAGCGGCTCCCACTTCGTTGCCGGGGGAACCACGGTGAGCACTCCCTCTACGGCTGGAGCAGGGATAACCGATCCAGCCGCGCCACCCTTCACCGCCGGAGTTGCCTTGCCCGTGACGGCAAGGGTGGAGAGGTCGATCTGGCCTTTGACGGTCGAAGCCACCATGCCCAGGTCTGAGGCCTTTGCCGCCAGGTTCTGGGGCGCCTCGAAGTTCTGGACCTGCTGTGTCAGGTCCTGGTTCTGCTTGGTCAGCGTGCTTTGCTTACCCCTCAGTTCCACGAGCTGGTACTGGGAGGTAGAAACTGAGATGTTCAGGACCAGCACGGCTACGAGCGCAACAGCGAGCAGGGCGAAACACATCACCACAAACGGCGCACGGCGCTTCTTGGGGGCGGAACGCACCACAGACAGGGGTGTGCGTTCCCTGCGGCCGGGGCCAGAGGGAAGCGACCTGATCGCCGGGGCGCTGCTGCCGGAGACGACCGGAAAGTTCTTGACGGCGGCAGTGCTCATGCGTCTCTCCTGGCTCTGATACGTTCCACGGCCCGCAGCCTGGCGGAGGCCGCGCGCGGATTTTCTGCAATCTCGACGGCGGTGGGTACCTCGGTGCCCTTGGTCAGGGTTTTGAGGAAGGCCTTGTGTTCCTCAAGCTCCACCGGAAATCCGAGCGGCGCGGAGGATTTGGAGCCAGCCTGGAAAACTGATTTGACGATTTTGTCCTCGAGGGAATGGTAAGACATCACCACAATGCGTCCGCCCAGGGCCGTTGCTGCCACGGCGGCAGGAACAGCGCGCTCGAGCACGTCGAGTTCCTCGTTCACTTCAATGCGCAGTGCCTGGAACGTCCGTTTGGCCGGGTGGCCGCCCGATTTGGCGGCTGCCGCCGGCACCACGGAGCGGATCTGTTCCACGAGTTCCCCGGTGGTGGCGAAAGGCTTAACTGTCCTCGCCGCGACAATCCTGTTGGCGATCCGGCCGGCGAACTTCTCCTCGCCCCACTTCCGGATGATCCTGACGAGATCCTCTTCGCTGTAGTTGTTGACCACATCTGCTGCGGTCTGCCCGCGGCTGGTGTCCATCCGCATGTCCAGCGGAGCGTCAAAGGAATAGGCGAAGCCTCGCTCACGCTCGTCCAGCTGCAGGGATGAAACGCCCAGGTCCATCAGGATGCCATGAACCTGTGCCACGCCCAGGTCTTCGAGGACGTCGGCGATTTCGTCGTAGACGGCGTGGACCAGGTCAGTCCGGGAAGCGAAAGGCGCCAGCCGCTCCCCGGCCAGTGCCAGGGCTTCCTCATCACGGTCGATGCCGATCAGGTGCAGATCCGGGAAACGCTCCAGCATAGCTTCGGAGTGGCCGCCCATGCCGAGGGTCGCATCAATCGCGATGGGGGTTTCACCTCGGAGGCGGGCAGCTTCGAAGCCGGGGGCCAACAAATTGATGCACCGGTCCTTGAGGACCGGCACATGGCGTTCGGACGTTGGCTTCGGGTCATCGTTCATGCCTTCGTCCTTTCCTGCCGTGGGTGCTGGTGTGCTGCTTCTTGAGCCAGATCCCCATCCGCGCCTATCGACCTGCCGGCCTGGCTCCGGGGAAGTGAGCCAGGTTGACTGTCCGATGGGCGGCTGGAGATCTCGTTCAAGAAGCGTCCGCCGGGCCGTTCAGGTGATCACAGGATCCCCGGAATGGCATCGTCGGTTTCGGAGAAGGCGGTTTCCTTCTCCGCGAGGTACTCGTTCCAGGCCTGGGCATCCCAGATCTCGGCCCGGGTTCCTGCACCGATAACGGCCAGTTCCCTGCCGAGGCCTGCGTACTCCCGGAGCGCAGCCGGAATGGTTATGCGCCCCTGCTTGTCAGGTACCTCGTCCGAGGCTCCAGAGAGAAAGACGCGGATGTAGTCCCGGGCCTGCTTGGAGGAAATGGGCGCCTCCCGCATTTGCTCGTGGACACGTGCAAATTCCTGCTCACTGAAGACGTAGATGCACCGTTCCTGTCCCCTGGTGAGAACAAGCCCGCTGGCAAGCTCCTCACGGAACTTCGCAGGGAGGATAATTCGGCCCTTTTCGTCCAGACGTGGCGAGTGTGTGCCCAGAAACACTGGCCCACCGCCTGTCTGCCGTCAGGAACTGCACATCCCCTGTGTTGCAACTACCCTCTTATGTCCTCCACATTACTCCACTTTCCACCACAGTCAACGCAAATCAGGCCAATATTCCCCCATTTCAGGCCTTCGTCCCCCAAATGGCGCGGGAGCAGGCGGTGGATGGAAGTGGAGGGCCCGGCGCCGTTTCGGCGCAAACCATAACTGCCCGACGGCGGTGCCAGGCCGCCGTCGGGCTCTCATCTGATGCCGGCGGCGGATCCGCGGTCCCCGGGCTCCCCAACCACGTAGGAGTAGGTGCCGGTTTGAGCGCTCAAACAGACCCCTAGCGCTACCTGCCTCCGGGTTAAAAGCAGAAGACCCGCCGGGGCGGGTCTTCTGCTGCGGTCATCCTGACCGAGGGGAGGGAAATGGAGGACGGCACGGCCTATCGCCGTGGAACCGTTCCTGCTGGCGCTGCCTTAGGATTCGTCGCGGCGACGCTCGTCCCAGCGTTCTTCCAGGCTGGACATAAAGGAACTCCGGGGCTTCCCGGACTTACCAGTGCCAGGTGCGGAGCGCTGCTTGCCGCCGGACGCGTTACGCATTGTGGCGAAGTACACACCCGCGCCCATAACCACGAAGCCCAGGACACCGACGAAGATGTTCTGGACTGTAACGCCGACCAGGAGCAGGGCGATCCCCGCGAGGGCGCAGAGCACCCCAATCACGATGTGACGGGTGGACCACGTTCGTCCAGGGTCCGAACCCATGGAATTCGCGAACTTCGGATCGTCCTCGTGCAGCTGCTTCTCCAGCTGCTCCAGCAGCTTCTGTTCGTGCTCCGAGAGCGGCATCACGACCTCCTTAAGTAGGCCAACGTCCGGGCTGGTCCCATCCCGTACTACTGCTCCGATAACGACCGACATGCCCGGGAGGTTCCCGCCCCGCCGACGATGGCGGAAGGCGAACACCGGCATGCGGGCCATTGGAACTGCAGCATGTCCAAGAAGTCCGGCAATAACTGAAAACTATGTACATATAAGGATAGTTTGTCAGGGGCCGTTCTGAAAGACGGCCATCACCTCCCTGAAACTCGCAGGAAAGGTGCCGGCGCCCTGCTAAGACCCGTTTCCGGAATCCAGCAGACTGGCGGGGAGGACGGATTTGCTTCCGAATTTTCGGCTGACCTCGTCCAGGGCCTGTTCTGCTGCCCGCCAGTTGTCATCCCGGCGGTCAAGGCTCAGCTGAAGGGACGTGTGGGCGGTGGCTTCGAGCTGCTCGGCCCGGATGCCAACAAGCCGCACTGTCATGGGACGGCTCCCCAATGATTCCAGGAGCTGGATGGCCACGGCATAAATCAGCTGGGCGCTGTCCACGGGTGTGTGCACAGTGCGGCTCCTGGTGATGGTGGAAAAGTCGGCGTAGCGGAGCTTCAACGCCACCGTCCGTGCCACCATCCCCGAACTCCGCAGCCGTCCTGCCGTCCGGTGGGAAAGCCGCAGCAATTCCCGGGCGATCAGCCCGTCATCGCCTGTGTCCACGGCGAACGTCTCCTCAGCCCCGATGCTCTTCTCGAGCCTCACGGGGGTCACGGGCCGCGGATCGATCCCCCACGACAACCGGTACACGTGCTCACCCGTGGCACCCAGCATTTTCTTCAGGGAGGACACCGGCGTGGCCGCCACGTCCGCCACCGTCCGGATGCCCATCCGGGCAAGGACCTCCGTAGTCTTCGCGCCGATTCCCCACAAGGCCCCGACGGGCAGGCTGTGGAGGTAGGGCACTGTCTCGTCGGGTCCAATCAGCAACAGCCCGTCCGGCTTGCAACGCGTGGAAGCAATCTTGGCTACGAACTTACTGGCTGCAATGCCCACGGAGGCCGTAATGCCCAGTTCGGCAGCCACCCGGCGTCGGATCAATTCACCGATGACGCGTGGGGGTCCCAACCGGCGGATGGCGCCGCCGACGTCCAGGAAGGCTTCGTCCACGCTCAGCGGTTCCACCAGATCGGTGATGGACTCGAAGATTTCCATCAGCTGGGCGGAAACCTCGTAGTACAGCTTGTGGCGCGGTTCAATGATGACCGATTTGGGGCACATCCTGGCGGCGACCACCATGGGCATGGCGGACTTCACCCCGAACGCGCGTGCTTCATACGACGCCGAGAGGACCACGGAGCGGTCCGCGGGAAATCCAACGATTACCGGTTTGCCGCGGAGTTCCGGCCGCGTGCGAAGCTCCACGGAGACGAAGAAGGCGTCCATGTCCACGTGCATGATGCAGTTACGCCGGAGCTCACGAAGACCCGCTTCGGTGTACTGGTTGTTCCGCTCAGGCCCCACACCGGCAATTGTATCGGTTGGTACTGACTAAACTGGAGGCTGAATCCGGCATCAACACCAGGAGGACAGTCCCTGTGACCGTCATGAGAAGTCTTAAGCCAACAGGATTAGCGGCACTGGCCGCGGGCGCAATACTGGCCCTCGCCGCCTGCAGCCCCGCGGAGCCCGGAGTGACGTCATCCTCCTCATTTACATCCGCACCAGCGTCGGACAGCGCCAGCATTACCGCCTCCGCCAGTCCGACGGCGTCGCCCGGAACGTCCGCCACTGTGGGGACAATCGTTGCAGGGTTCCCGGAAACGCTGCTTCCCCTGATGCCCGGCGCCACGGTGGTTTCGAGCAGCTTTGACAAGACATCAACGCCCGCCACCGCGGCACTCGTGGCCAGCATCAACGCCCCGACTGCCGCCGTCGTGGATTTCTACACCAAGCACCTGGAGGGGCAGGGATTCAAAGCCGTCCCCGGCGACGCTGTGGGCGCCGTTGCTTCCAAGGATTTCGTCCGGAACGAGTCCGAGACGGTCAACATCGCCGCCGTGGAAGCGGCCGGTGTCTCGACGTTCACCATCGGCGCCAACGTGGCTGCTGAGTCAGCCAAGTGAGCGTTTCGGAGCAGTTAAGGATTGAGCAGACTGAATTCGTCGCCGCCGTTGCCGGTGAGCTGACAGACTTCCTCACCACGCGGCAATCCCTGATGGCCGCCATTTCACCCGATATCGATCCCATTATGGGTTCCATTTCCAACCTGGTGACCGGCGGCAAAAGGCTCCGCGCGCTTATGTGTTATTGGGGGTGGCGCGGCGCGGGCGGCGAGCCGTCGGCCCAGGAAATCGTGACGGCGGGATCGGCCCTGGAGCTTTTCCAGGCAGCTGCCCTGATCCATGACGACATCATTGACCGCTCGGACACGCGGCGGGGCGGCCCCAGCGTGCATCGCCGCTTCAGCCAGCTGCACCACGCGCAGGGCTGGGCGCTGGACAGCGAGCGGTTTGGGCATGCAGCCGCGATCCTCACCGGGGATCTTTGCCTCTCGTTCAGCGAGGAGGCCTTCACGGACATCGGCGCACAGGCGGCTGCAGGCAGCAGGGCTCGGCTGATCTTCAACCTCATGCGTGCCGAGGTGATGGCGGGGCAGTATCTTGACATCCTGGAGGAAGTGGCCGGTCCTGTCCGGGACCGGGCCGGAGCAGTGACGCGGGCACAGTCCATCATCAGGTTCAAGTCCGCCAAATATTCAACTGAGCACCCGCTGGCGCTTGGCGGCGCCTTGGCGGACGCGCCGGACGAGTTGCTCCGGGGCTACTCGGCCTTCGCGTTGCCGCTGGGCGAGGCGTTCCAACTGCGCGACGACGTCCTGGGCGTCTTTGGGGACCCTGTCACTACGGGCAAGCCGGCAGGTGACGATCTCCGCGAAGGCAAGCGGACCGTACTCATTGCCCTCGCGCTGGGCCAGGCATCTACCGCAGAATCGGCGTTTATCGATGCGAAGCTGGGCAGCCCTGACCTGGGCGACGCCGATGTGGCCGAGATCCGCCGGATCATCGAACAGTCGGGGGCGCTTCAGGCCACTGAAGTGCTGATCAACGAATTTGGCGCCGCGGCGTATGATGCGCTGGAACAGCTACCGCTGGAAGAACTGCCCAAGACCGCCCTGCGGAAGCTGGCGGAAGCGACGGTCAGCCGCGCATCCTGACGTTGGCGCCCGTCGTCTTGGCCACGTCCGCGGGCCCGGCGCCTTCCGGGCCCTTGTGCTGCTTACCAGGCCAGGGTCTGGGCCCGGCGCCTGATTTCCGTCTTGCGGCCTTCCCGCAATGCATCAATCGGCCGGCCGCGGAGCGACTCGTCGGGGGTAAACAGCCAGACGATGAGGTCCTCATCGGAATAGCCGGCGTCCGCCAGGACCACAATGGTCCCTTTGAGGCTGTCGACAACCTGGCCGTCCAGGATAAACGCGGCCGGAACTGAACGTATCCGGCGCTCCCCGACCCGCAGGGCCGCCAAAGCGCGTTCATCAATAAGGCCATGGACTCTCGTAATCGAAACGTCCAACAACTGCGCGACATCCGGCAGGGGCAGCCACTCGCCCACAAGGCTTTCTACGTTACTCACGGATCAAGGTTGCCACGGCCGGAGCCCTGCCGCCTAGTCGGGATTGGCCGCCACTGCCGCGAATCACGCGACACTCCATAAAACTCTTCATTCTGCGTGGGGCGGAATTCTTGTGCTAAGCGAACTTTCGTGAGAGATTCACATAGATCACATTTGAAACATCAATAACTTAAGTAACACTAGTATCAATAGTCACATCGCATCTCCCGCCCCCGGCAGTTGAAGAAGAGGATTCTTTCCATGACGACGTCCCGCTCGCCAAAGCAGCCTTCCAGGCAGAGCCTGCCCATGATTGCTGTCACCACAGCAGCGCTTCCTGCGGTTGTCCTGTCGTCGTTGGCCCTCGCCCAGCCTGCTGCCGCAGAGGCCCCTGCCCGCGCTATCCCGGCAACCCTTGCCGCCGCGATGAAGGCCCAGGCAGCCGAACCTAAAGCTGCCCTGATCCCGGCGGCCTCGGTTTCCACTACTATTCCGGCTGCCTTCCAGCCCATGCAGCCGGCGGCTCCCGCGGAATACACCATTGCCCGGGGCGACACCATCAGCGGAATCGCCGGCAAATTCGGGCTGGACACGTACGAGGTCCTTAAGCTCAACAACCTCCAGCCGAACACCATCATCTACCCCGGCCAGAAGATCAAGCTGTCGGGCACGGGTTCCGCCCCCGCCCCGGCTCCTGCGGCCCCTGCCGCGGCCGCTCCGGCCAATGCCGGAGGCAGCTACACCGTAAAGTCCGGCGATACGCTCGGCGCCATCGCGGCCCGGCACAATGTCAGCCTGTCGGACGTTTTCAGCTGGAACGGCCTGAACATGCGCTCCATCATCTACCCCGGCCAGAAGATCAAAGTCGGCGCTGGTGCTCCCGCAGCCCCGGCTGCACCGGCTTCGGCAGTCCGGCCTTCTTCCGCTCCCGCAGCGCCGGCTCCCGCGCCTGCTCCTGCTCCTGCTGCGCCTGCTCCCGGCGGTTCATACACGATCAAGGCCGGCGACACCCTGTCAGCGATCGCCTCCCGGCACGGCGTGAAGCTCTCGGACATCCTGGCGGCCAACCAGCTGAGCATGACTACTGTCATCTACCCCGGCAACAAGCTGGTCATTCCCGGCGCCTCCATTCAGCCCGCTTCCTCCACCCCGGTCGCCCCGGCGGCCCCCGCCGCGCCGCTGGTGCCGAGCTCCTTCCTGGGGTTCACCTACCCCGCGGCCGTTGTGAGCTCTGCCAACGAGAACAAGGCCTTGCTGAACGCCTCTCCCGTACCGTCCCGGGCCGAGATGCGCGCCATTGTGGCCGACACGGCCCGCCAGATGGGAGTTAACCCCTCCCTGGCCCTCGCCTTCGCGCACCAGGAGTCGGGCTTTGACCAGCGTGCGGTTTCACCCGCCAACGCGATCGGCACCATGCAGGTCATACCGTCCTCCGGGCAGTGGGCCTCAGACCTCGTAGGGCGGAAGCTGAACCTGCTGGACCCCTACGACAACGCAACGGCCGGCGTGGCGATCATCAAGCGGCTTATCGCCACCAGCAAGGACCTGGACACAGCAATTGCGGGGTACTACCAGGGCCAGTACTCTGTCAGCAAATATGGCATGTACGACGACACCAAGGCCTACGTAGCTGCCATCAAGGCGCACCAGAAGAACTTCGGCTAAAGCCGCCGCGCCATGATTCCCCGGGCCTGCTGAAGCCGGCCCAAGGGGGTAACGATAAGGGTCCGGACCGCACGTCGGTTCGGACCCTTTTCCATGCGGGATTAGGATCGTAGGGTGCAGGAACAAGTGTCAGACCGTCTCGTTGGAACGCTGGTGGACAACCGCTACGCCGTTCGCTCCAAACTCGCGCGCGGCGGCATGTCCACCGTATATCTGGCAACCGATCTCCGGCTGGAGCGCGATGTTGCCCTCAAGGTCCTCCATCCCCATCTCGCCACCGACGAGACGTTCCTGGACAGGCTGGGCCGCGAGGCGAAAGCCGCCGCGAAGCTGTCCCACGCCCACGTTGTGGGGGTCCTGGACCAGGGTAACGACGGCCAGACGGCCTATCTGGTGATGGAACACATCAAGGGTCACACCCTCCGGGACGTCATCAGATCCAAAGGTGCGCTGCCTCCCCGCCTGGCCCTAGCCCTGATTGATCCGGTAGTGCAGGGCCTCGGCGCGGCCCATGCCGCGGGGCTGATCCACCGGGACGTGAAACCGGAGAACGTCCTGATCGCCGACGACGGCCGGATCAAGATCGGCGACTTTGGACTGGCCCGTGCGGTAACGACGTCCACGAGCACCGGGACGCTGATCGGTACGGTGGGATACCTTTCCCCCGAGCTTGTGCTGGGAAAGCAGGCTGACACCCGAAGTGATATCTATTCGGTGGGCATCATGCTCTATGAGATGCTGACCGGCCAGCAGCCGTACGACGGAGAGGTCCCCATCCAGGTTGCGTACAAGCACGTGAATGAATCGGTCGGTCCGCCGTCGGCCTTGGTGCCTGGCCTCGCCGCCGAGGTCGATGAACTCGTCCAGTGGTGCACCGCAAACGATCCCGAGAACCGCCCGGTGGACGGCAACGCCCTGCTGCAGGAACTGCGCCACATCCGGACCAACCTCACGGACGCCGAGCTGGACCTCAGGCCGCCTGCCGCGGCCCCGGCAGGGCAGCAGAACCCCACCGAGATCATCGCCCGCACCAACAACCCCACCGCCGTGATGTCGTCCTTCTCCCGGCCGCAGCCACCGCACCCACCGCACGCTCCGCATGCCCTGTATCCGCCCGACGCCGACTACCGGCCAGGCGAACAGTTCCGGCCGGAAGCGCACTACAGGCCATATGCTCAGGACGCCGTCCCGGCAGCGATACCCCTCAGCAAACGCGCCCGCCGCAAGCTCGACAGGGAGGACGAGAAGGCAAGGTCCCGGGCTGCGGCGACACCGGTCCGGAGCCTGCGGGAGGGGAACCCGCGGCGCCGCGGCGCCCTCTGGGTGGTGGTCCTGGTCATCATCGCGTTGCTTGCCACGGGAGCCGGCTGGTTCTTCGGCATGGGTCCCGGGTCGCCGGGCACCATTCCGGCGGTCGCCAACAAGCCGGTGGCCCAGGCCCAGCAACTGTTGAGCGAGGCGGGGTTCCAGTCGCGTACCAACGATGTCTTTGACGACGACGTTCCCTCCGGCCTCGTAGTGGGCTCCGACCCGACTGCCGGCACCGAGACCAGGAAGTTCCAGCTCGTGTCCCTGTTTGTTTCCAAGGGCCCGCAACTGTTCGAACTCCCGAAACTGACCGGCGGAACGCTCGACGATGCGAAAAATGCACTGAACCAGGCCGAAATGGCACTGGGTACCGTCACTGAACAATTTGACGACGCCGTTGCCGCCGGAGTTGTGCTCTCCCAAGACCCGGCCGCCGCGACTCCCGCACGCCACGGCACACCGGTGAATCTCCTGGTCTCCAAGGGGCCGCAGCCGATCCCGGCTCCGTCAGTGGTGGGACTGGCGGAGGACGCCGCCGTCGACGCCATTGAGGCGGCCGGCCTCAAGGCTGATATCGCGAAGGACAAAGTCAACGATCCCAAGGTGCCCAAGGGGTCAGTTGCCGCGCAGTCGCCCGCGACAGGCACCCTGACCAAGGGCGGCACGGTGACGCTGACCATTTCCGACGGACCCAAGCTCGTTGAAGTCCCCAGCTTCATCGGCAAACAAGCCAAAGAAGCCGAAGAAGCGCTGCGTGCGCTGGGCTTCGAGGTACGGGTGAACAATATCCTCGGCGGCTTCTTCGGCACGGTACGGGATCAGGACCCGGTGAAGAAGAAGGTGCCTGAAGGCTCCGTCGTTACCCTCACGGTGGTGTAGCCGGCGGACTGCCGGCCACACCACCGCCGCGGAAGTCCGACTCCGCGTAGAGCGGTCAGTGCTTGGCCAGTGCTCCGGCCACCAGGAACGCCATTTCCAGGGACTGCATGTGGTTCAGGCGCGGATCGCAGACCGACTCGTACTTGTCGAGGAACGCTTCCTGGTCCACAGGATCGGCACCGCCCAGGCATTCGGCGACGTCGTCACCGGTCATCTCCACGTGAAGGCCACCGGGAACCGTGCCCAGGGCCTGGTGGACTTCGAAGAACCCGCGTACTTCGTCAATGACGTCGTCGAAGTTCCGGGTCTTGTAGCCGTTGGGCGAGGTGACGGTGTTGCCGTGCATCGGATCGGTGACCCAGAGAACCTTTGCGCCGGAGGCAGTCACCTTCTCCACAATGGCGGGAAGCTTCTCGCGGATATTGCCCGCGCCCATACGCGTGATGAACGTCAGCCTGCCCGGCTCCCGCTCGGGATCCAGCTTGTCGATGAGGCGGAGGGCGTCGTCGCCGGTTGTCGACGGGCCCAGCTTCACGCCAATGGGGTTCCGGACGCGTGAGAGGAAGTCAACGTGCGCGTGGTCAAGTTCGCGCGTACGCTCCCCGATCCACAGGAAGTGCGCCGAGGTGTCGTACGGGAAACCGGTCCGCGAATCGATGCGGGTCAGTGCACGCTCGTAGTCCAGCAGCAGGGCCTCGTGGCTGGCGAAGAATTCCACCCGCTTGAGCGCTTCGAAATCAGCGCCGCAGGACGCCATGAACTTGATGGCGCGGTCGATGTCACGGGCCAGGGATTCGTAACGGGCGTGCGCCGGGTTTTCGGTGAAGCCCTTGTTCCACTGGTGCACGGAGCGCAAGTCCGCGAAGCCGCCCTGTGTGAAGGCCCTTATGAGGTTCAGGGTGGAGGCGGACGTGTGGTAGGCCTTGAGCATCCGGGCGGCGTCATGGCCACGGGACTCGGGAGTGAACTCGTAGCCGTTGACAATGTCGCCGCGGTACGCCGGGAGGGTCACGCCGTCGCGGGTCTCGTCGTTGGAAGAGCGGGGCTTGGCGAACTGGCCGGCCATCCGGCCCATCTTGATGACTGGCATCGCTGCACCGTAAGTGAGCACCACTGCCATCTGGAGGATGGTCTTGACCCGGGCGCTGATCTTATCCGCCGTTGCGGCTTCAAAGGTCTCAGCACAGTCGCCACCTTGCAGCAGGAAGGCTTTGCCATCCGCCGCAGCAGCCAGCCGTTCACGGAGAACGTCCACTTCGCCGGCGAAAACCAGCGGCGGGAGCACGGAAAGTTCCCCGACAGATGCGTCGAAAACGTCCTGGTCCTGCCAGCTGGGCTGCTGGGAAACGGGAAGGTCACGCCAATCATCAAGGCCAGGATAATTGGCTGCTCCGCTCTGGGCGGTGCTGGACAGCGAAAAGGCAGGTTTTGCAGATAGCTCAGTCACTATCTAAGACTAATGTGCGCGGCTGGCTTCAGGACACCTGACCGTCACGCGTACCGAGAGCGGCGTCACAGTCAGCCCGCTGCCGGGTCCTTGCCGTCGGAATCAGTGCCCTCAGCGCCGCCGTCAGGATCGGCGCGTTTCGCGGTGGCGCCCCCAGCCTCGGTGGCTGCTGCGCTCGTAAGGCGGAGCTTCACCACGGCAGCGTACTCGTCCACGTACTCCTGGCCGGAGAGCCGCATCAGCTCAAACATGATTTCGTCGGTGACCTTGCGCTGGACCAGCCGGTCCTCCGCCTGGTCTGCGTACTGGCTGAAATCCAAGGGCGCACCGAAAATCATGCCGATGCGCCGGATATTCGGCATCCGCTTGCCGATAGGCTGAACCTTGTCCGTGCCGATCATGGCCACTGGAATCACGGGCACACCGGCCTGCAGGGCCAGCCTGGCGACGCCCACTTTGCCCCGGTAGAGGCGAGCGTCGGGGCTGCGGGTCCCTTCAGGGTAGATGCCCAGCAGTCCTCCGCTTGTCAGGACATCCATGCCGGCGTTGAGCGAAACAGCCGATGCCGCCCCGCCTGACCTATCCATGGGCAGCTGGTTAGTGAGCCTGAAGAACATGGCCGTCAGCCTGCCTTTGATTCCGGTGCCGGTGAAGTACTCGGACTTGGCCAGGAAAACAACCGGCCTGCGGACCATCAGCGGCATAAAGATGGAGTCGGAGAAAGACAGATGGTTTGAGGCGATAATTGCCGCGCCCTGCGCCGGAACATTGTCCAGGCCCTTGACCCAGGGGCGGAAAAGAAGCCGCAGCACCGGCCCCAGGAAGATCCTCTTCATGACCCAATAGAACACGTGACGAACCTCTCCGGAAGCCGGCCAGCCGGCCCTTCGTCGGGCTGGGCGGGCACTCCAGTGCAACCCTACTCTAGTGAGATTTGTCGAGAACAATGACACGATGGTGTTATGACAGAAAGCAGCATCGCGCCGCGGCCTGCCGCTTTCAGCTACCCCGGCCACGGACCCAATGCCACTACCGGGATTGCCATCTGCCATGGCTTCACCGGCAGCCCGCTCAGCGTCCTGCCCTGGGCAGAGGACCTCGCCGCCCAAGGATTCGCCGTGTCGGTGCCGCTCCTGCCCGGCCACGGTACGGATTGGCGGCAGCTCGCCCGCTCGAACTGGCGTGACTGGTACGGGACTTTCGAATCGGCGTATCTGGAGCTGAGCGCCCGGACAGAGCAGTGTTTTGTGGCCGGCCTCTCGATGGGCGGCGCCATTGCGCTGCTGACTGCCGGCAGGCATCCCGTGGCTGGCGTCTCTTTGGTGAATCCCGGCCTCAGCTTCTACGACCGCCGCGTGCGGGTCATCGGAGTGCTCAAGTATTTCCAGCGCACCACGCTGCCCATCCAGGAGGAACAGCCGACGGCGGGAGTCACCAATGACGGCGACTATTCGCGGACTCCGTTGGCAGCAGTGCACGAGCTCAAGAAACTTTTCGGCATAGCCACCCGCGGGCTACACCGGGTCACCGCCCCGGTGCAGGTGTTCAAATCCCAGTCGGACGTCGTTGTGCCGGCCACCTCACTCCTGATGTTGCGGCAGCGTTTGGGCCCACGGCTGGTGGAGGTAGTGAACCTGCACAACAGCGGTCACGTGGCCACCCTGGATGTTGATGCGCCCGAGATTTTTGCCCGTTCCAGCGCCTTCTTCCTTGCCCATACACCCAGCACTGCACCGTCAGCCCGAACTGCGGCCCCACCTCACACCACCTCGGAGACTTCATGACCGGCGTACCGGACCACAGCCCTTTCAGCAGCACCGTCAACGGCGACGGAGCCCGGATCGGGGTGGTCCTCTCACACGGATTCACGGGCAGTCCGCACGGGCTGCGCGCGTGGGCCCAGTCGCTCGCCGACGCCGGCTTCGCCGTACGCATGCCGCTGCTGCCCGGGCACGGCACCAGTTGGCAGGACCTTGCGCGCACGCGCTGGCCGCAGTGGCACGGCGCCCTGGACGACGCCTACCTGGAGCTGGACTCCCACTGCGACCACGTCTTCGTCGCCGGGCTGAGCATGGGCGGTGCCCTGGCCCTGAGAATTGCCGCCACCCGGCCCGTCGCCGGGGTGATCGTGGTGAACCCCGGACTGGTGATCGATGATCCCCGCGCTCCACTGGCCGGCATCCTGAAACTGGTCCTGAAGAGCACCCCGGCCATTGCCAACGATATCCTCAAGCCCGGGATGGACGAGGGCGCCTACCCGCGAACGCCCGTAGCTGCGGCCCATGAGCTGAACAAGCTGTTCAAAGACACCACCCGGCTACTCCCTCGCATCACCGCGCCTGTACGGGTCTTCCGGTCCACCGTGGACCACGTGGTTTCAGACACGAGTGTGGCAGCGCTGCGCCGCGGCCTGACCAACGCCCCGCTGACACTGACCACCCTGGAGAACAGCTACCACGTGGCAACACTGGATAACGACGCCGAGGAGATCTTCCGAGGGTCCGCCGACTTCATCCGGGCGGTGGTTGCCGGCACGGCAGCAGCCCAGGTCCAGGAGGGCACCGCCCATGAATAGGCCCGACTCCGGCTCACCGGACCAGAGCGCAAACCAGGACGATGCTGTGTGGCTGGACCTTGTGGCACGGCTCGAAGAGAAACCTGCCACCCCTACCGGCACAGCGGACCCTGGCATCGCCGCCTCCCCAGGCCCTGACGCCACGGGCATTGACCCTGAAACTCCTGGTCCGGCCGGCCCGGAGGCCGTGGCCGGGTCCGGCCGGTCCGCGACGTTCCGCGACTTTGATCCGCTGGGTCTGGCGGGAACAGCCCCCACCGAACTGTCCGCAGCCGAACGGCAGGCGGCGACGCCGGGCGCCGGTGACGGCGGGCAGGTCGACGCCGGCGAGGGGACCGGCGGTTACGGCCAGGGCGGCACCGCCGCCTTCGGCCCGCGTGACTATGCCGTGGAGGACGACGCCGGGGACTTCGTTCCGGAAGAACCGCCAAGCCTTGCCGGGACGGATCCCCTGACCATGCTTGCCTGGCTGGGCGCAATTGGTGCGCCCATTGCCTTGCTGCTGGCCGTCATGTTCTGGCGGTCCGCGCCGCTGCTGGCGATTGTGGGCATGGTGGCGGTGTTCATCCTTGCCGTGGTTTACCTCATCATGAAGCTGCCCCAGGAAAAAGACGAGAACGACGACGGCGCCCGCGTCTGAGGAGCGTCCGTCACCGCATGCGGCTGCTGACGCGGGACAGGTCAGCTGCCCCGATGAGCCCCGCGTTAGGTCCGAGCGCTGCCAGCTCGATGCCGGCCGCCGGACGGAAGCCGCGGCCGGTAAGGTTCCGCGCGAATGCTTTACGGGCAGGCTCCACCAGCAGGTCCCCTGCCGAGCAGAGTCCCCCGCCGATCACAAACAGCCCCGGATCCAACGAGGCCGCCAGGTTCGCCAATCCCAGGCCCAGCCATTCGCCCACTTCATCCAGGAGTTCGCGGCAGGCCGCATCGCCGGCGAGTGCCAGCTCGGTAACAATCGCCCCGGTGATCTGCTCCACGTCGCCGCCGACGGTTGCCAGCAGTTCCTGGGCAACTGGCGAATTGGCGCGCGCCAGAATCCTCGCTTCCCGGCCCAGGGCGTTGCCTGACGCGTACTGCTCCCAGCAGCCCCGGTTGCCGCACTCGCAACGCTGCCCGCCGGGCATGATGATCTGGTGGCCGAATTCGCCGGCTACACCAAACCGGCCGCGCTCCACCCGGCCGTCCATCACCATGGCACCGCCGATGCCGGTACCGAGGGTGATGCACACCAGCCTGTCCTCGCCCTGCCCCGCACCAAATCGCCATTCCGCCCAGGCCGCGGCGTCGGCGTCGTTCGTCAGCAGCACAGGCCGGCGCAGCAGTCGCTGCAGGTTTGCGCGCAACGGCTCGTTGCGCCAGGCGAGGTGCGGACTGAAAAGCACGGTTCCGCCGTCCAGATCCATCCAACCGGCCGCACCGATGCCTACTGACCAGACCCTGTGGCCGGCTCCGAGTTCGTCCACGAGCTCTACGATGACCTGCTCTACCGCACGCGGGTCGCTGCCGGGGGTGGACCGCCGGGCCTCGCTCAGGATCCTTCCGTCGGCGTCCACCACGCCGGCGGCGACCTTGGTGCCGCCGATATCGATGCCGATTGCCAGCCCCTTGCGCCCGAGCCGCAGGTGCTCGCGGAACGTTTCCACCTGCCGGGGCCGGGCCCTCAAGGCCAGCGGCCGCCGTCGCCAGGGGGCCGGACGTCGGGGCGGGGCGGCTGGCTCGCCGGGGGGCGTTTCGTACATAGTGCTTCATTCTAGGGCGCGCCGGGCGGAGGCCGGGCCCATGGCTTCCCCACTCCTCTTTGACTCATATGTTACTGGCCAGTAGGTTTGTTTCTGCACGGCCAAGTTGCAGGCGTATTAGTCTTTAGGCATACCCTGTGCGGGTCTATGGATATCAAAGGAGCTATAGTGCGCGAATTCAGTGTTCCGCCCCTGGTTGTTGTCCCACCGGAAACCAACATCACCGATCTTGTGCTTCGGCAGGCAGCCAAGCCCAGCAACCCGGCGCTCTTCTCGCGGCTGGACTCCGCAGGCGCCTGGCGGGACGTCACCGCCACAGACTTCCTGGCGGACGTCTCAGCCCTTGCGAAGGGCCTGATGGCCAGCGGCGTGGGAGCCGGCGACCGGGTGGGCATCATGTCCCGCACACGCTACGAGTGGGCCCTCATCGACTTCGCCATCTGGTTCGCCGGCGCCGTCTCAGTGCCCATCTACGAAACCTCATCGCCGTCGCAGGTTGCCTGGAACCTCGGTGACTCCGGTGCAGTGGCCGCCTTCGGCGAGGCCGCCCACCACGAGGACATCATCCGGCAGGCGGCCACCTCGGAAGGCCTCACCGCCCTCCAGCACGTCTGGCAGCTCGAAGGTGGCGGACTGGACGCCGTCCGTGAGGCCGGCCGGGACGTCAGCGACGCCGACCTTGAGGCCCGCCGCTCATCGGCGCGGCTCAGTGACGTTGCTACCCTGATCTACACCTCCGGCACCACCGGCCGACCCAAGGGCTGCGAGCTGACCCACGGCAACTTCGTTGAGCTGTCCGACAACGCCCTGGCACTGCTTGGCGACGTGGTTAACGAGCAGGCCAAAACCATCATGTTCCTGCCTTTGGCGCACGTCTTTGCCCGGTTCATTTCGGTGTTGGCCGTGGCCGCCGGGGCCACTGTGGCGCACACCCCCGACATCAAGAACCTGCTGGCTGACCTGCAGAGCTATCAGCCCACGTTCATCCTGGCCGTGCCGCGCGTCTTCGAAAAGGTGTACAACTCGGCCCTGACAAAGGCAGAGGACGGCGGCAAGGGGGCCATCTTCCACAAGGCCACGGAGACCGCCATCGCGTTCTCCAAAGCCCGCCAGGCCGGGCACGTTGGCCTGGGGCTGAAACTCAAGCACACCGTGTTCGACAAACTCGTTTACGGCAAGCTGCGCGCTGCGATGGGCGGGAACGTGGCCCATGCTGTGTCCGGCGGCGGTCCGCTCGGCGAACGGCTGGGCCACTTCTTCCAGGGCATCGGCCTGCAGATCCTTGAAGGGTATGGCCTGACCGAGACCACCGCCCCGATTTCCGTCAACACGCCGGCCCTGATCAAGATCGGTTCCGTGGGCAAGCCCCTGCCGGGCAACTCCGTCAGGATCGCCGAAGACGGCGAGATCCTGGCCAAGGGCGTCTGTGTGATGCGCGGCTACTACAAGCGCGATGACCTGATGGCGGATACGTTTGCCGATGGCTGGTTCCGCACCGGCGACATCGGACGGCTCGACGATAGCGGCTTCCTGTGGATCACCGGCCGGAAGAAGGAAATCATTGTCACGGCCGGCGGTAAGAACGTGGTTCCGGCCCTGCTGGAGGACCAGATCCGGGCGGATTCGCTGGTCTCCCAGGTCCTGGTGGTGGGCGACAACCGGCCGTTCATCGGCGCGTTGGTGACCCTGGACCAGGAGGCCCTGCCGGGCTGGCTCCAGCGGCACGGACTGCCGGCCGCCACCACGCTCGACGAAGCCGTCGGGAACCCGGTGGTCAAGGCCGCCGTGCAGGACCTCATCACGCAGGCCAACGCCTCGGTGTCGCAGGCGGAGGCCATCAAGTCATTCCGGATCGTCGCTTCGGACTTCACGGAAGCGTCCGGCCATCTGACGCCGTCCATGAAGGTGAAGCGGGCCCAGGTGATGAAGGACTTCGAGACAGTCATCGAGGAAATGTACGGCGCGCCGCGCGGCTAAGCGGCAACGCAAAACGAAGGGCCCTCCCGACGGAAGCAATCTTCCAAGCCGGGAGGGCCCTTCCTTTTGTCTGGACTGCTTAGCCCTGCTCTACGACCAGCAGGAGGTCCCCGCCCTGGACCTGCTCCACCGCTGAAATGGCGAGCCGTGAGACTTTGCCTGCCGCCGGCGTCGTAATGGAGGCTTCCATCTTCATCGCTTCGATGGTGGCCACCGTGTCACCGGCGTTGACCGTGTCGCCGGCCTTGACGGTCACGGTGACGGCGCCGGCGAACGGCGCGGCGACGTGGCCCGGCTGGGCCGGGTCTGCCTTCTCGGCGGCCTTGACGTTGCTCACCACGGAGCGGTCACGGACCACAACGGGGCGGGACTGGCCGTTCAGGGTGCACATGACCGTCCGCATGCCCTTTTCGTCGGGCTCGGAAACAGCTTCCAGCGAGGCGATCAGCCGGACACCCTTCTCCAGCTGGATCTCGTGCTCGGCGCCGCGCTGAAGGCCGTAGAGGTAGTCGCGGGTGTCGAGGACGGAAATGTTGCCGTAGGTCTCGACGCTCTTGAGGTAATCCTTGGTGGGGCCTTCGAAGAGCAGGCGGTTCAGCGTGCTCTGGCGGGTCTTGGAATCGCCCTGGAGCGCGGCGCTGTCCTCGGGGCTGAGGTCAACGTCGCGGACCTTGATGCTGCGGCCCTGGAGCGCCTTGGTGCGGAAGGGTTCCGGCCATCCTCCGGGCGGGTCACCGAGTTCGCCGGACAGGAAGCCGATGACGGAGTCCGGGATGTCGTAGTTCTGAGGGTTTTCGTTGAAGTCCGCCGGATCTGCGTTGAGGCCCACGAGGTGCAGGGCGAGGTCGCCCACCACCTTGGACGACGGCGTGACCTTCACCAGGCGGCCCAGGATCCGGTCCGCCGCGGTGTACATGTCCTCGATCGCCTCGAAGCGCTCCCCCAGACCCAGCGCCATGGCCTGCTGGCGCAGGTTGGACAGCTGGCCGCCCGGGATTTCGTGCTGGTAGACACGGCCGGTGGGGCCTGGCAGGCCTGATTCGAACGGCGCGTAGACGCGGCGCACGGCTTCCCAGTACGGCTCAAGGGAGCTGACTGCGGCAAGGCTCAAGCCGGTGTCCCGCGGGGTGTGCGCCAGCGCCGCCACCAGGGCGGAGGCGGACGGCTGGCTGGTGGTCCCGGCCAGCGAGGCGGAGGCAACGTCAACAGCGTCCACGCCGGCGTCAACTGCCGCCATCAGGGTGGCCAGCTGGCCGCCTGCCGTGTCATGCGTGTGGAGGTGGACCGGGAGGTCGAAGCGTTCGCGCAGTGCGGCCACGAGCTTGGCGGCCGCTGCCGGGCGGAGCAGTCCGGCCATGTCCTTGATGGCCAGGATGTGCGCGCCGGCGTCCACAATCCGCTGGGCCAGTTCCAGGTAGTAGTCCAGCGTGTACAGCTTCTCGTCCGGGTTCAGCATGTCGCCGGTGTAGCACAGTGCTACCTCGGCTACTGCGGTGCCGGTGGCACGGACGGCGCGGATGGCCGGGGCCATCTGGTTCACGTCGTTCAGGGCATCGAAGATGCGGAAAATGTCGATACCCGTGGCAGCGGCCTCGTTGACGAAAGCCACCGTCACCTCTTCCGGGTACGGCGTGTAGCCCACCGTGTTCCGGCCACGCAGCAACATCTGCAGGCAGATGTTGGGCAGCGCCTTACGCAGGGCGGCCAGGCGGTCCCAGGGGTCCTCGCCGAGGAAGCGCAGGGCCACATCGTAGGTGGCGCCGCCCCAGGCCTCAACGGACAGGAGTTCCGGCAGGAGGGCTGTGACCGCGGGACCGGCGGCCACGAGGTCGCGGGTACGCACGCGGGTGGCCAGCAGGGACTGGTGGGCGTCGCGGAAGGTGGTGTCGGTGACGGCCACGGCGGTCTGCTCACGCAGGGCCTTGGCGAAGCCTTCGGGGCCAAGCTCCAGGAGGCGCTGGCGCGATCCCGGCGCTGCCTGCTGGTCCCCAACGGCCGGGAGTTTGGCGGCCGGATCCGAGTGCACGGTCAGCTCGCCGTTGGGCTTGTTGACCGTGACTTCGGCCAGCCAGGTCAGGAGCTTGGTGCCGCGGTCGGCGGAGACCCGGGCCTTCAGCAGCTGGGGACGCTCGTCGATGAAGTTGGTGGCGACGTTGCCGGCGATGAAGTCAGCATCGTCGAGCACGGCCTGGAGGAAGGAAATGTTGGTGGACACACCCCGGATGCGGAACTCCGCGAGTGCCCGGCGTGCCCGGGCCACGGCGGCCGGGTAGTCGCGGCCGCGGCAGCTCAGCTTCACGAGCAGGGAGTCGAAGTGAGGACTGATTTCGGCACCCGAGTACACGGTGCCGCCGTCGAGCCTTACACCGGCGCCGCCGGCAGAGCGGTAGCCGGTGATCTTCCCGACGTCGGGCCGGAACCCGTTGGCCGGGTCCTCGGTGGTGATGCGGCACTGCAGCGCTGCGCCCTTAAGCTGGACCGTTTCCTGGGAGAGGCCAAGGTCCGCGAGGGTCTCGCCGGAAGCGATCCGAAGCTGTGCCTGCACCAGGTCAACGTCCGTCACTTCCTCAGTGACGGTGTGTTCGACCTGGATGCGGGGGTTCATTTCGATGAAGACGTGCTGTCCGGCGCGTTCGCCGACGGTGTCCACCAGGAACTCTACGGTTCCGGCGTTGACATAGTTCAGGGCCTTGGCGAACTTCACCGCGTCACGGTAAAGAGCCTGGCGGATGCCTTCGTCCAGGTTGGGCGCGGGGGCGATCTCAATGACCTTCTGGTGACGGCGCTGGATGGAGCAGTCACGTTCGAAGAGGTGGATGACGTTACCCTCGGCGTCGGCCAGGATCTGCACCTCGATGTGGCGCGGGCGGAGCACGGCCTGCTCCAGGAACATGGTGGGGTCACCGAATGCCGCATCGGCTTCGCGCATGGCGGCCTGCAGGGCCTCGGGAAGGGCTTCCCTCGTGTCGACGCGGCGCATGCCACGTCCGCCGCCGCCGGCGACGGCCTTGGCGAAGATGGGGAAACCGATCTCGTCGGCTGCCGCGATCAGCTCATCCATGTCCTTCGAGGGTTCACTCGATTTCAGGACCGGAACACCGGCCTCACGGGCAGCCTTAAGCGCTGCCACCTTGTTGCCGGCCAGCTCAAGCACTTCAGCCGGCGGGCCAACGAAGGTGATGCCCGCTTCTTGCGCAGCGCGGGCCAGATCGGGGTTTTCCGAAAGGAAGCCGTAGCCGGGGTAGATGGCGTCGGCGCCCGACTCCTTGGCGACGCGGACCACTTCGGCAACATCCAGGTAGGCCCGGACCGGATGCCCCACTTCGCCGATCAGATATGCCTCATCGGCCTTCTGGCGGTGGATCGAGTTTCGGTCCTCATTGGGGAAGACAGCAACGGTCTTAGCGCCCAGCTCGTAGCCGGCACGGAAGGCCCTGATCGCGATTTCGCCGCGGTTGGCCACCAGAATCTTGGAAAACATAATTCTCCTGCATCATTGCGGGTGTATCGGTAAGTGGTCACAGTGTCTAAGACCCGCGCTTAGAAATACAAATCGTTGTGGCCACAGTCACAGAAGCTTCCGTCATGTCCCGCGTGCATCGACGGAGGCTGGCAGAACCAGCCACCCATACCATCGCCGTGCCATGCCGCGTCCCCATAAGACGGGATTCACCGGCGCAGCCACATATGATGAGTAAGGCGGCTCGAGCCGCTGGCTTCGGCAGTGCCGGAGCAAACATTACCCCCAACACGGCAGCCGGCGTTAGGTTTTGGTCTCACAAGTGCAAGTAGTCAGCATCAGCAGCCTCAAGGGCGGAGTCGGCAAGACGTCCGTCACCACAGGATTGGCGTCTGCGGCGCTTGCCGCGGGCATCCCCACACTGGTGGTGGACCTCGATCCCCATGCGGACGCGACCACTGCTTTGGGCGTCCAGGCCGGCGACCAGCTGGACATCGGCAGGATGCTCAAGAGCCCCCGCCGGGCCAAGCTAGCAGACAATGTCGCGGGCAGCTCCTGGACGGCACGGGCGCATCCCAACGGATCCGGACCGGCCGTCCTGGACGTCGCCGTGGGTTCGGCGTACACCGGCATCTACGACCGCCCCGACCTTGGCCGCCGGGACCTTCGCAGACTTTCCGCAGTCCTGGCTGGCGCCGACCGCTACGAGCTGGTCCTCATTGACTGCCCGCCGTCGCTGAACGGGCTGACCCGGATGGCCTGGTCCGCGAGTGACAAGGTGGCGCTCGTGGCCGAGCCGGGACTTTTCTCGGTGGCAGGAACGGAACGGACCATGCGGGCCATCCAGCTGTTCAAGCAGGAATTCGCGCCGAACCTTTCCCCCGCAGGCATCGTGGCCAACCGCGTGCGCACGGGCTCCTCCGAACACACGTACCGGCTCGCGGAAATGGAATCGATGTTCGGTGACCTGCTGCTGAGCCCGCGCATCCCTGAACAGGCGAACTGGCAACAGATCCAGGGCGCGGCGCACCCGGTGCACCACTGGCCCGGCGAATCCGCGAAGACATCCGCTGCGTTGTTCGACGCCCTCCTTGTCAACCTCCTGGCGACCGGAAACGGCCTGCGAAACCGAACCCAGCGTTAACCCTTTGGCTGCAGCCCCGCTGCAGCCAAAGGGTTCCGCGGACAAAAAGAAGAGGCCACCCCGCCGGGGATGGCCTCTTCTTGTTGGTGTTGTGTCAGCCCGTTGTCAGCCGATCTTGCGGGCAGTGCGCCGCTTGCTCAGTTCGTCGTCGGGAAAGGACTGTTCGGCAGCGTGTTCGCTCGGCAGGGAAGCCAGGCTGCCCTCGACTTCGCGCCAGACCCGGCCCACGGCGATGCCGAAAACGCCTTGGCCACCCTGGACAAGATCGATGACCTCGTCTGCGGAGGTGCATTCGTAAACGCTCGCGCCGTCGCTCATGAGCGTGATCTGTGCCAGATCCTCCACGCCGCGTTCGCGCAGGTGTTCCACTGCCGTGCGGATCTGCTGAAGGGAAACACCGGTGTCCAGAAGCCGCTTGACTACCTTGAGGACGAGAATGTCCCGGAAGCCGTAGAGTCGCTGCGAGCCGGAGCCTGCGGCGCCGCGGACTGCGGGCTCAACCAGCCCGGTGCGTGCCCAGTAGTCCAGTTGGCGATACGTGATGCCGGCCGCCTTGCAGGCCGTGGG
This sequence comes from Pseudarthrobacter cellobiosi, assembly GCF_023913815.1. Taxonomy (NCBI): domain Bacteria; kingdom Bacillati; phylum Actinomycetota; class Actinomycetes; order Micrococcales; family Micrococcaceae; genus Pseudarthrobacter; species Pseudarthrobacter cellobiosi. Next base: position 490,196 of record NZ_JAMXBK010000027.1, read on the forward strand.
GCCGCGGTAGCCGGCGTCCTCATCCAGGACGGGAAGGTCTTCGGTAAACAGGAGGCCCTGGGCACCGCTCGCGGGCACAGCCACACCAGCCGTTGTGGGCTGTTTCAGCCCGCCTGCTTCGCCTTTGGGACTCACCTGGATCCTCCTTGTCATAAGCTCCCGGGGACCACTGCATCAGCCGGTGCGCGCATGAAGTCCATGCATGTAATTTCGCGGGGGTCGTACTTTTACAGTGTGACTTGCGCGGCTGCTGTAAGCAATGGGAGCTTGTACCTTCGACGTTAGGCCCGCTGCGCCCCAAGGTCAAAGATCTAGGCCGCTTGGCACAGGCGTGTCGGAACATTCAGGCTCAACTTTAACCTTAACGTGACCTCAGCCGTCGAAGTCTTCGGGCTCCACATCGTCCAGGAACTCACGGAAGCGCCGCAGTTCGCGCTCCTCGTCCACGGTGGGGCCCGGGTCAGTGTCCTCCCCCTCGTCATGCTCGGTAATACGGACTCCGGCTTCATCCATTACCGAGTCGGCACACCAGATGCGGCATTTGGCCCGCAATGCGATCGCGAGGGCGTCCGATGCCCGCGAGCTGACGGTGGTGCCGTTCTCGAACTGGAGCTGGCCATAAAAGATGTTGTCCTCAACGGCCACAATGTTGACGCTGACAACCGAATGGCCCAGGGACTCCACCACGTCCACCAGGAGGTCGTGGGTCATCGGGCGCGGAGGCACTACCCCTTGCTGGGCCAGGGCGATGGCACTTGCCTCTGGAGTCCCGATCCAGATGGGCACGTGACGTTCGCCGTGGATCTCGCGCAGCAGCACGAGCGGCTGGTTGGACGGCAGTTCGATGCGAACGCCTACGATCTCCACTTCGATCATCAGATGTCCATACGTGAGATACGGTCCTGGACCAGTGCCCGGTGCAGGACCAGGCAGAGGTCGCTGATTTCGCGGGCCGCTTCCGCAGCCCGCGCCTGTGACGCGGAATCGCGCCGGGACGCGAGCGGCGCAACTGCGCGCTCCACGAGTCCGAATTCACGTTCCGCGGCGGCCTGGAACGGCCGCAGGTGGCGCGGCTCAAGGCCGTGGCTCTCCAGTTGCACGCAGGCACGGGCCACCTGGAGGGCGTGCTCGTCGAACTTGCCGTTGCTGTGGCTGATCAGCCCGAAGCTCAGCAGCGATTGGAGTAACGGAACGCTGGCGCCGGACTCGGCCCGCAGCTGTTCCTCGCTGAATTTCCGGCCGCGGTTCTGAAGCTCTACGGCCAATTCATCCGAAACGATCCTCGGCGAAACCACGACGCCGGGCGGCAGGTTCTCGGGCCGCTCTCCCCTGTCGATCGCATCAAGGTAGTCCTTGATGACTTTCAGTGGAAGGTACTGGTCCCGCTGCAGCGCCAGCACAAAACGGAGACGTTCGACGTCACTGTCCGAGTACTGCCGGTATCCGGCCGGAGTGCGGCGCGGATTAATCAGTCCCTTTTCCTCGAGGAACCTGATTTTCGACGCGGTCATACCCGGAAAGTCGCCGCTAAGTTGCGCGAGGACTTCCCCGATGTTCAGAACTTGGGGCCCCCGGCGTTCCGGTTGTGCCATTGCCACGGGCAAGTGTCCCGAGATCAGGCGCGGCCTGCTGCGCGGGCAGGGCTCAGGTAGAAGGTGAGTCGGAACTTGCCGATCTGGACTTCGTTCCCGGACTTTAGCTCAACACTGTCCACGCGGTCGTGGTTGACGTAAGTGCCGTTGAGGCTGCCGGTATCCACCACTTCAAAGCTCCGCGCCGTGCGGCGGAACTCGACGTGGCGCCGCGAGACGGTGACGTCATCCAGGAAGATGTCGGCGTCAGGATGACGGCCGGCCGTGGTGGTGTCCGTGTCAAGCAGGAAGCGGGCACCCGCGTTCGGGCCGCTGTGGGCCACCAGGAGCGCGGAACCGGCCGGCAGCGCCTCCACGGATGAACGCTCGTCCGTGGACAGCATGGGGGCGATGGTGGGCTCGTCGGAGACGGGGGTGAGATGGATCGAGGTGGTCTCCGAAGCCCGGGCCGCACCTGTGCCGTACTCGCCTTCGGCAGGGTCCTGTTCGTGGCCAACCATGGATTCCTCCTCTTTCGCTGCAGCTCTCACGCCTGCAATCAACTTTTGCCCTGACGGATCCGCCTCGCGGATCCGATGCCGGGCTCCGATCCGGCCACTGACGTGCGAAGACGCCCGTTGGCCGGACCGGATGAACCCGTTAGCTTCAGCCTACCTGCTGTTCGTACTCGGATGCACTGAGCAAGGATTCCACAGCGTCCGCTTCTGCTAGCCGGATCTCGATCAGCCAGCCGTCGCCGTACGGATCGGAGTTGATCAAGGCCGAATCGGTATCGAGGGATTCGTTGCGTGCCACGACTTCGCCGCTGACCGGAGCGTAGATATCGCTGACGCTCTTGGTGGATTCGACCTCGCCCACGACTTCGTTCGCGGTGACTTTGGTGCCGGCTTCCGGCATCTGGGCATAGACAACATCTCCGAGTGCGTCCTGCGCGAAGTCGGTGATGCCCACCCGGACCACGCCGTCGGCGCTCGGTGCGGATACCCACTCGTGCTCGGCGGTGTAGGACAGGTCTTCGGGAATGTTGCTCATCAGGGGCCTTTCATCGGGTCAATCACCAATGTCAACGGGGCCTGGAAAACAAGCCGCCGCTGAAAGTATAGGCACAACTCCACGGGCGTTCGAGGAGGATTCTGACATGATGAGACGCATGAGAACACACTCAGAGGAATCGCCCGCGAAAAAGGCGAACTGGGCTGCGCGGATCATCCTCGTTGTGGTGGCGTTGGTGGTCCTCGCTATCGCTTACTTTGCCTTTGCGGCCATCCTCCCGGTCTGGTGGGCGAATGTTATCCGCAACCAGGTCCAGGGCAATCTTGGGGCGGGCATCCTGGTGGGGATGTTTTACGGGTTCGTTTTCACGTTCGTCCCCCTCCTGGTGGCCTGGCAGGCGACGCGCAAATCCGTGAACTGGCCCTGGAAGCTGACCATCGTCCTCGCCGCTGTGGCTCTCGCGTCCCCTAATCTGCTGACCGCCGGGATCATGTTCGGCAGCTCGCAGGCCGCCCACAACGGACAGCGGATCCTTGGCACCGAGGCAACCTGGTTCCCGCTGTGGACACAGATCTCAGCCATCGCAGCCGCCGTCATTTTTGTGGTTGGCGTGATCCTATGGAGGGTCTGGCGGCAGCGCGGGAAGAAGATGAAGGTGCTCAAGAAGGCAGATGCCGAGCGTTCCCTGGCTGCGAAGGCAGCCAAGGACTCCGCCGCCAGCTCACCTGCCCCTGAGGCGCAGTCCGCAACCGACAGCCAGGCTGACCGCAGGTAAACCATGCCGGAGCTTCCCGAGGTTGCAGGCCTGGCCGGTTTCCTGGACGAGCACCTGCGCGGAGCGGTGGTGCGGAAGGTCCAGATCGTTTCTTTTGCCGTTCTGAAGACAGCGGATCCGCCGTTCACAGCGCTGGAGAACTGCACCGTCGCAGGCGTGCGGCGGTTCGGAAAGTTTGTCAGCATTGACACCGACGGTCCGTCGTTTGTCTTCCACCTCGCCCGGGCGGGCTGGGTCCGCTTCACGGACGCCCCCACAGACACCCAGCTCCGGATGGGAAAGGGCCACATCGCCATGCGGCTGGCGTTCACCGGGCCGGACGGTGCCCATGGCATGGATCTCACCGAGGCGGGGACCAAAAAGAGCCTTGCCGTGTACGTGGTGCGCGACCCCCACGACGTGCCGGGCATCGCGGCGCTCGGGCCGGACCCGTTCAGCGCAGCGTTCGACGCCGACATGCTGGCGGATATTCTCGGCTCCACTTCCCAGCAGATCAAGGGCGTCCTACGGAGCCAGAGCGTGATCGCGGGGATAGGGAACGCCTACAGCGACGAGATCCTGCATGCTGCGAGGATCTCCCCCTTTGCCACCGCCAAGTCCTTGGACCGCGGCATGGTGCAGGTGCTGTACGACGCCATCCACAGCGTGCTCGGAACAGCCCTGGCCGAAGCCGAGGGCAAGCCACCAAGCGAGCTCAAGGACGTCAAACGCAGCCACATGCGGGTCCATGCCCGCACCGGCGAGGCTTGCCCGGTGTGTGGTGACACAGTCCGGGAGGTGTCCTTCGCGGATACTTCCTTGCAGTACTGTCCCACGTGCCAGACCAAGGGAAAGATCCTGGCGGACCGCAGGACATCGAAGTTCCTGAAATAGGCCAGGCCGCTAAACATCCGAAAAGGACGGCACAAAACAGAAGCGTCCCGGAGAAAATTCTCCGGGACGCTTCTGTTTTGGTCGGGCTGACAGGATTTGAACCTGCGACCCCTTGACCCCCAGTCAAGTGCGCTACCAAGCTGCGCTACAGCCCGTTAGTTCCGCCGTTCTCCGCTGCGTTTACTCCTGATGTTAGCCAGGATTTCAACTCAGCAGTCCGGCCGAACCACCTTGAAAAGCTTACACGATCCCGGAGGGTGCAAGTGACACTTTGCCGCCTGCACACCCCCCCGTGTGTCCTAATTAACGCTTCTTGCCGCGCTTTTCACGGACGCGCATGTTGACCTCGATGGGCGTGCCCTCAAAACCGAACGTTTCGCGGAGCCTGCGGGTGATGAAGCGGCGGTAGCCCGGGTCCAGGAATCCGGTGGTGAACAGCACAAACTTCGGCGGCCGGCTGGACGCCTGCGTGCCGTACAGGATGCGCGGCTGCTTTCCGCCGCGGACCGGGTGCGGGTGCGCCGCCACAAGCTCACCGAGGAAGGCATTGAGCTTGCCGGTGGGGATGCGCCTGTCCCAGTTCTCCAGCGCCAGGTCCAGGGCGGGAACCAGGCGGTCCTTGTGCCAGCCGGTCAGCGCGGAAATGTTGACCCGGGGCGCCCAGGCCACGTGGGCCAGGTCCTGCTCGATTTCGCGCTCCAGGTAGGTGCGGCGTTCGTCGTCGAGCAGGTCCCACTTGTTGAAGGCCAGCACCAGCGCGCGGCCGGACTCGATGGCCAGCTGCAGGATGCGGACGTCCTGCTCGCTGAGGACCTCATCCACCGCGAGAAGAACGACGGCGACCTCCGCCTTTTCGAGCGCGGCCTGCGTCCGGAGGGAGGCGTAGTAGTCGGCGCCCTGCGCCATGTGCTGACGGCGGCGGATGCCTGCCGTGTCCACAAAGCGCCAGGTGCGGTCGCCGAGTTCAATGAACTCATCCACCGGATCACGCGTGGTGCCGGCGGTGTTGTCCACTACGACACGTTCGGACCCTGCCAGCTTGTTCAGCAGCGATGACTTGCCCACGTTCGGGCGGCCGATCAGTGCGATGCGGCGCGGGCCGCCCGAGCGTTCCAGGCCCTCAATCGTGGAGAACTCCGGCAGTGTGTCCATCACGTGGTCCAGGAGGTCGGCCACGCCGCGCCCGTGCAGGGCGGAGACGGGGTAGGGTTCACCGAAGCCGAGGCCCCACAGGCTGGCGGAGTCCGCCTCCTGGGCGAAGTCGTCCACCTTGTTGGCCACCATGATGACCGGCTTCTTGCTGCGGCGGAGCATCTTCATGACGCCTTCGTCCGTTGCGGTGGCGCCCACCGCAGAGTCGACGACGAAGAGCACGGCGTCAGCCAGTTCCACGGCCATTTCGGCCTGTTCTGCCACCCGGGCGTGGATGCCGCGGGCATCGTGCTCCCAGCCGCCGGTGTCCACCACGGTGAAGTTGCGCCCGTTCCAATGTGCCGAGTACATGACCCGGTCCCGCGTCACGCCGGGAGTATCCTCGACCACGGCTTCGCGGCGGCCCAGGATGCGGTTCACAAGGGTGGATTTACCCACGTTGGGACGGCCGATGATGGCAAGCACGGGATCGAGCTTGACCGGACCGTCAAAGTCCTCGTCCTCGTAGTCCCCGCTCAGAAGGGCGGCGTCTTCCTCGTCGAGTTCGTAGTCGGCCAGGCCGGCGCGGAGCGATGCGGCACGCATCTCCGCTTCGTCGTCGTCCATGGCGGCCAGCCGCTCGGCCACCTGGTCCGTGCCGGTGGGCGTGTATTCGTCTTCGCCGGCGCCGAAGTGGCCGGAGGTTTGAGTCGTATCGCTCATTGCACTTTCCTTAGTGGTCATCTGCCGGCGTCCCGGCTACTGCTGTGAAGTTCGTGCGGAAATCCGCGTGGGGCAAAGGCTGCCCACTGTGTTGGATGGTCTCCTGGACGTGCCCAGCAAGCGCAGCGCGGATTTCCATTCCCGCCCTGTCCATTGAAGCACGGCCCGTTTCGCCGGGGTTGCGGCTGAGGGTCAGTGCGTTGCCGAAGCTGACGTGGAACCGCCGCCCCGGCCTGGGTACCGTGTCGAGGTGTTCGTTGCCCGTCCGGGTGCCGAGGATCGCCACGGGAACCACGGGGGCTCCCGAGTTCAGCGCCAGCCAGGCCACCCCGTTGTTGATGTCTGTTGCCTGGCCGCTCCCCCGCGTACCTTCCGGAAGAATCCCGATGCAGCGGCCGGCGTCGAGCATGTTCTTGCCCAAAAGCAGCGCAGCCCGGTCCCCGGAGCGGTCCACCGGCAGCTGGCCGGAAGCCCGAAGGACCCGACCCAGCAAGCCCTTGAACATCTCCTTCTTGACCAGGATGTGCATGGGACGCGGCGACGCGCCGAACATCACCGGCCCGTCCAGGAAACTGATGTGGTTGCCGGCAAAAATCACCGGCCCGCCTGTAGGCACATTGTCCCGGCCAGTGACGGATGTCCGGTACACCACGTGGTCCAGGAGCCAGCCGACGGGTCGGCTCCAGGTCATGGTCAGGCCGGAGGGAAGCCGCACGCCGCGGTCAGTCACGGTTAAGCACCTTCGTGACGATCACGAGCGCCGCGTCCACGGTCTCGGCGAAGTCCAGATCGGAAGAATCCAGGGTGACAACACCGTCGGCAGCCTGGGTGAAGTTCACCACCGTGGAATCCTTGGCGTCGCGCTGGGTGACCTGGGCGGCGAGCTGCTCCGCATTCTGCGTGCCGCCCAGCTGGATGCCGCGGCGGCGAAGCCGGGCCTCCTCACTGGCAGTCAGCAGCATGCGGACTTCCGCACCCGGGGCCACGACAGTAGTGATGTCCCGGCCTTCCACCACGATGCGGCGGTGGTGCTTTTCAATGAGCTCACGCTGCCGGCGGATCAGTTCGGTCCGGGCACCAAGGGTGGTGGCCACCGCACTGACCGCCGAAGAAATTGCCGGTTCACGAATGGCGTCCGTGACGTCGGCGCCGTTCACGCGGACGTATTCCTCCCGCGGCGTGGTGCTCAGTTCCAGGACCAGATCCCGGGAAGCCTGCTCTACGGCGGCGGCGTCGCTGAGGTCAATTCCGCTGGTGACGCAGAACCAGGTCAGGGCCCGGTACATGGCACCGGTGTCCAGGTAAGCAAGGTGCAGCCGGCGGGCCACTTCCTTGCTCACGCTGGACTTGCCGGAGCCTGACGGCCCGTCGATGGCAACCACCAGGGGCCTGCCGACGCGCAAGGCCGGAAGAGTGTCAAGAAGTTCTTGTGTCATTACTGCAATACCCGCCATCCGCGGTCGTTGAGTGCTTCGATCAGATGGTCATGCTTGTTCGGCAGCACCGACAGTTCCACCATGCCCACGTTCTGGCCCGATGAATGGTCCAGCCGAAGGTCCTCCACGTTCACGCCGATCTCACCGATTTCGGTGAGGAGCTGCGCGATCTGTCCCGGCCGGTCATCCACGAGGACCGTCAGCCAGGAGTAGGCCTGCGGCGGGCCACCATGCTTGCCCGGAATACGGGCCTGCCCGGCATTGCCTTCGCTGATCAGCTGGGCCAGGTCAAGCCTGGCGCCCGGCGCAAGCGGTTCCTCGAGCGTGCCGATGAGCCGGTTCAGGTCCTCGCGGACTCCGTAAAGGATCTCCACGACCTTCCCCGCGTTGCCGCCCAGGATCTGGACCCACAGCGTGGGATCGCTGGCGGCGATCCGCGTGACGTCCCGCAGCCCGTTGCCGGCGAGGGACAGCGCGTGAAGCGGCGTCCCCTGCAGCCGGCTGGCCAGCAGGGACGACATGATCTGGGGCAGGTGCGATACCAAGGCCACGGCTTCGTCGTGTTCGTCGGCAGTGAACTGGGAGACCACAGCTCCCAGGTCCGATGCCAGGGAGCGCGCAGTCTGCACGGCAGCCGCGGATGACTCCGGGCCCGGACAAACCACCCACGGCATGGACGTGAAGAGCTCGCCGCGGGCCGCAACCGGCCCGGACTTTTCGCGCCCTGCCATCGGGTGGGTGCCCACATAGCGGGTGAGGTCCGCGCCGCGGCCGCCCAACTCCGCCAGGATGGCGGCTTTGACACTGGCGATGTCAACCACCGCGGAATCCGGGTAGTCAGCAAGCGCACGGGCCACGACGTCGGCAGTCACGTCCGGCGGTGCTGCCACCACCACAAGCTCCGGCGCCTCGTCCCCGAGCTGGACCAGGGGCTGGCCGGCACCGATGTCGACGGCCACCGCCTGGTTGGTCGGCGACGGGTCAGACAGGAACACGGGCACGCCGCGCCCACGCAGGCCCAGCCCGATGCTGGCACCGAGCAGGCCGGTGCCAATCACCACGACCGGCCCGTTGAGGTGTCCCCGCCCGCGGGAGCGAAATGCGGACATGCCTCAGAGTCCTACGGATGCCAGCAGGTGGCCGACTTCCTGCTTGCCAAGGTTGCGGATGCTGCCCTGGCGCTGGTCGCCCAGGCCAATGGGACCGACCTTGACGCGCACCAGGCGCAGGACCGGGAACCCAACGGCGTCGAACAGGCGACGGACAATCCGGTTCTTGCCCGAGTGCAGGATCACTTCGATCAGCACGTGGCCCGGAGTGGAGTCCACCAGCTTGAAGGAGTCAACGGAGGCAAAGCCATCCTCGAGTTCCACACCTTCCCGGAGCTGGGCGCCGACTCCCTGCGGGAACGGGCCGCGGACCTGGACCAGGTAGGTCTTCGGGACCTCGTAGGACGGGTGTGTCAGCCGGTTGGCGAGTTCGCCGTCGTTCGTCAGCAGCAGCAGACCTTCGGTGGCGACGTCCAGCCGGCCCACATGGAACAGGCGTTCGCCCTGGTGGGTCTTCCGCACAAAATCGCTGATGCAGGGACGGCCATCGGGGTCCTCCATGGTGGACACCACGCCCTTGGGCTTGTTGAAGACCATATACACGAGGTTTTCATCCAGCTGGATGCGCAGGCCGTCAACGTGGATGACCGCTGTCTTGGGGTCCACGCGGACACCAAGCTCAGTGACCACCTGGCCGTCGACTTCTACCCGACCTTCGGAGATCATCTCTTCGCAGACGCGGCGCGAAGCCACGCCGGCCTGGGCCATGACCTTCTGCAGGCGGGTGCCATCGGCGTCGTGCATTTCAGACTGCGGAGCGGAACCGCGGGGTCCACGCTTGCGGGCAGGCTTCCGCACGGGGCCAAGGTTCTGGCCGAAACGTTCGCTGCCGAAGGCGCGTGACGCCGCCGCCCCGGGCCTGCCGGTGCGTGGCTTGGGCTTGAGCGCGCCCGGAGTGCCGGGAGCTTTGTTGGCACCCGGCTTGCGGGCGGCAGGCTTGCGCGCCGAGGCGCTGGCAGCGGGCTTCCAGTCGGAGGCACCGCGGCCGGCCGGCGGCGACGCAGGAGCATCGCCGGGATCCACAAATGGCTCCTCGCGCGGCCTCGGGGCCTTGTACGGCCGGTCCCCGCCACCGAATCCGGCGTTACGCTTGCCGGCGCCGGCGCGGAATCCGCCGCCTGCCGCGCTGGGGCGGCCGCTGCCGCCCTGTGCAGAGTTACGGCTTGCGCCGCCCTGCGCCGAATTACGGCTGGCCGCTGGATTGCGGCTCGCGCCGCCCTCTCCGGCATTGCGTTCTGAACTGTTACGTCCCGAACTGTTACGTGGTGAACCCTGGCGTCCCGCCTGTGTCATGACCCGTCCTTCGTTATTTGGCCGGCTGGTTGTCCAAGAACAACCCTAGCCAGCCATGCAGAAATTATCTGCCCTTATGAATATTCGTGTGCGCACGCGGGATTTCCCGCCTACATTCTGTCGGCGTCGTAGAACTCCGCGATGCCCTCAAGCCCCGGAAGATGGGGTGAGAGCTGAGGCAGTTCCGCTGCGGAGCCGATTCCCATCCGTTCCAGGAAATACGACGTGGTCCGGTAGAGGATGGCACCCGACTCAGGATCATGTCCCGAATCTTCGATCAGCCCGCGCTGGGTCAATGTCCGTACGACAGAATCGACATTGACTCCTCGAATTGCAGACACCCTGGCCCTGGAGACAGGCTGGCGGTATGCGATGACAGCCAGTGTTTCCAAAGCCGCCTGCGTGAGCCTGGCCGTCTGACCCTCAAGCACAAACCGTCCGACGATCTCGGCGAAGTCTGCGCGGGAGTAGATCCGCCAGCCACCGGCGATGTTCCGCAATTCAAAACCCCGGGGGCTGGCGCTGAAACCAGCATCGCTGGCATCGTCCATGTCCGGGGCTTTAACAGTATAGCCGCTATACTCCCGCTGCAGTTCCGCCAGTAACTGCTCGACGACGTCGACGGTCAGGTTAAGCCCGGCGGCCAGCTCAGTAGCGCTGGCCGGTTGGTCCAGGACCATCAGGACCGCCTCGAGTGCAGCCCTCGCACCGCCGGGCAGATCCCGGACGTCCATGCCCGGCTCCGCCCCAGGCTCCGGAAGTTCTTGGCTCACGACAGTTCCTCGTATTCTTCGCTTAGGTTCTCCGTTGACCAGTCCCGGCCATCCACCGCCCAGTGCACCGTGAGATCACCCAGCGGCGATACCTGGTCGAAGGACACTGCCCTGTCCCGGAACATCTCCAGCAAGGCCAGGAACCTGGCCACCACCACGAGGGTGGAATCGGCGTCGGCGATCAACGCGCGAAAAGTCAGGGGCTTTCCCAACTGGAGCCGGAGCCCCAGGATCTCCGCCTGTTCCTTCACGCTGACGGCACTCCCGTGCAGGTGGGCCAAGCCCACCTCGGTTGGCCTGGGCGTTTTGGGCTTCAGTGCGGACTCGGCCAGGCGGGCGAACTGGTCCGGTGTGTGCTTCCACACGAGTTCCGGAAGCATCGCGGCAAAATGTTCTTCCAAGGCCACCTGACGCGGAAACCGGCTGCCTTCCTGTTCCAGGGTTCCAGCCATCAGGGCTGCCACCTGCTTGAACGCCTTGTATTGGAGGAGCCTCGCAAAAAGGAGGTCCCGCGCTTCCAGCAAGGCGATGTCCTCATCGTCCTCGACTTCGCCGGCGGGCAGGAGCCTGGCCGCCTTGAGGTCCAGGAGGGTGGCGGCGATGACCAGGAATTCGCTGGCTTCATCCAGCGCCCATTCCTCGCCGAGCTTCTGGAGCTTCCTGATGTACTTGATGAACTCATCAGTGACGGTGGCAATGGCCACTTCGGTAATATCCAGCTGGTGCTTGGCGATCAGGCCCAGCAAAAGGTCGAACGGGCCGGTGAAGTTGGCCAGCCGCACCTCAAAGCCGGGTTTGGACTCGGCCACGGCGTCTTTAGGGTGCGCCGCCGCGCGAAATCAGCTCTTTGGCCAGGCGGCGGTAGGCATCGGCGCCGATGTGGCTGCCTGCGTAGCTGGTAATCGGTTCGGCCGCGACGGTGGCGTCCGCGAACTTGATGGAACGTTTGATGACGGTCTCGAAGACTTTGTCGCCGAAGGCTTCCACCAGGCGGGTGATGACTTCGCGGCTGTGGAGCGTACGGGCGTCGTACATGGTGGCCAGGACACCATCAACCTGCAGGCCGGGGTTCAGCCTGTCCTGGACCTTGTCGATGGTTTCCACCAGCAGGGCTACAGCACGGAGGGCGAAAAACTCGCAGATCAGCGGGATGATCACGCCGTGGGCGGCAGTCAGGGCGTTGACCGTCAGAAGTCCCAAGGACGGCTGGCAGTCAATCAGGACGACATCGTAATCGTCTTCGACTTTTTTCAGGGCCCTGTCCAAGACCTGCTCACGGGCTACTTCATTGACCAGCTGCACTTCCGCGGCGGAGAGGTCAATGTTGGCCGGCAGCAGGTCCACGTTTTCGACGCCGGTCTGGTGGATGGCGTCGCGGATGTCCACCTTGCGGTCCATGAGGACGTTGTAGATGGTGAGATCAAGCTCGTGCGGGTTGATCCCCAGGCCTGCTGACAGGGCACCCTGGGGATCAAAGTCAACCAGGAGGACACGGCGGCCGTATTCGGCCAGCGCTGCTGCAAGGTTGATGGTGGATGTGGTCTTGCCTACGCCGCCTTTTTGGTTGACCATGGCGATCACGCGCGCGGGACCGTGGGACTGCAGCGGGGCGGGTTCCGGAAATTCGCGGTAGGGGCGCCCTGTGGGACCCATCACGGCGTCTTCCAGATCGAGTTCCGTGCCTTCCAGAGTTGCTGAACCCTGTTCGCTGCTCACGTATCTCTCCACACTTTCGATGACGGTGATTGTTCTGCCGCTGACTGACCAGCGCCCATGCTTCTTTCCACCCAAGGCTACAACGCCCGACACGGCATTCTGTGGAACTTGACTTTTGATGGTGTTTGAGCCTTGACCTTTTACCTGAGGTCGAAGGTTGATCAGTCCCGACGCACAACCGCCCGCACAGGTTGTCTGTGCGGGCGGTTTTGCGCGCCTGGCGCTTGTCCCTTAAGGACTTGTGCTCTAAGGACTAGGCGTTTGCCGGAACTGGCTGCGCCGGGGTTTCGTGTACCTCGTGGTGGCCGGCGATCATGGTCTGCTCGTCGAAGGGCTCTTCGCCGGACAGGACGCGCTGGACCTGCTCGCCGTCGATCTCCTTGACCCAGGTCCCGATCAGGAGCGTGGCCACAGCGTTGCCCGTGAAGTTGGTCAATGCGCGGGCTTCGGACATGAAGCGGTCGATCCCGACGATCATGCCTACGCCGCCGAGGAGCTCGGGCTTGTGTGCCTGGAGGCCAGCGGCCAGTGTGGCGAGGCCTGCACCTGTGACACCGGCTGCACCCTTCGAGGCGATGATCATGAAGATGAGCAGGGATACCTGGGCGCCGAGATCCAGAGGGGTTCCCATGGCGTTGGCCACGAACAGCGATGCCATGGTCAGGTAGATGGCCGTGCCGTCGAGGTTGAAGGAGTAACCGGTGGGCACGGTGACGCCGACGACCGGCTTGGACACGCCCAGGTGCTCCATCTTGGCGATCAGACGGGGCAGTGCGGCCTCGGAGGAGGAGGTGGAGAAGATCAGGAGGTATTCGCGGGCCAGGTACTTCATCAGCTTGAAGATGTTCACGCCGGTCACCACCTGGAGCAGACCGCCGAGGATCACGACTATGAAGAGGGCACAGGTGATGTAGAAGGCCACCATGAGGGTGGCCATGCTCACGATTGCCGCGACACCAGTGGCGCCGACGACGGCGGCGATGGCACCGAAGGCGCCCACCGGAGCAAGCCACATGATCATGATCAGGATCCTGAACACCACTACCTGGCCGTGGCCGATGGCCTTCAGGACAGGAGCGCCCTGCGCACCCATCTTCTGGAGGGCGAAGCCTACGAGGATGGCAGCGAAGAGTGTTGGCAGAACGGGAATGTCGCCCGGAATGATGCCCAGGAGGAAGGCAACGGTGCTGTCTACTTCTGCCTTCTTACTGGGGTCGTACGCCGCCAGCTTCAAACCTTCACCCGGGTGGATCAGGTTGCCTACCACAAGGCCGATGCCCAGCGCGAACGTGGACATAACCATAAAGTAGCCCAAGGCCAGGCCGCCCACCTTGCCTACGGTGGCTGCCTTGGCTATGGAGCCAATGCCCAGGACGATGGTGCAGAAGATGATCGGCGCGATCATCATCTTGATGAGCTTGATGAAGCCGTCGCCGAGCGGTTTCAGCGATTTGCCGACCTCGGGAAACAGGAGGCCGACGACGGCGCCCGCGATCACGGCGACAATGACGGCGATGTAAAGGTAATGGGATTTGTCCAGCCCCTTGCGGGCGGCCTTTGCAGGCGCTGCAGACTCTCCTCGTTGAGAGGTCATGATATGTGTCTCCTTCATGGGTAATCTGGTAGACGCTGCGGCGCACTCTCTGGGCTCGTTGCGTCGGTGTGGTGTGATATCCATCATTAGGTACACCGTGACTTGGCTCACCCTTGCGTTCATATTGGTCATGGGAGGTACTGATGATCCACCGCTGGAGTATCGCCCGCAGGCTGTTTGTGGCGAATCTGTTGATTGTCCTGGCCTTAACGGCGATCGTCGGATCCGCGACGTTTATTGATGCCCGGGACCGCGCCTATGACGAGGCCGGGCGGCGCATGGCCGGGGTGGCTGCCGCGGTTGCCGCCAACCCCCTGGTCCTCCAGGCCGCGGACGAAACAGATCCGACGGCGCTGCTGCAGCCTTACGCGCTGGATGTCATGGCCGGATCTGGAGCGGATTTCATCACCATCATGGCGCCGGACAGGACCCGGTGGACGCATCCGCGCAGCGAGGAAATAGGCAAGCCGTACATCGGCTCCATCGAGGCGTCGCTGCGTGGCGAGGTGTTCACCGAGGTCACGGCGGGAACGCTGGGGCCGTCGGTGCGGACGGTTGTCCCGGTCAAGGATGCAGCGGGCACCGTCAAGGCGCTGGTTGCTGCCGGCGTCACGGTCCGGACAGTGGACGTGGCGCTCACCGGCCGGCTGCCCGCCCTGCTGGCCCTCGGCCTGGCCCTGCTCGTGGGCGGATCCTTGGCGTCCTGGCTGTTGGGCCGCTACCTGCGCCGGGTGACCAGGGGGTGGGGGCCCGAGCAGCTGGCTCAGCTGTTCGCGTATTACGAATCGGTCCTGCATTCCGTGCGTGAGGGGCTGATCCTGATCGACACCAAGGGCCGGGTGGTGATGTACAACGACCAGGCCGCTGAGCTGCTGGGCCTGGAGCCGCGCGATTCGGACGGTGATCCGTCCCGGCCGCCCCTCCTGACGGACCTCCCGCTGGCCCCCAGCCTGAAGGAACTCTTTGAATCCGGCCGCACCGCCCACGATGAAATCCATCTCACGGGTCCGCGGATTGTGGTGGTGAACCAGGGCCCGGCCGTGGGTCCCGACTCCCCCGGCCTCCGCCGGCCGGCGGTGTTCGGCACCGTGGCCACGATCCGCGACCGGACGGAAATCGAGTCGTTGGGCAGTGAACTGGAAACAATGCGGACGCTGTCCGACGCCCTCCGCGCCCAGACCCACGAGCACGCCAACCGGCTGCACACCATGGTTTCCCTGCTGGAGCTGGGGCGGACCCGGGAGGCCCTGGAATTCGCCACCAAGGATCTCGAACTGAGCCAGCAGCTGACCGACGAGATGGTGAGTTCCGTGGACGAGCCTGTCCTGAGCGCCCTGATCATGGGCAAAGCTGCGGAAGCGAATGAGCGCGGAGTGAAGCTGACGCTGTCCACGGAGGGCTCCGCATCCGTTGCGGGCCTGGCCGTCCAGGACCTTGTCACCATCCTGGGAAACCTCCTGGACAACGCGATCGACGCCGCCGCAGATGGAGCGGCTCCCAGAACTGTGGAACTGACCGTGGAGTCCGACACCGAGGGGCTGGACATCACGGTGGAGGATTCCGGACCGGGCGTGGACCCTGCAGCGGTGGAGGATATTTTCCGGCACGGCTTCAGCACCAAGGCGTCCGGCCCGTTCGGACGCGGCATTGGCCTGGCCCTCGTCCGCCAGGCCGTGCAGCGCCTGGACGGGACGATGACCATCACAGGCACGGACGGCGCACGCTTCCAGGTCTTCCTGCCGGCCATGTCCGCCGGAACCGACAAAGAGGAGCAGTTTCAGTGAGCGATATCCGCGTCCTCGTGGTGGAAGACGAGCCGGTGGCGTCGGCCGCGCACGCAGCCTACGTCGGCAGGATGGCAGGATTTATGCTGGCCGGGACGGCCCCTGACGGCCAGTCAGCGCTCAGGCTGCTGGGGGAACTCGCGGCTGCCGGCGAGCCGGCGGAACTGGTCCTGCTCGACATGAACCTTCCGGACCTGCATGGCCTGGACATCGCCCGCCGGATGCGTGCGTCAGGAATCCTGGCGGACATTATTGCCATCACCGCGGTCCGGGAAGTGGCGATTGTCCGGAGCGCCGTGGCCATCGGCGTGGTCCAGTACCTGATCAAGCCCTTCACCTTTGCCACGTTCGAGGACAAGCTCTCCAGCTACCGGCTGTTCCGGCAGCAACTGGCCTCCCCCGGGTCCGGAGCCGGGAGGTCCGGCGCATCCCAGAGCGAAGTTGACCAGGCCTTCGCAAGCCTCCGGGCGCCGTCGGAAATGCCCCTCCCGAAAGGCCTTTCCGTCTCCACACTGGACTCGGTCCGGGACTACCTGAAACAGCATTCGGGATCCGTTTCGGCCACAGAGGTCATGGCGGCGCTGGGAATGTCCCGCGTGACGGCCCGCCGCTACCTCGAATACCTCGCCGACGCCGGCATCGCCTCCCGGGCACCCCGCTACGGCACGCCCGGCCGGCCGGAGAATGAATACGGCTGGAAGCGGCCCTGATACTACAGCAGTGTTTCCCCGAGAATCCTTGGCTAGGCAGAGGCGATGGCTTCCTTGAGAGCCCCCAGCGCCAGGGTCACTGACGCGGCGCTTGCGTTGGGTCCCATCATTCCGATCCGCCAGATGCTGGAAGCGTACTTGCCCGCCCCTGAGCCAATCTCGATGCTGAAGTGCTCCAGAAGATGGCGGCGTACGGCCGCGGAGTCGATACCGTCTGGGACCTTGACAGTGGTAAGGCTGGGCAGCCGGTGGCCCTCGGCCGCGAACAGCTCAAGTCCCATCTCCTGGAGCCCCGCCTGCAACGCGGCCCCTGCCGCGCGGTGGCGCGCCTGGACCGCGTCCAGTCCTTCGGCCAGGATTCGTTGCAAGCCCGCCTCGAGACCGGCGATCATGGTGACTGGCGGCGTGTGATGGTAGGTTCGACCGCTGCCGCTGGCGGCCCCGACGTAACCGCCCAGCAGACCAACGTCCAGGTACCAGGAGCGGGGATTCTCGATCCTTCGCTCGAAGGCCCTACCCGACATGGTGAAGGGCGATAGCCCTGGCGGCACGCCGAGGCATTTCTGAGTGCCGGCATAGCCGACGTCGATTCCCCAGTCGTCTGCAAGGAGTTCCAGCCCGCCGATGGACGTCACGGCGTCGACAATGAACAGCGCATCGCCCTTGTTCTGCCCGAGCGATGCGACGTCGGACAGCACACCGGTCGACGTTTCGGCGTGGACCGCCGCAATCACCTTCGGTCGCGGGTGGGCCGTCAGAACGCGTTCGACGTCGATGGGCGCGCCCCATTCGTGGTCTACACGAACCACGGTCGCGCCGCAGCGGCGGGCCACCTCACACATACGCTCACCGAAGAGGCCGTTGACGGCGATCACTGCCACATCGCCTTCGTCCACGGTGTTCACAAAAGCCGCTTCCATGCCGCCGGAACCGGTGACGCTCAATGGCAGTGTGCGGGCATTCTGAGTCCCCCAGACCGTGCGGAGGCCTTCGCAGGTGTTGTCGAGCCGTTCAATGAAGACCGGATCCAAGTGCCCAATCACCGGATGCGCCAACGCGGCGGTCACTTCCGGGTAGCAGTTGCTCGGTCCCGGACCGAACAGGAACCGCGAGGTCAAAGCCTGTGGCATTGGAACTCCTCCGTTGGGGGACTCTTTGCCCCTGTCGGGCCGGTCAGTGCTTCGGTGCGACGGCGATATCCTCGCCGTCGACGGCGTGGAACGGCGTACGGCGATCCATGATCAGCAGGTAGGTGACGGCGGCCAGGATCGCGCCGACGAACCAGGAGAAGCCGGAGATATACGTGAACGCAGGGACGAGAGCAAGCACCAGCGCGACGATCGCAGCCGGTGTGCCCGCGATGACAGCCTTCCGGTTGACGCCACGGGTGTAGGCATACTCCCCGTCGGGAGAATCCGAGTACAAATCCGGAATGTTGACCCTGCCCTTACGGACCAGCCAGTAGTCGGCCATGATGACGCCGAACAGTGGTCCCAGGAGGGCGCCCAGCCCGCCGAGGAAGTAGACGATGACCACGGGCGAGTTGTACAGGTTCCACGGCAGGATCACCAGGCCGATCACCGCGGAGATAATGGCTGCGCGGCGGAAGTTCAGCGTCCGCGGGAAAAGGTGGGCCAGCGTATATATGGGCGCCACGAAGTTGGCCATGAGGTTCACGGCCACCGTCAGGATGATCAGGGCCAAGCAGGCCAGCACCAGCAGGAGCGTGTTCGGGATGGCGTTGACGACGTCGGTGGGCGACTCGATGACCGTGCCGTCGATCTTGTACTGGGCGCCGGCGAGAACAACGACGATGGCGGCGAAGAAGAGCATGTTGATGGGGATGCCGAAGAAGTTGCCCCGCACCACCGACCGTCTGGAGGGCGCGCCCCGCGTGAAGTCGCAGAAGTTCAGTACGAACGTCCCGTAAACGACCACCCATAGCGCGGCCGACTGGAAAATCCGCACCCACATCACGGGGCCCGTCAGCGAGTCGACGGTGGACCAGGCGATGGTCCCGCCGGCTTCCACCAACATCCAGACGGCCAGCGTGAGCATGGTGACCAGGATGATGGGGCCTGCGAAGGCCTCGTACTTGCGGATCATCTCCATGCCGAAGCTCACGATCACCGTCTGCATCGCCCACAGCCCAACGAACGAGATCCAGCCCAGGGTCGAGAGCCCGAGGAATGAGTCTGAGTCGAGCGGTGCCAGGGACGGTGCGAGGGCTAAGATCAGCACCCGGAGCACCACCGAGGCCAGATAGGTCTGGATGCCGAACCAGGCCACGGCCACGGCGCCGCGGATGATGGCGGGGATATTGGAGCCCCGGATGCCGAACGCGATCCTGCTCATGACCGGGAACGGTACGCCGGTACGCTCGCCCATGAACCCCGAAAGGTTCAGGAGAAGGAACAGCAGGACCGCGCCGAGTAGGAAGGCGAGCATGATCTGCCAGGCGCCCAATCCCAGGGCGAACAGTCCGATGGCAAACACGTAATTGCCCAGCGAGTGCACGTCGTTCGCCCAGAGCGTGAAGATGCTGTAGGCGTGCCATGTGCGCCCCTTGCGCGTGGTGGGCGCCAGGTCCTCGTTGTAGAGCCGGGGGCTCACGCCCGCGGGCACCTGGACCCGAGTGGCTGGCTCCCCCCTCACGATTTCCTCGACCGCGGGGTCACCGGTGCCCCACGGCTCAGGGTCAATCAGATGCGGATGCCCGTGCTCGTCATGCGCGCCGGGATCGTTTTGGTGGGACATGATGCAGACCTCCGTAGGACGGAAACGGCATTGCCGGCAAAAAATCGGACTTTCCGCTTATTTCTTGATCTCGTAGCGCAGAAGTACCACGCCGTTTTCGAACCCGGTGGCCTCGACCAGCAACAGGTCCTGCCGATCCTCGAAGATGCGCGTTCCCTTGCCGCGTGACGCCGGGCAGACCAGCATCCGGACTTCGTCGACGATGCCCGCGTCCAGAAGGGAGTGCATGAGCTTCAAGCTCCCCCAACAGCCAGGTGTCCTTGCCGCTCTGCTCCTTGAGCTCCCGGATGGTAGCGGCCGGGTCGCGCGTCACGGTCGCGGCGGGAAAGTCGCCCCAGGGGGCGTCATCCAGCGTCGACGAGGCAACGAACGTGGTGAGGTTGTTGAGCTTCTCGCCGTACTCGCCCTGCTCTTCGGCGTACGGCCAGTAGTCCTTGGACTGGGCGTAGGTATTCGCGCCGAGAATCATCGTGTCGACCGAGTCGATGAACCCCCTCACGCTTGCCTTGAACGCCTTGTTGGTGGTCTCGGAAAAGGGCTCCCCAGACACGAAGCTAAGCCCGCCGTCCTCTTCCGCGGCGATGTTGTCGACGGTAACCCACTGCTGGACGATGCGTTTTCGCATGGCGCCAACTGTAGTCCGCTGGCGCGCGGTCAACGAGCCCCATCTCGTAGCGCTGGTCCGGGCTGGACGAGGGACCAAAGGTATTTGTATACACTAAGCACGTGATAGCGTCGGTTTTCGCTAATTTGCTGGGCTAAATGGCAATTCGTGTATACACTGATGCTAAGCAACGGATTGAAGGGAGGGACCATGCGGGCCAGCGACCAAGCTTACGCAACGCTGCGCGAAGACATTATTGAATGGCGGCTGCTCCCCGGAACGGTCCTTGCCGAGGTGGAGCAGTCCGAACGGCTGGGCATCTCGCGCACGCCCCTTCGGGAGGCGCTGAGCCGGCTCACGGCGGAAGGGCTGACGACGGCGGCGGGCGGCCGCGGCGTCGTCGTCACCGATATCTCGCTGGAGGACATCGACGAACTCTTCGAGCTCCGCGAAACGCTCGAAGGTCGGGCCGCTGCCCTGGCCGCCGAACGGGGCGATCCCGCCACTTTCCTGCAGCTCCAGGACGAACTGCTGGGAGCGCCGGCCCTGATCAACGGCACGGACCCGGCCCGTCACGACTACTACCATTTGGTGGGACGCCTCGACGCGGCAATCGACGCAGCCATCACCAATTCCTACCTGGCCCAGGCCATGCGCAGCCTCCGCGTGCACCTCGTGCGGGTCCGCAGGCTCGCTGCCGATGACGCCGCCCGCCTGACGGCCGCCGCCGCCGAACACGCGGCCATTGCCGAAGCGATCGCCGCAGGCAACCCGCGCCTGGCGGAAGCCGCCACCACTGTCCACCTGCACCGCAGTCTTTCCCACGTCAAAGCTACCCACCCACAGCACTAAGAAGGAGCACCATGGTTAAGGAACACCACGTCCGCGTCTACAAGAGCGAAGAGAACCTCGCCCGTGAAGACCAGCTCGCACACAAGATCGCCACCGTCGCCGCCGACCCCGTCGAGGTCACGCCCGAGGTCACCGAGATGGTCATCAACCGTGTCATCGACAATGCCTCCGTGGCCATCGCTTCCCTGAACCGCGGCCCGATTGTGGCTGCCCGCGCCCAGGCGCTCACCCACGCACCGACCACCAACGGCAAGGGCGCCGGCATCTTCGGCATCACGGACCGCGTCTCCCCCGAATGGGCAGCCTGGGCCAACGGTGTGGCCGTCCGCGAGCTCGACTACCACGACACGTTCCTGGCGGCTGACTACTCCCACCCGGGCGACAACATCCCGCCGATCCTCGCCGTTGGCCAGCACGTCGGCGCCAGCGGCAAGGACCTGATCCGCGGCATCGCCACCGGCTATGAGATCCAGGTCAACCTGGTCAAGGCGATCTGCCTGCACAAGCACAAGATCGACCACGTGGCCCACCTCGGCCCGTCCGCGGCCGCCGGAATCGGCACCCTCCTGGGCCTGGACGTCGAGACGATCTTCCAGTCCGTCGGCCAGGCGCTGCACACCACCACCGCCACCCGCCAGTCCCGCAAGGGCGAAATCTCCACCTGGAAGGCCCACGCGCCGGCGTTCGCAGGCAAGATGGCTGTCGAAGCCGTGGACCGCTCCATGCGCGGCCAGACCTCCCCCGTGCCGATCTACGAAGGCGAAGACGGCGTGATCGCCTGGATGCTGGACGGCCCGGACGCCTCCTACGAGGTCCCCCTGCCCGAGGCCGGCGAAGCCAAGCGCGCCATCATGGACACCTACACCAAGGAACACTCCGCCGAATACCAGGCGCAGGCCTGGATCGACCTCGCCCGCAAGCTCCACACCGAGCACCCCGAGGCAACGGACCCGGCCAACGTGACCTCGGTCCTGATCAAGACCAGCCACCACACGCACTACGTCATCGGCTCGGGCGCCAACGATCCCCAGAAGTACAGCCCCACGGCCAGCCGGGAAACCCTGGACCACTCCATCCCGTATATCTTCACCGTGGCACTCCAGGACGGCTCCTGGCACCACGTTGACTCCTACAGTCCTGAGCGTGCCGGCCGCGCCGACACGGTGGAGCTGTGGAACAAGGTCAGCACCGTCGAAGACCCCGAATGGACCCGCCGCTACCACTCCCTGGACATCGCCGAGAAGGCCTTCGGCGGTTCCGTGGAGATCACCCTGAAGGACGGCACGGTCATCACCGACCAGATCGCCGTGGCCGACGCCCACCCGCTCGGCGCCCGCCCCTTCGCCCGCCAGCAGTACATCAACAAGTTCCGCAGCCTGGCAGCCGGCCTGGTCGCCGAGGAGGAAATCGAGCGTTTCCTCGCGGCCGCCGAAAGCCTCCCGGAACTCGGCGCCGGCGAACTGGACCAGCTGAACATCACCGCGGCCCCGGGCGTCATCGACCTCAGCAACGCACCAGCCGGCCTCTTCTAAGCTCTGCCTACCCACCCCGCACAGGAGAATCAGATGCTGTATTCCAAGACCACCCCGGAACAGAAGCGGATCGCGCTGCGCGACATGCTCGCGTCCGGCACCATCCAACAGTTCCCGGGCGCCTTCAACCCGCTCTCGGCGCGGCTGATCGAGGAAAAGGGCTTCGCCGGTGTCTACGTCTCCGGTGCCGTGCTGGCCAATGACCTTGGCCTGCCGGACATCGGACTGACCACCCTCACCGAGGTGGCCACGCGGGCCGGGCAGATCGCCCGCATGACCGACCTGCCCACGCTGGTGGACGCGGACACCGGCTTCGGCGAGCCCATGAACGTGGCCCGCAGCATCCAGGAACTCGAGAACGCCGGTTTGGCCGGCTGCCACATCGAAGACCAGTTCAACCCCAAGCGCTGCGGGCACCTCGACGGCAAAAACGTCGTGGACCTGGACACGGCCACCAAGCGCATCCGCGCCGCGGCTGATGCCCGCCGCGATCCGAACTTCCTCATCATGGCCCGGACCGACATCCGCGCCGTGGAGGGAATCGAAGCCGCCAAGGACAGGGCACGGGCCCTCGTGGATGCCGGTGCGGACGCCATCTTCCCGGAGGCCATGAAGGACCTGTCCGAGTTCCAGGCCATCCGTGACGCCGTAGACGTGCCCATCCTGGCCAACATGACCGAATTCGGCCAGAGCGAGCTGTTCACCGTGGACCAGCTGCAGGGCGTCGGCGTCAACATGGTCATATATCCGGTCACGCTGCTGCGCATTGCCATGGGCGCAGCAGAGCGTACTCTGGAATCGATCAAGGCCACAGGGTCGCAGGAAGCACAAGTGGAGAACATGCTCACCCGTGCACGGCTTTATGACCTTGTGGACTACGAGGCCTACAACCACTTCGATACCGGCGTTTTCAACTTCCAAATTCCCGGCGTCCGCTAGGACCCGGGAGCCACCAAGGATACTGCAAGCATTCCGGCACATCCGGGCTTGCCCAATGAACGAAGGAGGACAGCATGGTTGCTGTCGATATCAAGAAGGGCCTGGCCGGCGTCGTGGTGGACTACACCGCGGTTTCGAAGGTCAACCCGGACACCAATTCGCTGCTGTACCGCGGCTACCCCGTCCAGGAGCTCGCCGCCAAATGCAGCTTCGAGGAAGTGGCCTTCCTGTTGTGGAACGGCGAACTGCCCACCCCCGATGAGCTGTCCGCATTCTCTGCCCGCGAGCGCGCCGGCCGCGCCCTCGATCCTGTGGTGAAGCAGATCGTCGACACGATTCCCACCACCGCCCACCCCATGGATGTCTGCCGGACCGCGGCCTCAGTCATGGGCGCCCGCCACCCACTGGCCGAAGACTCGTCGCCCGAGGCCAACATGGCAAAGGCCGTGGATCTCTTCGCTGCGATGCCCGCCGTTGTTGCCTACGACCAGCGGCGCCGGCGCGGCCAGGAAGTCGTTGAGCCCCGGGATGACCTGGGCTACTCGGAAAACTTCCTGTGGATGTCATTCGGTGACGACCAAGTCCCGGAAGTCGTGGATGCCTTCAATGTTTCGATGATCCTGTACGCCGAGCACTCCTTCAACGCCTCCACGTTCACCGCCCGGGTCATCACCTCCAGCCTGTCTGACCTGCACTCGGCCGTGACCGGCGCGATCGGCGCACTCAAAGGCCCGCTCCATGGCGGCGCCAACGAAGCCGTGATGCACACGTTCGACGAGATCGGGATCCGGCCGGAGGAATCACTGGACGAAGCCGCCACCCGTGCCAAAGCCTGGATGGAGGACGCACTGGCCCAGAAGAAAAAGGTCATGGGCTTCGGCCACCGCGTCTACAAGCACGGCGACTCCCGCGTCCCCACCATGAAGGCCGCGCTGGACAAGATGATCGCCCACTACGGCCGCCCCGAACTCCTGGGCCTCTACAACGGGCTCGAAGCCGCGATGGACGAGGCCAAGGCCATCAAACCGAACCTCGACTACCCGGCCGGCCCCACCTACCACCTGATGGGATTCGACACCGCTACGTTTACTCCCCTGTTCGTGGCCAGCCGCATCACCGGCTGGACCGCCCACATCATGGAACAGGCAGCCAGCAACTCCCTGATCCGCCCACTGAGCGAATACAACGGACCGGACGAACGGCACGTTCCGTAATCCCCGCCGGCTCCCAAACCTCGCAAGCTCGGTTCGCGTCCCTCGCCGGCGTGGGTCCACTGGACGCACGACGGCGGGCCGGTCACCTTTCGAGGTGACCGGCCCGCCGTCGGCCGTAACGCCAATGGCGACAAGGCGCCGTCAGTCCAGCACTTCGCGGACAGTCTCATTGTCATCGTTCAGGACCACTGTCAGGCGCAAGAAAGACCCGGCAAGCGCGAGCGGCAGCCAGTGCGCTGCATCCTGCCACATCCGGTCTACCGGCAAGGCGCCGACGTCGAACCATTCCGGCCGGATCTCGGCACTTTCGGCCGGCTGCCCGGTCCAATTGGCTGCGACAAAGAGCCGCGAACTCATGTTCCACTCCGGGCGGGCAGGAAAATCGAAGGTCACCACGCCGGCGTCGCGCAGATCCTCCTGCCGGACCACAATCCCGGCTTCCTCGTGGACTTCGCGGCAGGCAGCCTCTTCATCCGTCTCCCCCGGCTCAACATGGCCGCCAAGTCCCACCACCTTGCCGCGGCCGAAGCCGGTCTTCTTCAAGCCAAGCAGGACCTGTGGCACACCGGCGGACTCACGGGTGAGAAAGCACAGGGTGACAGGGGTAAACGTCATGCCCCCAACCCTATAGCTTGGCTGCCGGCGTCAGCCCAGCGCCCGGGGGTGGGCTGCTGCGTAAATTTCCCTCAGTGTGTCAGCCGTAACCAGGGTGTAGACCTGCGTTGTGGTGACCGAGGCGTGCCCCAGGAGTTCCTGCACCACGCGGACATCGGCGCCGCCTTCGAGCAGGTGCGTCGCGAAGGAGTGCCGCAGTGTGTGCGGGGAAACATCCTTGGTGACGTTGGCTTTGTCCGCGGCCGCCTTCAGGATGGTCCAGGCGCTTTGCCGGCTGATCCTGCCGCCGCGGGCGTTCAGGAACAGGGCGGGCGTTCCCTTGCCCTTCGCCGCCAGCAGCGGACGGCCACGCACCAGGTACGCGTCCACAGCCCGCGCCCCATAGGATCCCAGCGGCACCAGCCGTTCCTTGGATCCCTTGCCGAACAGGCGGACCACGGCCGGCCCGGCTTCGGCCTCGTGCAGGGCGATGTCGTCAACGTCCAGGCCCACGGCCTCGCTGATCCTCGCCCCGGTGGAATAGAGAAATTCGAGCAGGGCGCGGTCCCTGAGCCCTGTGGTGGTGTCGGTGCCCGCGGCTTCAAGGATCCGGGTGACTTCGTCCACGCTGATGGCCTTGGGCAGCCTCTTTCCCGGCATGGGCGGGTGGACATCGCTGGCGGGGTCCGTCGTTGTGACCCCCTCCAGAGCCCAGAACTTGTGCAGTCCTCGGACGGCCACCACGGTCCTGGCAGCAGACCGGACGCCAAGCGCCGTGCCGCCGTCGGATCCGTCGTTGAGGGCCATGACGAAGCCCGTCACGTGGTGGCGGGTGATCTGGCCCGGGCCGTGGCAGCCTTCCGACGTCACGTAACGGGAGTACCGCGCCAGGTCACGGCGGTAGGCGGAGAGTGTGTTGGCGGCCAGGCCGCGTTCCACGCCCATATGTTGCAGATACTCGGTGATGGCGAGGTCGATGGCGGTCTGTGGCCGGACGGGCGGCGTCGGGGCTTTTGCCTCAGTACTCGCCGTCATCAACGCTGGCTGGGGTGCGCAGGCCAGGGTGCATCCGCTGGACGCAGTCCCGCAAAGCCCTCAGCTTTCGCCGCGGCGGCGGCCAGGATTCCGACGACGGCGGACGGGTTGTGCAGCCTGCCTTCCAGGACCGCGGCCACGGCGTCGTCCAAAGCGATCCAGTGGAATTCAATCTCGGCTTCCTCATCGGTCCGCTCATGGCGTTCGTGGTGAGGCACCTCCGTGAGGTCCCGGGCGAGGTAGATGCGGATGGCCTCACTGGAGGAGCCCGGCGAGTTGAAGAAGTCCACCAGGACGTTCCATTCGCCGGCCGCGAGGTCCGCCTCCTCGGCGAGTTCGCGGGCAGCACCCGCCACAAAATCCTCGCCTTCCACATCCAGCAGGCCGGCTGGGATTTCCCAAAGGTCCATGCCCACGGGGTGCCGGTACTGCCTGATCAGCAGAACCTCGCCGGCATCGTTCATGGGTAGGACGGCCACTGCGCCAGGGTGGTCGATGTAGTCGCGGGTCAGGGACTCCCCCGTCTCGCTCAGCTGGAAGCTGTCGCTGACCACATCCCAGATCCGGCCTTTATAGACCTTCTCCGTAGACAGAAGACGGCGCGGGCTCGGTGCATCCGAAACCTGCCGTGCAGCTTGGGGGGTTTCAGGTGTGCCGGGCATCGCGCCGTCCTCTACTTATTCGGTTCTATTTTGCGGCAACCGTACGCAGCGGCTTGGCTGCCGGCGCGTCCTGTGCGTTCTGGTGGTCCAGGGCGGCCTTGATCAGCCCGGCGAAGAGCGGGTGCGGCCGCGTGGGCCGTGAGCTCAGTTCGGGGTGCGCCTGGGTTGCCACGTAGAACGGGTGGACCTCGCGGGGCAGCTCAACAAATTCCACGAGCTTGCCGTCCGGCGACGTTCCGGAGAACACCAGGCCCTCGGCAGCGATCTGGTCGCGGTACTTGTTGTTGACCTCGTAGCGGTGCCGGTGGCGTTCGCTGACAGTGGTCTTGCCGTAGGTCTCTGCAATGACCGAGCCGTCGTCGAGCTTTGCCTCGTACAGGCCAAGACGCATGGTGCCGCCAAGATCGCCCTTGCCGTCCACGATATCCAGCTGCTCTTCCATCGTGGCAATCACCGGGTATTTGGAGTCCGGTTCGAACTCGGACGAGGAAGCTCCTTCGAGGCCCACCACGTTGCGCGCATATTCGATCACCATGCACTGCAGGCCCAGGCACAGGCCCAGGACTGGCAGCTTGGTTTCGCGGGCGTACTTCAGGGCGCCCAGCTTGCCTTCGAGGCCGCGGATGCCGAAGCCACCGGGAACGCAGATGGCGTCCACGCCGTCCAGGGACGCCACGGCGCCCTCATGGGTTTCGCATTCATCCGACGGTACCCAGCGGATCTTGACCTTGGTGTCGTTGGCGAAGCCGCCGGCACGCAGGGCCTCGGTCACGGACAAGTAAGCATCAGGCAGGTCGATGTACTTGCCCACCAGCGCGATTTCCACGTGGTGCTTGGGGTTGTGGACTGCTTCGAGCAGCTTGTCCCAGCTGGTCCAGTCAACGTCCTTGAACGGCAGGTCCAGGGCGCGGACGATGTAGGAATCCAGTCCCTGCGTGTGCAGGGTCTTGGGGATGTCGTAGATGCTGGGGGCATCCGGGCAGCCGATGACGGCTTCGATATCGACGTCGCACATGCGGCCGATCTTGGCGCGCATGGGCTCGGGGACTTCGCGGTCCGAGCGGACCACGATTGCCTCAGGCTGGATACCGATGGAGCGCAGGGCTGCCACGGAGTGCTGCGTCGGTTTAGTCTTCAGTTCCTGCGAGGGTCCGATGTAGGGCACCAGGGAGACGTGGACGAAGAACACGTTGCCGCGGCCGATGTCCTGGCGGACCTGGCGGGCCGACTCGAGGAAGGGCTGCGACTCGATGTCGCCGACCGTGCCGCCGATTTCGGTGATGATGACGTCCGGCGCGTTCTTGCCTTCGGACGGTAGCCGCATACGCCGCTTGATCTCGTCGGTAATGTGCGGGATGACCTGGACGGTGTCGCCGAGGTATTCGCCGCGGCGTTCCTTGGCGATCACCGTTGAATAGACCTGGCCGGTGGTCACGTTGGCTGAGCCCTCGAGGTTTTCGTCGAGGAACCGCTCGTAGTGTCCGATGTCCAGGTCGGTCTCGGCGCCGTCGTCAGTGACGAAGACCTCGCCGTGCTGGAAGGGGTTCATCGTGCCCGGATCCACGTTCAGATAGGGATCGAGCTTCTGCATAGTTACAGACAGGCCGCGTGCCCGCAGGAGGTGACCGAGGCTCGAAGCCGTCAGTCCCTTACCGAGCGAGGACGCCACACCACCGGTTACGAAGATGTGTTTGGTCGTCTTGGACGAGCCCGGGAACCGGGAATTTACACGGGAATTTGATCGCTGCACCACGGAATTCGAGCCTATCATCAATTGAGCCTTTCCCGTTCAGGAACTGTCTCCCCAAATGACCCAGTGTGCAGGGCGAGGCCCCCTGCGATCAAGGGGTATCCGCCGTCAGGCCCGCTGGGGCAGCAGTTTTGCGTCGTCCAGCAGCTCCTGGGCGTGCGCCTGGGCCGATTCTGAATCCTCCTGGCCGGCCAGCATCCGGGCGAGCTCCCGCACGCGCTCAGGACCGTCGAGGAGGCGAACATCACTGGACGTGAACCCGGTGGCGGTGCCGCCGTCGGCCCCTCTGACGGATGTCTTGGTGACGGTGATGTGCTGGTCCGCAAAGGCTGCCACCTGCGGCAGGTGCGTGACCACCAGGACCTGCACATGCTGTGCCAGCATGGCCAGCCGGCGGCCAATTTCGACGGCGGCCCGCCCGCCGACCCCGGCGTCCACCTCATCGAACACAAACGTGGGCACCGGATCCACCGCGGCCAGCACCACCTCGATGGCCAGCATCACGCGTGACAGTTCGCCGCCGGAGGCGCCCTTGCCCAGCGGACGGGCCGGGGCTCCGGAGTGCGGCTGGAGCAGGAACGTGATCTCGTCCGCTCCATGCGGTGTCAACTGAGCGGCCGCCTCACGGGTGATCACCAGGGTGGCGTCCGCCATGGCAAGTGCCTTCAGCTCCGCGCTCACCCGGCCGGACAGGTCCTTGGCAGCCTTGGCCCGGATTTTGCTGACGGCGGCTGCCTGCGTCTGCAGTTCCGCTTCGGTCCGGACCACGTCCGCGTCCAGGGCTTCGATCCTGGTGGAGTCGTCCTGCAGCTCGTCGAAGCGGACCCGGGCGTTTTCCGCCCACACCAGGACTTCGTCAATGCTGGGGGCGTACTTGCGGACCAAGGTGGCCAGGGCGGCCCGCCGGTCCTCGATCTCGGCGAGCCGTTCCGGGCCCTCCGAGTCCAGGCCTGCCTGGTAGCTGGCCAGCTCCGTGGCGATGTCGTTGAGCAGGAAGCCCACTTCGGCCAGGCGCGCTGCGGCGGACCCGAGTTCGGCGTCGTGCTCGGCCACGTGCTCCAGGGTCCTTTTCGCGGCGTCCACGAGGGTGGTGGCGTCGCCCGCGTCACCGTAGTCCTCCGCGATGAGCGCCTGATGCGCCGTGTTCGCCGCAATCCTGAGCTCTTCCACGTTGGCCAGTTTCACAGCCTCCGCCTTGAGGGATTCGTCCTCCCCCGGCTGCGGATCCACGTTGCTGATTTCGGCCAGCGCGACTTCCAGCGACTCGGACTCGCGGAGCCTGTCGCGGGCGGCGCTGCGCAGGGTTTCCAGCTCCGCCTGGCTGGCCTTCCAGTGGCTGTAGAGCGCCTGGTAGGAGGCCAACGGGCCCGCCAGCGCATCGCCGGCAAATTTGTCCAGGGCGCCGCGCTGGGCGGCCGCCCCCTTCAGCCTGATCTGGTCCGACTGGCCGTGGACCACCACGAGGGTTTCACCGAT
The DNA here is from genome assembly GCF_023913815.1 of Pseudarthrobacter cellobiosi. Lineage (NCBI taxonomy): Bacteria > Bacillati > Actinomycetota > Actinomycetes > Micrococcales > Micrococcaceae > Pseudarthrobacter > Pseudarthrobacter cellobiosi. The sequence continues at coordinate 520,113 of NZ_JAMXBK010000027.1, forward strand.
CTCCGCGAGAACGCCCACCGGGGCGGCCCGCCCGCCCAGGAAGGCCCGGCTGCGCCCGTCCGCACCGAGGCGACGCGCAAGAATAAGCTCAGCGCCGCCGTCGAACTCCTCCACGTCGGCACCCGCTTCAACTGCCCGGGCAATCGCCGGATGCCCGGCGTCGAGCTTGAGGACGGCCTCCGCCGTGGCGCTCTTCGCGCCGCTCCGGACCGCCCCGGCGTCAGACCTCGCCCCCAGCAGGAGGCCGACGGCGGTGACCACCATCGTTTTGCCGGCTCCGGTTTCGCCGGTAACGACGCTCAGCCCGGGGCCCAGCGGCAGCGTGGCGTCGGTGATGACGCCCAGATCGCGGATTCTCAGTTCTTCAAGCATGGTTCACTTTGCGGTCGCGGGATCGGTATCGTCCTCCGGCTGGTCGCCGGAGGCAAGCTGGAGCGGCGGCCTGGGCCGCGGCGTCCGGACGATCGGGATGGGTCCGGTGTGGATGGTCTCCGACTGCGGCACGGGCCCGCGCCAGCCGTGAATGGGGAGTTCAAATTTGCGGACCAAACGCGCTGAAAAGGGCGTCTGGTGCGTCCTGGCCAGCCTGACCGGAGTGGCGGACTTGGTCACTTCAACCCGGGCGCCGGGCGGCAGGTCCACGGAGCGCCGGCCATCGCACCAGAGCACACCCTGGGCACCGGTGCGGGTGAGGACTTCCACGGCCAGCCGGGACCGGGGCGATACCACCAGCGGTTTGGCAAAGAGCGCGTGGGCGCTGATGGGAACTATCACCAGGGCCTCGACCTCCGGCCAAACGACGGGCCCGCCGGCGGAAAACGCGTACGCGGTGGAGCCTGTGGGGGTGGCCACCACCACGCCGTCGCAGCCGAAGGAGGTCAGCGGGCGCTCGTCCACTTCGGTCACCACCTCGATCATGCGTTCGCGGTTGCCTTTTTCGATTGCGGCCTCGTTCAGGGCCCAGGTGTGCCAGATCTTCTGGCCACGGACCCAGACCTGGACGTCGATGGTCATGCGCTCTTCAACCGTGTAGTCGCGGCGGGCAATCCATTCCACCGTTTGGGCCAGGTCCGCCCGCTCGCTCTCGGCCAAGAAGCCGACGTGGCCAAGGTTGACGCCCAGCAGGGGTACGTCCACCTCCCGCACCAGCTCCGCGGCGCGCAGGATGGTGCCGTCACCGCCCAGGACCATCACCAGCTCGACGTCCGGCAGCTGTACGTGGTCGTGTAGGATCTCCACCGGCTGCGTGAGCTGCCCGAAGAATCTTTCCATGTCACGCAGTTCAGACTCCTGCATGACGGGAACAATGCCGGAGTCATGCAGTTGGGCGCAGGCTTCCCAGGCGGCCTTCAGTGACTCCTCGCGGCCAGTGTGGGCAAGGACAAGTACTCGCCTGCTCATCGGGTTCCGCTTTCTAGTGGTTCGGCCAGATTCGGCCAAGCAATCCGTCAATGGCTGCGAGGCGCTCTTCGATCTTAGGCAGGTCTTGGGTCATCCTGCGCTTTATCCACAGGAAGTATTCGACGTTTCCGTCCTGGCCCGGCAGCGGGCTGGCCGCTAAGCCGCGTAAGTCCAGTCCGGCGTCGAGCGCCGCATTGGCAACTTTTTCCACGGCCATCCGGCGTTCGCGCTCGGAAGTGACCACGCCGGTGCGGCCCAGCCGGTCCTTGCCGATCTCGAACTGGGGCTTCACCATCAGCACCAAGTCGCCACCCGGCCGCGTGCACAGCGCCAGCGGCAGGACCACCAGGGTCAGCGAGATGAAGGAGAGGTCGGCCACCGTGAGTTCGGCTTGTCCGCCGATGTCCGCCGGCGCCATGTACCGCACGTTGAGGCCCTCGTACACGGATACGCGGTCATCGGCGCGGAGCTGCGGGACCAGCTGGCCATGACCGACGTCGACTGCCACCACGTGTGCCGCACCGCGCCGCAGGAGGACCTCGGTGAAGCCGCCGGTGGAGGCGCCGGCGTCCAGGCATCTCTTGCCGGCAACCGTGACCTCGGGGAAAACGTCCAGGGCGCCCGCCAGCTTGTGCCCGGCCCGGCTGACGTAGCTGTCCTCTTCGGTGTGCTCGACCGCTAGGTCCTTGCCGTCGTCGACCTGGAGGGACGCCTTTGACAGGATCTGGCCGGCCGAGCTCACCTTGCCCTCGGCAATCAACGATGCAGCGTGGGTCCGGGATCTGGCCAGGCCGCGGGCGACGAGCGCCTGGTCAAGTCGTGCCATGCTCAAGCTTCTCCTCCGCCGTCTGGGGCCTCTTCGTTCAACGCGTGCAGCAGGGCATCGTGGAGGTCGCTGTAAACAGCTTCATGCTCAGATACGGGCAACTGTTCGACGCCGTCCATCGCGGCCGTTAGGGCCGCAATGGACGGATCGGTCGTTGCCGGCGCAGCTGTGTCCGGCCATTCCGGCGTTGGCTGGGCTGCTTCCGGATGGTGCGCTTCGTTCAGCTCAGTCATTGGACCAGTCTAATGATTGCGCCACTCGAGTTTGGGCTCGGTGGGCAGGGCGGCGTCAGGGACCGCAGTCCACCAGGCGGCGCAGGCAGCCCGCCACGAATCCAGGTCACCTTCGCTGCCGCTGACCTGGATGGTGCCACCGCTGACCCGCGCGGTGGAGGCCCCGCAACGGTGCATTCCGTCAGTGTGGTCCACGGCCGGGTAGGGGCGGTGGAGGTCGCTGAGGGAATTAATGATGTAGTCCGGGCGTTCCGCCGTGCGTGCGGCCAAGATGGTAGCCGTGGTGTCGACACCGGTCAGCACGGCCACCGTGGCAAACCCGGCGTTGTTGCCGCCGAGGATGTCGGTGTCCAGGCGGTCGCCCACCACCAGCGGGCGGTCAGCCGCGAGCCGCTTGGCGGCGGCGTGGAAGAGCGGGGCTTCCGGCTTACCGGCGACCCGCGGAGTCTGTCCGGTGGCAGCGGCTACTGCTGCCACAAGGGTGCCGTTTCCCGGGGCTATTCCCCTTGCCTGCGGAATGGACATATCGGTGTTGGTGGCGATCCACAGTGCCCCGGCCGACACCACGTATGACGCCTCGGCCAGATCCTTCCAGCCGATACCGGGATTGAACCCCTGGACCACGGCTACCGGATCCTCATCCTGGCTGTAGACAGGAGTCAGTCCCACCAGTTCGATTTCCTGCGCCAGAGCGGGGCTGCCGGTGATCAGCACCCGCGCTCCGGGGGCAACGAGTGATGTCAGGAGCTCGGCCGCGGCTTGCGAGGAACTGACCACCTGGTCATCGTCCGCCGGCGCACCCAGTTCACGGAGATGCGCCGCTACCTGAGCCGGAGTGCGGGAGGCATTGTTGGTGACATACCCCAGGCCAATGCCCAAACCCTCCAGTTGCTGCAGCGAGTCAACGGCGCCGGGGATGGCGTGCTGTCCGGCATAGACCACGCCGTCCAGGTCCGCCAAAAGGGCGTCGAACAGAGAAATCAGTGGAACTTCAGTCATGGCGGGCTAGCTGTCCCGTCCTTCAGAGTGGCCATCGAAGCCGTTGGTGTTGTCGCCTGCTTCGCTGTGCTCTTCTTCACCGTGCTCGGCGTCGCCGGCCTCCAGTTCGTCTGCTTCGACGGAATCCTCGTCAGACTCGGCGTCATCGGACTCGAAGAAATCCGATTCGGCGTCGTCGATGTCTGCATCAACGGCAGCGGCCTCCACGGCAGTCTTGTCCGCGGCTACCTCGGTCCGGGCAGCAGGCGTGGATGCAGCGGCTTCGGGGCCTGCGGCAGCACGCTCCAGCAGACGCCGGCGCTGAGCTTCCTCGCGGGCTTCCTCTTCCTCGTCCCAGCCAAGGTCCACGATGTCGGGTTCCTCATCGGCGCCGAGACCCAAGGCATTTTCAGCCACAACGGCCTGCTTCTGCCATTTAGCCGCCTCATCTTCTCGACCAACGGCGGACAGGGCGTTAGCGTAGGCCCTGAACAGCCTTGGACTGTAGGAGAACGCACGGTTCAAGTCCAGCTGGGAAATTTCAAGTTCAGCCACGGCAGCGTCCAACTGGCCGAGGTCAGACCGGGCACCGGCCGCCACGATGGCCAACTCGACTTTGCCGGGAGCGTCAAGGTCATTCGCTTCCTCGGACCGCACCACGTCAAGGGCACGGTCAGGCCGGCCCAGTCCGCGTTCGCAATCTGCCATCACGGGTAGGTGGACGTTCGAACCGCTAATGCGGCGGTAGGTCCGGAATTCGCGCAGCGCTTCGCCGTAGTGTCCTGCCGCGTAAGCGGTGAGTCCGACGGCTTCACGGACGGCAGCCAGCCGGCCACCACGCCGGCTCGCGGCGAGGGCATGCTGGAAAGCCAGCTCGGGCTCTTCGTCGATCAGGCGTCCGGCCATTACCAGGTGGCGGGCAACCCACTCTGCGCTCTTGTCTTCCAGAGTCTTGATCTGGTGCTGCGTAGCGCGGTCAAGCTCCTTGCCCGTGACATCCTCATCGATTTCCGGGGAACGTTCGCGGTCCGGACGGTTGGCACTGCGAAGGTCACGCGCGTTGGGTACACGGACCGGGCGGTCTTCCGCACGGTCCCTGCCGAACTGGCGGGGGCCGGAATCACCGCGGTCGAAGCTCCGGGGGGCACGGTCCTGGCGGTCACCGAACGGCTTCCGGTCCCCGCCGCCGAAGCTGCGACGTTCACCGTCGCCTTCCCGGCGCGGACGATCACCGAAGGACTTGTTGTCCCGGTCACCGAACGGCTTCCGGTCGCCGCCACCTGTGAACGGTTTCCGGTCCCCGCCGCCGAAGCTGCGACGTTCACCGTCGCCTTCCCGGCGCGGACGATCACCGAAGGACTTGTTGTCCCGGTCACCGAACNNCTGTGAACGGTTTCCGGTCCCCGCCGCTGCTGAAGGGCTTGCGCTCTCCACCGCCGAAGGTACGATGTTCACCGTCACCTTCTCGACGAGGACGACCACCATTAGGCTTGTTGTCACGGTCACCATACGGCTTCCGTTCACCGCCGCCTGTGAACGGCTTGCGTTCTCCACCACCGAAGGCACGACGCTCGCCATCGCCCTCGCGGCTCGGACGATCACCAAAAGGCTTACGTTCACCGGAACCAGGCGCGCGCTTCGGAGCCTCGGAGTTACGGTCTTCGCGGGAACGGAATCCCCGCGGGTCGCCGCCAGAATTGTTGTTGCCGCGGAAAGGACCGCGGTCGTTGCCGCCGCGGTTGCCGCCGTTGTGCTCAGCCATGGGGATTCCTCCTGTTATGAGCCGACCACTGGCGCAATCGCAGCCGCTCGTTCCGTGTTTCGTTATCCTACGCAACCCGAAATCAAGCGCTTCGAAGTCCGTACATCTCAGTCAATTCTAGGCGAGACCTCACCGACAGATGACATGGATCCGTCTCCAGGCCGCCGTCGTGGGAATGTTCACACTCCCCAGGTGACGCTCTCGCAGTTTCTGCAGCGGACGCTCCTGCAGTTCCTGCAGTGTTCCGGCGGACGCTCTATCATTTCCTGCAGCGTTCAGCCGGACGCTCTGCCAGTTCGCGTAGTGGGTTGTGTGGTGTACGACGGCGGCGGGTTGGGGCCGGTGCCGCTTCTTCGGCTGTGCGCGGGGCGAGGCGGGTGCGCGGCTTTGAGGTGCAACGCAGTCCATGGGCGGCTGGTGCCAGTGCGGTGGTTAACGTGGGAGAGCCCCCCAACCTGGTGGTTGGGGGGCTCTCGACCGTAATGATGTTCCGGCGGTGACCTACTCTCCCACACCCTCCCGGGTGCAGTACCATCGGCGCTGTGGGTCTTAGCTTCCGGGTTCGGAATGGGACCGGGCGTTTCCCCCACGCTATGACCGCCGTAACCCTTCGACCCGTCACACCCCGGGGGGGGTGTGGGAAATCTGGTTACAACATGCTTCCTGCAACTTTTGGTTGCAGGTGTGGTGTTGTTATTGTGTTGTGTTTTTTGTTCCCTGGGCAACGTGCCGTCCGTGGACGGGTTTGTTGTTTGGGAACCACATAGTGGACGCAAGCAGTCTTGTTATCTTCTTACCAGTGCTTGATGTGAACGTCTTTTGAATGCCGTTCACGCAGTGGTNTGCTTGATGTGAACGTCTTTTGAATGCCGTTCACGCAGTGGTGTGTGGTGTAAGTTATCGGCCTATTAGTACCGGTCAGCTTCACGAGTCGTTAGTCCTCGCTTCCACATCCGGCCTATCAACCCAGTGGTCTGGCTGGGGGCCTCTCACACACAAGGTGTATGGAAATCTCATCTCGAAGCGAGCTTCCCGCTTAGATGCTTTCAGCGGTTATCCCATCCGAACGTAGCTAATCAGCGGTGCACTTGGCAGTACAACTGACACACCAGAGGTTCGTCCGTCCCGGTCCTCTCGTACTAAGGACAGCCCTTCTCAAATTTCCTGCGCGCGCAGCGGATAGGGACCGAACTGTCTCACGACGTTCTAAACCCAGCTCGCGTACCGCTTTAATGGGCGAACAGCCCAACCCTTGGGACCTACTCCAGCCCCAGGATGCGACGAGCCGACATCGAGGTGCCAAACCATGCCGTCGATATGGACTCTTGGGCAAGATCAGCCTGTTATCCCCGAGGTACCTTTTATCCGTTGAGCGACGGCCATTCCACAATGTACCGCCGGATCACTAGTCCCGACTTTCGTCCCTGCTCGAGATGTCTCTCTCACAGTCAAGCTCCCTTGTGCACTTACACTCGACACCTGATTGCCAACCAGGCTGAGGGAACCTTTGGGCGCCTCCGTTACTTTTTAGGAGGCAACCGCCCCAGTTAAACTACCCATCAGGCACTGTCCCTGACCCGGATTACGGGCCGAAGTTAGATGTCCAAAGTGACCAGAGTGGTATTTCAACGATGACTCCACCCGAACTGGCGTCCGGGCTTCAACGTCTCCCACCTATCCTACACAAGCCACTCCGAACACCAATACCAAACTATAGTAAAGGTCTCGGGGTCTTTCCGTCCTGCTGCGCGTAACGAGCATCTTTACTCGTACTGCAATTTCGCCGAGTTTATGGTTGAGACAGCGGGGAAGTCGTTACTCCATTCGTGCAGGTCGGAACTTACCCGACAAGGAATTTCGCTACCTTAGGATGGTTATAGTTACCACCGCCGTTTACTGGGGCTTGAATTCTCAGCTTCGCCGTAAGGCTAACCGGTCCTCTTAACCTTCCAGCACCGGGCAGGAGTCAGTCCGTATACATCGTCTTGCGACTTCGCACGGACCTGTGTTTTTAGTAAACAGTCGCTTCCCCCTGGTCTCTGCGGCCCCGATCCCCTCCCACCAGCAAGTGGTGTTCAAGGTTGGGGCCCCCCTTCTCCCGAAGTTACGGGGGCATTTTGCCGAGTTCCTTAACCATAATTCTCTCGATCGCCTTAGTATTCTCTACCTGATCACCTGTGTCGGTTTGGGGTACGGGCGGCTAAAACCTCGCGTCGATGCTTTTCTCGGCAGCATAGGATCACCAAATCCCCCCGTGAGGGGGTCCCATCAGATCTCAGGCATCATGAACGGCGGATTTGCCTACCGTTCGCCCTACATCCTTAGACCGGGACAACCATCGCCCGGCTTGGCTACCTTCCTGCGTCACACCTGTTAATACGCTTGCCTCCCAGGATCAGGTCCCGCGCTCCACCAAAACCCACATCACCCCGAAGGGTGGGCGGGCAGGCATCGGGCGGTTAGTATCCCCTGTTCAACATGGACGGTTTTTCGCCGGTACGGGAATATCAACCCGTTGTCCATCGACTACGCCTGTCGGCCTCGCCTTAGGTCCCGACTTACCCAGGGCAGATTAGCTTGACCCTGGAACCCTTGATCATTCGGCGGACGGGTTTCTCACCCGTCTTTCGCTACTCATGCCTGCATTCTCACTCGTGTAGGCTCCACCGCTGGTTTACACCGCGACTTCACTGCCCACACGACGCTCCCCTACCACTCCAGACGCCTGAACCAACCCACAAGGGGCGGCTTAGCTAATATCTGAAATCCACAACTTCGGCGGTGTACTTGAGCCCCGCTACATTGTCGGCGCGGAATCACTTGACCAGTGAGCTATTACGCACTCTTTTAAGGATGGCTGCTTCTAAGCCAACCTCCTGGTTGTCTTCGCAACTCCACATCCTTTCCCACTTAGCACACGCTTAGGGGCCTTAGTTGGTGGTCTGGGCTGTTTCCCTCTCGACTATGAAGCTTATCCCCCACAGTCTCACTGCTGCGCTCTCACTTACCGGCATTCGGAGTTTGGCTGACGTCAGTAACCTTGTAGGGCCCATTAGCCATCCAGTAGCTCTACCTCCAGCAAGAAACACGCAACGCTGCACCTAAATGCATTTCGGGGAGAACCAGCTATCACGAAGTTTGATTGGCCTTTCACCCCTACCCACAGCTCATCCCCTCCATTTTCAACTGAAGTGGGTTCGGTCCTCCACGACGTCTTACCGTCGCTTCAACCTGGCCATGGGTAGATCACTTCGCTTCGGGTCTAGATCACGCCACTGCAACGCCCTATTCAGACTCGCTTTCGCTACGGCTTCCCCACACGGGTTAACCTCGCGACGTAACACTAACTCGCAGGCTCATTCTTCAAAAGGCACGCCGTCACAACTACAAGGTTGCTCCGACGGATTGTAAGCACACGGTTTCAGGTACTGTTTCACTCCCCTCCCGGGGTACTTTTCACCTTTCCCTCACGGTACTGGTCCGCTATCGGTCATTAGGGAGTATTTAGGCTTATCAGGTGGTCCTGACAGATTCACACGGGATTTCTCGGGCCCCGTGCTACTTGGGATACTCTCCAGGCGGCACAAAACATTTCGGTTACGGGGCTCACACCCTCTCTGGCCGGCCTTTCAAGACCGTTCACCTATGCCTGCACATCACACCTCACCAGTCCGGCAGAACTGGTATGGAAAGTCCCACAACCCCGACCATGCAACGCCCGCCGGCTATCACACATGGAACGGTTTAGCCTGATCCGCGTTCGCTCGCCACTACTGACGGAATCACTATTGTTTTCTCTTCCTGCGGGTACTGAGATGTTTCACTTCCCCGCGTTCCCTCCACGCACCCTATGTGTTCAGATGCGGGTCACCAGGCAGCTCGCGCCCCTGGCGGGGTTTCCCCATTCGGAGACCCTGGGATCAAAGTCCGGTTATCGACTCCCCCAGGCTTATCGCAGATTCCTACGTCCTTCTTCGGCTCCTAATGCCAAGGCATCCACCGTGTGCTCTTAAAAACTTGACCACAAAAGATCAAAAACGCTAATTTTCGAGAGAACCACAGAAACCACCCACACC